>NZ_AP023065.1:1386117-1732647 GCF_016593235.1 Nitratiruptor sp. YY09-18
TCTGAGATTATTGAGCGCTTTTTCTACATTTTCCCATTTTGTATTCTGCGTTAAAATAGCTCCAACGACAACTTCAAAACTTCCACTATTTGGCCACCAATATGGGTCGCGACTCCCTGCATCGATGCCAAGCTCTTTGAGCCTTTTGAGGAGCTCATAGCCAAGCATTACTCTACCCTTGCCTTATGAACTATTTGCCACCCTTCATCGTCATAGGCCTTTATCTTCGATGCATCCACACATCTTCCCTCTCTATCAAACTCAAAGACAATCATTTGCAAAATCGCCTTGCACTTATCTGGCACATCAAAGTGTCCAGGAAGTCCTGTAAGAAATCTTTTGATAGGTACATCTTCTTTCATACCGATCACATTGTCCCTGCAGCCTGTCAGTCCTACATCTGTTACATACCCAGCTCCCCCATCAATACATAAATCATCAGTACCTATATGTGTATGTGTCCCAGCAAGTGCGCTTATACGATCTTTGAGCATCAAAAACATTGCTCTCTTTTCGCTTGTAGCCTCTGCATGGAAATCGATGAAGATATTTTTTATACCCTCCCCACGCAGCACTTCTACAATCTTATTGGCTGCGATGAAGGGATTTTCTACCATAGGCATAGTAAAATATCCCATGATATTGATAACTGCAAGATTGAGTTCATCGATTATTTTAAAACCTCTTCCTGGAACTCCCTCAGGATAATTGATGGGTCGAAGAAGTGGCAACTCTTCCAAAAGCGGGATGATCTCCTTTTTATCCCAGGTGTGATTGCCACCGGTCATGAGATCGATTCTTGCATCAAAGAGCTCCTTGGCATTTTTGGCAGTGAGGCCAAAACCGTGACTAGCATTTTCATAGTTTGCTACAATGAAATCGAGCTCAAGCTCTTTTTTGATTTGTGGCAAATAACGCTTGATCATCTTTCTTCCAGGTTTCCCTACCACATCACCAATAAATCCTAGCTTCATCTAGTTCCTTTTAGCTTTTTACATAGCGCAAAACTGTGCGCAAAATATCCTCATCATCTTTGCTTGGAGCTTTGAGCTGCTCTTTTTTATCGCCATAATCGATAGTAATATTTTGATTATAGTTACTAATACGTTTGATACCTCGCTCTTTTGCACGCAATTTTATCTCAATGAGATCGAGAAAATTTCTTGTCACCTCATCTATTTTGCCATAGCGATCTTTGATCTCCTCCTCAATATCGCTAATCTCTTCAACATTTGTGACATGAGAGAGTCTGCGATAGAGCTCGAGCTTGAGCCTGTCCTCAGCCACTACATCACTGCTTATATATGCATTGACACTGAGTTTGAGCTCCACTTCACTCTCTTCTTCTAGTTCGCCTTTTGTAAGTTTTGTGATAGCATCTTCAAGCATCTTCAGATAGAGGCTATAGCCGATGTTTTTGATATGCCCGCTTTGCTGCGCTCCTATGATATTGCCACCACCACGAATTTCAAGATCATAGTAAGCCAAAGCTGCACCACTACCAAGATAGGAATTGGACTCAAGCGCAATGAGTCTTATCTTCGCATCATCAGTGAGTGCCTCTTTATCCTCTACAATATAGTAGCAGTACCCCTCTTTGGTTGATCTTCCCACGCGTCCTCGCAACTGATGCAGATCTGCAATACCAAAGCGATCGGCACCCTCTACAATAATAGTATTGACATTTGGCATGTGGATACCACTCTCAACAATAGAGGTAGAGAGCAAAATATCATATTCCCCTTTTGCAAATTTGATGAGTTCTTTTTCTGTAGTAGTACTTGATATTTTAGAATGAAGCACTAATATCTTCTTACCAGGTAAAAAACTCTCAAGCTCTTTACGTTTCTCTTCTATACCTGCTATAGAGTTATAAATGTAAAAAACTTGCCCCCCACGGCGCAGTTCTCGCAATATTATCTCTTTGATAAGCTTCTGGTCATACTCTTTTACATAAGTACGTACAGGTTTTCTCTCTTCTGGTGGAGTGCGAATTTCTGCTAAATCTTTGATTTGACTAAGTGCCATATTGAGACTGCGGGGTATTGGTGTAGCACTCATGGAAAGAATATGCACATCTTTGCTAAACTCTTTAAGTTTCTCTTTTTGCTTCACTCCAAACTTATGCTCTTCATCGATTACTACAAGCCCCAAATTTTTGAAATTTGTACCAAAGAGAGCATGTGTTCCGACAACAACATCAATTTTGCCCTCAGTAATGGCCGCCAAACGCTCTTTTTTCTCTTTTGCACTTACAAAACGGTCAATTTTTGTCACACTTATACCATATTTTTCCAAACGCTCTTTGAGGGTTTGATAGTGCTGGTTTGATAGGAGCGTAGTTGGTACAACTACAGCAGCCTGATAACCATTTTTGACCACTGCATAAATCGCATTCATAGCTACTTCAGTCTTACCAAACCCTACATCTCCACTAAGAAGCATATCCATTACTTTGCCACTACTAAGCCTCTGTAAAATTGCATCAATAGATTTTTCCTGATCCTCAGTATAAACAAATCCAGCCTCTCTTTGAAAAAGCTTTAAGTCCGGAGGAATAACTATCTTTTTGCCAGGGCTAAGTGCTCTTTTTGCAGAAAGCTTCACTATATCTGCAGCTATCTCAAAAAGGCGCTCTTTGACTTTTGCTTTGAGACGACTAAAAGATTGACTTCCTAGCTTGTCAACGATAGCCATACTCCCACTATCAGCTACATAACGACTCAAAATTTCGAGGTTTTCTACAGGTACCAAAAGCTTATCTTCACCAGCATAGGCAATCTCAACAAAATCTCGCTTAGCACCTAATATCTCAATTTGGCGCAGTCCTTGAAAGATTCCGATACCGTGTTGTTCATGAACCACATATTCACCGATCTTAAGTTCGTCCAAAACAACGCCGGCTCGCTTTGTGCGGCGTTTTTTTGGTTTATTAAGAGAGATTATTATCTCCTTGGGACCTTCGATATTGAGATATGCATCTTTATAGATAAATTTCACTCTATCAATTTGCTTGATGGAACTGCGCCGTGCGATTTCAGGAGATTTGACTACGACTTTAATGTGCTTCTCTTTGTGGGTTATGAGAGCATCAATGTCAATTACTTCAATATCTCTATACTCTTTTGCCATAGGAATTTCACTGCTGCGTACCACACCCTCTTCTTGAAAGATGTCGTTACGTTTGGCTACCCACAAACCCACACTTCTTAAATCCTTTTCAAATACATCAAAATCACTTGCTTCAATTGCACTCTCAAGCTCTTCATCCATGATAAGATGAGCCGGATATAGAGTTACCTCCTCAAGTTCATCTTGGCTACTACGCTGCGTAGATGGATCAAAGTAGCGGATAGATTCTATCTCATCATCAAAGAGGCTGATACGTATAGGTTTCTCTAAATTTGGAGGGAATATATCGATAACATCCCCACGAAAACTTGCCTCCCCTTTTGCTTCAATAATATCGACAAAACTATATCCCCATGAGAGAAGTTTATCTTTTAGATTCTCTAGATTGATACTTTGACCAAACTCAAGCTGCATACGATCAAAATATTTGCGCTCAGGAACTTTGAGTGCTGCGGTGGCTTGCGGAACAATGAGCATCTTTGGATTATGATAAAAATCATTGAGCGCCGTAAGATATATATCCAACTCTTCTTTAAATACGCGTAAGTCATCACCTTCTTGCGCTCTTATATCAGGAAGCACGATATGATCTATATCTAAAATTTTAGCCACACTGCTTATGTATTGCGCCTCTTTTTCATTCTCTGTAATAATAATTTGGGGTTTGGAAGATTTTAGATATTCATAATATTTTGCCCACATCGCTTCATAAACTCCTCAACCACGCTAAATGATCCATACACTAGATATTTTTTGTCCCTCTTTATACCATCAAAATAGCTATATTGCAAGCCAAGTCTTTGTAAAGTTTTAATAAGTGTATTCTCATCTACAATGCGTTCATTTGCTACCGGTAAAATCTCTACTTTTGCAATTTTGGGCGCTAAAGTTTGCAAAATTTTCTCATACTCTTTATCAGCATATGTATTGTAGACCAAGATAGTCCCGGGCTCAATGAGATTACTTATAGCTTTTGCAGAGAGGAGATTGTGCCCTACATCGAGAGTAACATTGCCAATTTTTTGCATACGACCTGGCAAGCGGTAATTGATAACTTTGCTAGGATGAGCCACTATACCCAACGCTTTTGCTCCCTCGAGGGCTAGAGCTAAATTTGAAGTAAAAAATGGAGCCAAACCTTGTGTCTCAACAATCCTTTCTAGCTCTTTAGAAGGAGTTGCAACCTTATAAGAGATTTGCAGTTTTTGAGCAACTTCATACACCTCAACATGGAGCTGAGGAGCCATGATAGCCCCTTTTTGTACAGCTTTGAGTTTTGTGCGTGCAATCTCTTCGATATTCTCACCCAAAAAGTCGCTATGA
The DNA here is from genome assembly GCF_016593235.1 of Nitratiruptor sp. YY09-18. Taxonomy (NCBI): domain Bacteria; kingdom Pseudomonadati; phylum Campylobacterota; class Epsilonproteobacteria; order Nautiliales; family Nitratiruptoraceae; genus Nitratiruptor; species Nitratiruptor sp. YY09-18. The sequence continues at coordinate 1,390,573 of NZ_AP023065.1, forward strand.
TCATAATCAATGGGAGTAACAAGAGTCAAAATATTTGGAAAGACTGATGTAGCATCATACTCTCCACCAAGTCCCGCCTCCATCACCACATAATCACACTGCTCAAATGCCAATATTGCGAGAAAAGTAGTATACTCAAAGTAGCTGAGTTCATCTGCTTGATCGTCTAAGAGCTTTTGTGCTTTACTATGCACCTCATCCAACCTCTCATCACTTATCTCTTTGCCATCTATCCAGATACGCTCATTGAAGCGAAAAATATGTGGCGAGGTGTAATGCCCAACCTTGTAACCAGCCTCTTTGATGGCTCCTGCCAAAAAGCGTCCGGTAGATCCCTTGCCATTGGTACCAACAATGTGAATGATTGGTGGGATACGCAGCTTTGGTGCTATCTCGCTATAGGCTCGCTGCATCCTTGCTGGATCAAACTTTTTGTAATAGAGGGGCTTGGTATCGAGATACTCTTTTACTCGCAACTATCTGCTCTTTGCCATTTGTGCTATGAATTTATCGATAGCCTTCTGGGAGGCTCTGCGTATAGCATCAAAGCGCATAGTATCGGTGATGATGGAGTTTGGCTCAATTGCAAAATCGTAATACCCGTCAGTTGTTATGCGCCGTTTGCCTTTTTGATCTCGCACATCAAAATCGAGTACAATTTTTGCCCGGTACTGATCTACATAGCCATAGGTATTACGCTCAAGTGGAGCAAAGGAGAGGGAGCGAACACGTACATTAATCTTGGTTTGGGCCTGATCATATGAAACAAGATGGTTGCCAAACCGGTATAGTAGAGCTCTATTAACTGCATCTTTGATAATCAACGCATCTTCCGGATCGTTGAGTAGGACATTAACATGAATGTAAATTTTTTCTTTGATATTTTCTTGCAGGTAGCGGCTTGATGGTTTATACCCACAACCAGTCAAAGCAAAAACCAACAAAGCCACTACCAAAAACCGCATTCCTACCCTTTTACGACAATATTGACGAGTCGTCCTGGAACTACAATCTCTTTGATAATCTCTTTGCCTTCGATCCACTTAGCTCCAGCCTCTTTTGCCATAGCCAAGACCTCCTCTTTGGATGCACTCTTTGGCACCTCGATCTCAGCCCTTCTTTTGCCATTAACGGTCACTGCTATCTTGATAGTATCCTCTTCTAAAGCAGTTTCATCAACTCTAATAGCACCAAAGTTCTTCCGTTCAAAGAGTCGCTGTGCTATCTCCCAACTTATATGCGGAATAATAGGCTCGAGAATATTTGTAAGTATCCAGTATCCTTCACTCCATATGAGTGCATTATCTTGGGCACTTAATGCATTGAGCGCTTCCATTGCTGCTGCTATGAGTGTATTAAAATTGAAATTTTTCTCATAAACATCATGCGATTTTTGCAAAGCCTCATAGACCTTTTTGCGTGCGGTTTTTTGCTCTTTTGTAAGAGATTTTGGATCAAACTGCGGTAGCTCTGCAATCGGCTTGGCATTGAAACTTCTCTCATAAAAACGCTTGATAAATCTATAAGCTCCTTCCACTCCAGCATCACTCCACTCCAGCTCTTTTGCTGGAGGAGCTGCAAAAAGAATGAAGAGTCTCGCTGTATCAGCTCCATATTTTTCTACAATTTCATCTGGATCAACTGTATTGCCTTTGGATTTACTCATTTTAGCACCGTCTTTGAGTACCATTCCTTGTGTGAGGAGTCTCTTAAATGGCTCATCTAGATTCACATAGCCAAGATCTCGCAACACTTTTGTGAAAAATCTCGCATAAAGAAGGTGCAAAATAGCATGCTCGATCCCACCGATATACTGATCTACCGGCATCCAGTAGTCTGTATCAGTTTTGCGAAAAGGCACCTCTTCCCAAAATCTTCGAGGAGTAGTGTAGCGCAAAAAATACCAACTAGACTCTACAAATGTATCGAGAGTATCGGTCTCTCTCTGGGCATCTGCACCACACTGCGGACATTTGGTATGCTTCCATGTAGGATGAAGCTCTAGTGGATTCCCTTCACCTGTTATTGTTACATCTTCTGGCAAAGTCACAGGGAGATTCTCTTTTTTTTCTGGTACTATGCCACACTTTGGACACTTTATGAGTGGGATCGGCGTACCCCAGTAGCGCTGACGCGATACAAGCCAATCTTTGAGACGGTAGTTGATTGTACGTTTACCTAATCCCTTCTCTTCAAAATATACGATTATTTTTTCTTTTGCCTCTTCACTCGGAAGTCCACTAAACTCTCCACTATCAAAAAGTATACCTGGCTCAGTATATGGCTTAGTAGTATCAAGTTCCCCATCTTTTGGTTTGATAACATATTTGATAGGGAGATTATACTTTTTGGCAAACTCAAAATCTCTCTCGTCATGGGCAGGAACTGCCATCACTGCACCACTCCCATACTCTGTAAGCACAAAGTTTGCTACCCAGACAGGGATCTTTTGTCCAGTTAACGGATGGATGGCATAGATATCTAAAAAGACTCCCTCTTTCTCAGCCTGCTGGCGTGTCCTTGCATTTTGGTTTTGCATAACGCAGATCTTTTGCTCACTCTGGCTATCAAGGAGTCCCTTATTGATCAATTCTTTGACGATCGGGTGTTCAGGTGCGAGAGCTGCATACGTAACACCATATATTGTATCTGGACGGGTTGTAAAGACCTCAAAACCTTCAAAGCCACTTTTTTGTTGGCTCTCTTCATCAAGCTTCATAGTAAAACCCAAGCCCTGGCTTTTGCCTATCCAGTTACGCTGCATTGCAATAACCTGGCTCGGCCAATTGCCTTCAAGTTTTTGCAGGTCTTGCAAAAGCTCTTCAGCATAATCGGTAATTTTGAGAAAATACTGCTCAATATCTTTTTGGACTACCTCTGTATCACAACGCCAACAGCGCCCTTCAATTACCTGTTCATTTGCCAAAACTGTCTTATCGTGTGGACACCAGTTGACAGCAGCTTTCTTGCGATACATCAATCCTTTGTTCCACATATCGATAATGAAGCTTTGCTCCCATTTGCTATAGAGTTCATCACATGTGGCAAACTCACGCTCATATGAAAAGCTCAGCCCCAGACTATCGAGCTCTTTGCGCATATATGCTATATTTTCATATGTCCATTTTTTCGGATGGACTCCATGCTTGATAGCGGCATTTTCGGCCGGCATACCAAAGGCATCCCAACCGATTGGATGCAACACATTCCGTCCCGCTTTTCTGTGATAGCGCGCTAGTGCATCACCGATGGTGTAGTTGCGCACATGACCCATATGAATGCGGCCACTTGGATAAGGAAACATAGAGAGCACATACATTTTTGGCTTATTATACTCTTCGCTTGGCTCAAAACTCCCCTGGTCTTTCCAAAAATCTTGCCATTTTTTCTCTATACTTTTTGGATCATATTTGCTCATTAAACCATTCCTTGTTCATACATTGCTCGCATCTTCTCTTTTTCTTGCTGCCGTTTGCGTTTCTCTGCCAATTTTTTGCGATATTTTTCAAGATCAAATCCCAAAATAGTTAGCAGTGGAGAAGCGATGAAGATAGAACTGTATGTACCAACAATAATACCAATTAATAGCGTAAAACTAAAGCCTCGAATTATCTCTCCTCCAAAGAGGTAGAGTGTGAGAACCACAAAAAATGTCGTCAATGAGGTAAGTACCGTACGTGAGAGGGTCTTTGTCACTGCTTCGTTGATAACTTCATTGAGGCTGCGCAGTTTTGTCGACTCGATTATTCCTTCACGAATACGGTCAAATACAATAATGGTATCGTTAAGAGAATATCCTAGGAGTGTAAGAATAGCGGCAAGGATATCGAGATTGACCGGAATTGAAAAGAGACTTATAGCTCCCATTGCGATACTCACATCATGTACAAGAGCCAAGACACTCGCGAGGGCAAATCTCCACTCAAAGCGTATGGAGACATAGATCAAGATGGCTAAAATCGCAATCACAGTAGCCATTAACCCTTTTTCTCTGAGCTCTCCACCAACCTTTGGTCCAACCATATCTACGCGGCGTATCTCATAGTTTCCTGTCCCAGCAAGTGCTTTGCGTGCTAAATCTCCGATATCTTGCTTGAGATTTTTGGTAGAGGTTTTGAGGCGTATAACGATCTCGTTGTCACTTCCAAAATATGTAACACTTGCATCTTTGAATATTGCACTCTTTTTGAGAACCTGGCGAATCTTGGAGATCTCTACCGGTTTATCATAGCGCACCTGTACTATTGTCCCCCCGGCAAAGTCGATACCAAAATTGAGCCCCTTTATAAATAGAAGTGCCCAAGAGCCTATTACCAAAAGGGCAGAAACTGCCATGAAATATTTAGCTTTGCCCATAAAGTCATAAATTTTATCTGCTTTAAAAAACTCCATATCAGACCTTTATCCCAAACCAAAGGTTATAGTTTTTGCTACGCTCAATCTTATCCATGAGTGCTTCATAGATCCCGTGTGTACCAACAATGGCTGTAAGCATAGATGCCAAAATACCTATACTCATTGTGATTGCAAACCCTTTGATTGGTCCCGTTCCATAAGCATAGAGTACAATTGCAGCGATGAGAGTAGTGATATTTGCATCCAAAATTGCGCTCATCGCATTTTTGTAGCCTTGTTCTATCGCTTTGCGCACCGAAACGCCAGAGCGCAGAAGCTCACGGATCCGCTCGTTGATAATAACGTTTGCATCCACAGCCATACCTACTGTCAGCACGATACCAGCCATCCCAGGAAGTGTGAGTGTAGCACCAAAGAGTGCCATGATTCCAATGATCAAAAAGAGGTTTGCAATGAGTGCGATATCTGCTATAACTCCAGCGATACCGTAGTAGAGAATCATAAAGAGTACTACAAGCACAAAACCACTCATGAGAGCGATCATACTTGCACGCACGCTATCAGCTCCAAGGCTTGGTCCGATGCTGCGCTTCTCTTCCATATAAACTGGAGCCAAAAGTGCCCCACTTCGCAGAGCGATCGCTACATCGTGCGCTTCTTGGACACTAAATCCACCACTTATCTGCCCGCTTCCTCCACCAATACGCTCACGAATTACAGGAGCTGAATAGACAACATTATCAAGCACAATCGCCAGGCGTTTACCGACATTTTTGGCAGTGAAGTCTGCGAAAATTTTGGCTCCTTGGGAGTTGAGTGTGAAGTCTATAACTGGTTGGTTGTTTTGGTCAAATGCAACTCTTGCATCCGTAATCATGCTTCCATCGAGGATGGGAATCTCTTTGACGAGATATTTGCGACCATTACGGTCTTTGAGGATGATATCTCCATACTCAGCTGCCTCCTCGGGGCTCATCTGATCAGCTCTTGCCTGTCTTGCTTCATCCACAGCCATAAGTTGGAGGTGAGCTGCTTTTGCTATGAGCTTGCGCACGCGCTGCTCTTGCTCAGGCGTTTTGATACCAGGAAGCTCGACTAAAATTTTATCTTTTCCCTGCTTCGCAACTGTAGGTTCTGCTAGACCAAACTGATCGAGTCGATTGCGGATGGTATCGACTGCTTGCTTGATAGCATACTCTTTTATCGATTTTACCTCTTGCGGTGTGAGAGCAATTGTATATTTGAGACCATCTTTTTTGACCACGAGTCCCTTTTGCTGCTGCAAAAACTCTTCAATCTTAGGGGCATCGTCACTATCTAAGAGCTTAAAAGAGATGCCATTGTCGTTGACGCGCAATTCATCCATGAGAATATCGTTGTCTTCTGCGTAGTATTTGATCGCTGCCGCAATCGATTTGATCTTAGAAGCAACTGCCTTTTTTGTATCGACTCCCAGAAGCATATGCAAACCGCCCTGGAGATCTAACCCTAAGGTAATCTTAGGACCAAAGGAGAGATTGAGGAGTGATGGCACACTGAGTGCAACACCAGCGATAAAAACCAGAACAAAAATTACGAATCTATAGTTGAGCCATTTCATCTCTTAACTTTCAAGTTTTTTTGCGATGTAGCTCTTTTCGATTTTTACTTCAGTGTTATCTGCAATTTTTGCTTTGATAAAATTCTCCTCATTTTTGACAACTTCTGCTATGATACCACCAGTAGTGACGATTTTATCGCCTTTTTTGAGATTTTCTACCATCTCTTTATGTTTTTTTGCCTGTTGCTGTTGCGGTCTAATTATGAGAAAATAGAAGATCGCAAAAATGATAATAAGCGGAAGGAGTGATCCAAGAATGCCTGCGCTTTGTCCCTGCATGAATATTCCTTTGTTTCAAAATTTTAGTGGATATTCTACCATTAAATTACTAATAAAATCCTTTCTCATAGCTCTGCTTTTAAGTGCCTTTTTATTTCTCGAATATTTTGGGATAAAGAGTAGATTGTTACTCTCTCTCTTTGGAATTTTTGGGTTTTATCTCCTCATCAACTGCAAGCGACTCTTTTGGGTTGGATTTTTTATAGGGCTTTTTTGGTTTTGGTGGATAGGTATGAGCTTTCGCTACTATGATCTCAAAGTCTTCGTACCAATTGCTATCATTTTCATAGCTCTTTTTTATGGAGTTCTTTTCAAGATTATTGAAAGCATTGCAAGAATTGCTGCAAAAATAGCACCTTTTCTCTATCACGTTATACTTGCTCTTGCGCTGTTAGTTCTAAGCTATATCCACCCTTTTGGATTTAACTGGTTCATCCCAGAGATCGTCTTTGTAGATAGCTATTTTGGCTATGATAAGCTTCACTTTGCATTCATTCTTACAGGATTGGTGCTGCTCTCAATGAAAAAAATCTTACCAGCACTCCTTGGTATCACTCTTTTACTCTTTGCGCTCCACTCCTATCCAGCCTCGCCGCTAGCACCACTGCGCATCAAACTTGTCACTACCCATATTCCCCAAGATAAGAAATGGAAAATTGAATATTTACCTACTATCATCAAGCAAAACTTTGCCGCGATCGATGAGGCAATTAATGAACACTACGATGTCGTAGTCTTGCCTGAGAGTGCATATCCCACATTTTTGCAGCGCAATACTGCACTGCTACTTGAGCTTTTAGAGAGAAGCAAAAAAATTACAATCATCACCGGTGCTTTACATCTGCAAAACTCCCGCGTCTACAATGCTACATACCTCTTTGCAAAAGGCAACTACACTATCATGCACAAAGTAGTACTCGTTCCATTTGGGGAGTATGTGCCGTTGCCAAAACCACTAGGAAAATTCGTCAACCACTACTTTTTCAATGATGCTACAGATTTTACTCCTGCAAAAAATCTACAAATCTATTCTGTCGATGGCGTAGAGTTTACCAATGCGATCTGCTATGAAGCCACAGCTGATGTTATCTATACAACACCTACACAATACATCATAGCCATCAGTAATAACGCCTGGTTTTTGCCATCATATGAACCACAACTGCAAAATCGTATAATTAAATATTATGCTACAATACACCATAAAACAGTCTACCATGCAACAAATATCGCCCAGACAAAGGTTATTCGATGATCGCACACAAAGTTACTGATCTTATTGGCAAAACACCACTTTTGCAGCTTGAAGAAAATATCTATGCAAAATGTGAATTTAAAAACCCCGGCGGTAGTGTGAAAGACCGTATCGCCTACAATATGATTAAAGAGGCCCTCGATCAAGGAGTCATCGATAAATCGACTCCCCTAGTAGAACCAACAAGCGGCAATACCGGTATAGCGATGGCTATGATCGCAGCAGCTCTTGGAATGCAAGCAATTATCATCATGCCTGAATCGATGAGTATTGAGCGCAGACGCATCTTAGAGTTTCTTGGAGCCAAACTCATCCTTACACCAGCAAGTGAAGGGATGAAGGGAGCTATCCAAAAAGCGCTAGAACTTACCGAGGAGGGAGCATATATGCTCAACCAATTTGAAAACCCTGCAAACCCAGCTATGCATGAAAAAACCACTGCGCAAGAGATTTTGGAAGATCTGCCTGATATTGATATCTTTGTTGCTGGTGTAGGGACAGGTGGAACCATCACGGGAGTTGGAAGAGTTCTAGCTCCTAAGGGAGTAAAAATAGTAGCAGTAGAGCCCAAAAAATCTCCAGTGCTCAGTGGGGGCAAACCAGGACCTCACAAGATTCAAGGAATTGGTGCAGGATTTATTCCTCGCATTGTTGATACCTCTTTGTTTGCTGAGATTATTACTATCGAAGATGAAGAGGCAATTGCAACAAGCAAAGAGCTAGCACGCACAAAAGGGGTAATGGTAGGTATAAGTAGTGGCGCAAATGTGGCTGCAGCAAAAAAATTAGCAAGCAGATACCCAGATAAAAAAATTGTCACGGTTTTATGTGATACAGCTGAACGCTATCTCTCTACCGATCTTTTTGCATGAAAAAACTCTTCTTTGAAACTATTCGCATAGAAAATGGAGAGATTAAAAACATCTCCTACCACAACAGGCGCTGTAACGAAACGCGCCATCAACACTTTCAAACTTCTCATGAAATAGATTTAGAAGAGTTTATCAATCCTCCAAAAAAGGGGCTTTTTCGCTGTAAAATAATCTATGCCAAAAATATCGAGAGTACCAACTACTATCCCTATACTCCAAAAATTCCCCACTCCTTTTCTCTGCAGTATGCAAATATCGAGTATAGCTACAAGTATCTAGATAGAAGCAAAATTGATGCTCTCAAGCAGCAATCCCCAACTGATGATATAATCATCGTCAAAGAAGGGCTCCTCACAGATACCTCTATCGCCAATATCGCCTTTTGGTACAAAGGAGAGTGGCTTACACCCGCAAGTCCTCTCCTCCCAGGCACAACAAGAGCAAGACTCTTGGAGCAAAGAAGAATCAAAGAGGCACCTCTCACACCAAAAGAGTGCAAAAAATTTGATAAAATGGCTATTATGAATGCAATGATCGATTTTTGTATACTTGATAGTTTCATTATAAAAGGACTATGATGCTCTACGATCTTTTACAAGATGAAGAGTTTGCCATACTTCTCAAAAACCATGCAACAGATGTGATGCTCTACCTTTTTGAAAAAAATGAGGAGTTTGGCGTACTTGTCAATACCCAAATGGTCTCATTTGATCCCATGCTTCCAGATGAGCTCTATCAAAAACTTCCAGAGTTTACCCTCTTTTTGCTTGCTAATTACACTTATGAGAGTGCTCACATAGAAAATGGAAACCTCATCTTTGAAGCAGGCTTTGGACCGGAGAATTTTGGTTCGGTAGTAACTGTACCAATAGAAGCAATCTTGCAAATTATAGTAGACGAGACACCGATATTTGTCAATCTCAGTGCTTCACTCAAAAAGAAAGCGCAGCCAAAGAACTCTATGGAAGCGCTTCTTTCTAATCCAGAAAATAGAAAGTTTTTGAAAAAAGAGGAGTAATTACTTTTTGAATTTGAGCAAGAGATCCACGATTTTCATCAAAAATGGATCATTTTTACGCTCTTTGAGATAGCAGATATAAAATTTCCTCTTGATCTTTTCGCCCTTGATCTTTGCTTCAAAGAGTCTTCCACTCTCTAACTCATCCTCTATTGCGTAGCGTGAGATGATTGATACTGTTGGATGCTCCTTGTCTACAGGAGCACGCAAAACAGAATTGACCACAGCAGTTGAAGAGCTTACTTCACTGATTACATTAAATTTTTTACAGCTGACTCCAAGATTTTCGAAAGTTTCTGCTACAAGTTTACGCGTGTGACTTCCCTCTTCCCTGCATATCCAGTTAAATCTATAGAGATCTTCTGTACGTACATAGCGTGGCAGCTTGGTATTACTAAAGAGCACAAGCTCATCCTCCATCCACTCACGATAAATGAGTCCATCTTTAAATATCGGAGACTCAATGAGCCCTAGATCATATTTTTTGTCTAAAACATTATCGACGATCTTCTCACTTACATCCACTTTGATGAGAATATCATTTTCTATAACTTTTCTAATCTCTCCAATGATTTGTGGCAGGATATAGTTACCAATTGTAAAAGAGGCTCCAAGAATAAATGTCATCTCCTTATTAATTACTTTGAGAAGTTCCTGTTCAGCATTTTGGATACATTTGGCAATCTTTTGCGCAATTTTATAAACCTCTTCACCCTCTTTTGTAAGTCTCACGCCATTCTTTTTACGCTCAATCAGTTTTGCATCAAGTTGTTCTTCTAAAAATTTTATCTGTTGTGTCACGGCTGGCTGCGAGATGCCAAGTTTAGCACTTGCTTTTGAAAAACTCTTCTCTTTTATAACTACCAAAAATGTCTCTAATTTTGTAAAATCTTTAATCATTCATCATCCTTTTAGCTCTTTGTTATGAAAATTATAACTCAATTTAATAAAAATTTACAAATTATAACTTTATCAAATAAACCTTTGAAAAGATCTTCATAATTGTTTTGATATAATATTTAATAAAACTATTAAGAAGATGTTGATGGAGAAGATTTTACAAGAGCTTAATGAAGAACAGCGCAAAGCAGCAACGACTATAGATGGACCTATTTTAGTCCTTGCAGGGGCCGGAAGTGGCAAAACGAAGACTATAACTACAAGATTAGCTTATCTTATTAGTATTGGTATAGATCCAGCCTCAATTTTGACTCTCACATTTACCAATAAAGCTGCCAAGGAGATGCGAGAACGTGCACTCTCAATGCTTGATAGCACTATCTATCCTCCCCTTTTGTGCACCTTTCACAAGTTTGGCCTGCTCTTTTTGAAATTTCACATACAAAGACTAGGTAGAGATAACAACTTCGTCATTATTGACACAGATGATAAAAAGCGTATTCTCAAATCGTTCAAACCAGATATTGCAATCCCCCTTATTGCTAGTGAGATATCCAAATACAAAAATACGCTTATCGATCCAGAAACAGCCATAGCAAATGCGAAACTTCCCAATTACAAAAAAATAGCAAACTATTACCAAAAGTATCAGGAGTATTTGGAAAAGAATAATCTTGTAGATTTTGATGATCTTTTGGTTCTTACATACAAAATTCTTGACCAAGATGAGGCACTTTGTCAAGAAATTAGTCAAAAGTATCAGTTTATTATGATTGATGAGTATCAAGACACCAATGAGTTGCAAAATCTATTGGTTAAGAAGCTTTGCACTGCACACAACAATATCTGCGTAGTGGGCGATGATGATCAAAGTATCTATGGATGGCGTGGTGCAAATGTGAAAAATATTTTGGAATTTCCCAATGAGTTTGCCAATACAAAAGTGATCAAGCTAGAAAAGAATTACCGCTCTACCCAAAAGATACTTGAAGCTGCCAATAATCTCATAGCCCATAATCGCAATCGTCTTGGCAAAACTCTTGTAGCTACGCTTGGAGAGGGTGATGATATCGATATTAAAAGCTATACAGATGAGCAGCAAGAGGCCTCAGAAATTGGCAAAAAGATTCTCTCCCTTATAGATAAAGGAGTCTCACCCAAAGAGATTGCCGTGCTCTTTCGCATCAATGCACTCAGCCGCTCTATTGAAGAGGCTTTTAATAAGCTCTCATTGCCCTTTAAACTTGTAGGAGCAATTCGCTTTTACGAAAGAGCCGAAATCAAAGATATCATCAGCTATCTTCGTATCATTACCAATCCACTCGATGACTTTTCACTCAAGCGTATCATCAATAAACCAAAAAGAGGTATTGGAAAAGCTACTGTTGAAAAGCTTGAGAGAGAAGCAAAAAAGAGTAGAGTATCAATTTTGGAATACCTCAACAATACTGATGCAGATACTCTCGCAGCTTTGGTTGGTAAGAAAAACGCAAAAACATTAAATGCATTTATAACTACAATCAAACAACTCCAAGAGTTTGCTCAAAATCAGGGTCTTTACAACTTCATAGAAGAGTTTGAAAACAAAATTGGCCTCAAAAAATACTACGCATCGATGCCAGACGGATTTGAGCGTATCGCAAATATTGATGAATTTTATGGGCTTTTTCGTGATTATGTCAAACAAAACCCAGAAAATTCACTAGAAGATTTTATCAATGACCTCTCCCTCCAAAGCGACCAGGATCAAATTGGAGGAGACGCAATCTCTATCATGAGTGTACATGCAAGTAAGGGGTTGGAGTTTGGCCATGTGTTTATTATAGGGCTTGAAGAGGGATTTTTCCCACTCACAGGAGATGGATGTGATATAGAAGAAGAGAGACGCTTAGGATATGTAGCAATGACAAGAGCCAAGGAGCGTCTCTACCTCAGCCATGTCCAAAGCCGCTTCTATAAAGGACGCAGAGCTACGCTTGATAAGAGTCGCTTCATTGGTGAAGCGGGACTTTGCAAAGCAAGTGTCAAGATTGAAAAACGTGCAGGATTTAAAAAGGGTGATCTTGTCAGACATAAAATCTTTGGTATTGGTCGCGTCATTGGAGTGAGTCGTGCGGGACGTGAATATAAACTCACTATCAATTTCGGAGGGCAGCAGCGCGATATTCTCTCTAGTTTTGTGGAGAGGGTATGAATCGACTCTTTGTGGGATACAAACCGCAATTTCTCTCCTCCAATGCCTATCTTAGCCAGATTAAGCGCAAATACCACGTCAAAAAAGCTGGGTTTTCCGGTACACTCGACCCTTTTGCTTGTGGAACACTCATCATTGCTTTTGGAGCCTATACGAAACTCTTTCGCTTTTTGAAAAAATACCCCAAAGAGTATATCGCTACCCTTTGGCTAGGAGCCCATAGCCCAAGTCTTGATATAGAAAAGATTGATCGTATTGATGAGGTCAAAAAGCGCTCAGTCCAAGAGATTGAAGCTGTTTTAGACTCATTTGTAGGCCAATTTACCTATACTCCTCCAAAGTATAGCGCCAAGAAAGTTGGCGGCACAAGAGCATATAAAATGATCGACAAAGATATAGCCCTCCCGCAGGTCGCATCTACAATCTATGAAATTGAACTTTTAAACTACTCCCACCCTTTTATCACTTTTAGAAGTGTGGTAAGCGAGGGGACATATATCCGTAGTCTTGGAGAGCACATCGCGCAAAAACTTAGGACAACTGGAGCTTTGAGTTATCTTGAGCGTACACGTGAAGGTGCATTTGTCTATGAAGATGAAAAGCCCCTTGATCCTCTCCAATTTCTTATCACTAAGCCAAACAGTACTACTCTTAGTGCCCAGCAGATTCTCCATGGCAAAAAGCTTAAATGCAGAGATCTTGCAGTTTGTGAAAATGGGATCTACCATCTTGTCTTTGATACATTTTTTACTATCATAGAGATTGAAAATTACAAAATCAAATATCTTCTCAACAATCTCCCAAGGAGCTAGGAATGGAGCGCAAAGCCTATGCCAAACTCAACATTTTTCTCAAAATAGTAGGCTTGCGGGATAACTACCATGAACTAGTATCGCGCTTTATTCTTTATAAAGAGATCTATGACATCATAACATTTGAGGAGGGAGAGTTTGAGAGGTTTGAGATTGTAGGCACGCCTGAAATTAGGCGGGAAGAAAATATCATCTACAAGGCCTTCTGCGCGCTCAATTCCTATACTCACAATCCCAAAATTATAGATTTTTTTTTCTCTCACCGTGTTAAAATCACAAAAAATATCCCATCAGGTGCAGGGCTTGGAGGTGGCAGCAGCGATGCTGCAATATTTATGCATATGGTCAATGATGCGCTTGGACTTGGACTATCAAAAGATGAGCTTGCAAAAATAGGTGCGAACATCGGAGCTGATGTACCTTTTTTTGTCTATGGATATGAGGCTGCAAATGTGAGAGGTATCGGAGAAAAAATTGAGCCTTTTGAAGACACTATTCCAAAACTTACTCTTAAAATCAGCAATAGCCATTGTAATACAGCTAAAGTCTACCAAACATATCGCAGTGAGTGTATGGAGAGTTTCGCGATAGGTCTTGCAAACCGCCTCGCCTCCATGACAGCTGAAAAGATTTTAGATACAATAGAGCCTATTAAAGCCAATGATCTTTATTGTGCAGCGATGAGGCTCTGCCCTGAGCTTGCACAATACAGCGATACGTGGTATCTTAGCGGAAGTGGGAGTACCCTTTTTAGGAGAGCAGATGAGAGTTGTAGCAACAAATAAGAAAGCTTATCACGATTTTGAGATTTTAGAAAAGTATGAAGCTGGCCTGGCACTGCAGGGAAGTGAAGTCAAAGCGATTCGTGCAGGGCGAGTTAATCTCAAAGATAGTTTTGTCAAATTTGTCAAGGGTGAGCCCTATGTATTTGGCATGCATATTAGCCACCTAGATAGCGCAAATCCCCACTTCAAACCGGATGAGAAGCGCCCAAGAAAACTGCTCCTGCACAAAAAAGAGATCAACAAACTCCTTGGTAAAACATCTGAGAAAGGTTACACGGTAGTGCCTTTACGCCTCTATTTTAATAACAAAAATCTTGCGAAGCTCGAAATTGCACTAGCAAAAGGGAAAACTTTGCACGATAAACGTGAGAGCTTAAAGAAAAAGATCATGGATCGCGAAGCCAAGATAGCTATGAAAAATTATAGCTAAAGCCCGATAATAGCAACAACCTCGAAAAGGATGAAGCACGTGGAAGAGATCTACTGCAAACTGAAGCAAAAACTAGAATCAAAAGAGAAGCTCACACAAGATGATGTTAAAAAGATCATGCAAATAGTGCGCAAACAGATGAATTTCATGATCAAAAATAGCATCATCATAACTCCCAAAAATTACGAACGGTGGTTTTATGTCTTCTGTAATATTGTAGAGAACAATAAAGAGCTCAATGATCTAGAGATCTTGGGTCTTTTTAAAGAGATGTTCAATGAACCCTATGATGAGATCAAAGATAAAAGTGATGAAGCGCTACAGGGCAAGCAAAAGGGAATGGTCAAAAAGCTTGTGCGCATCGCTGATACTATTGAACAAAAGCTTGTTGAAGTAATTAACACTATCGACTCTCACAATGAATCCCTCCAAAATCATCAAGAGGAGATTAAAAACGAAGAGCTCGAACTCCAAGATGAAAATATCAAACCTGTTCTCAAAAAGATTCTCGATGAAGTGGAGATGCTTCGAAGAGAAAATGAGCTGTTGACATATGAGCTGCGCAAATATCATGCAGATGTGGTTAAACTCCAAGGAGAGCTCCTCACTGCACGCACTGAGGCAGAGATTGACTTCCTCACAGGTTTAGTAAATAGGCGCAGATTTGAGCGAGCACTTCTTGAGATGATCAACGACTACCAAACACGAGACTACCCTTTTGCTCTCATTCTTCTAGATATCGATAACTTCAAGCAGATCAATGATAAATATGGCCACCCTGCAGGTGACCAGGTGCTCAAAGAGATCGCACTCATTCTCAAGACATTTTTGCGTGCAAACAATATCGCTGCAAGAGTGGGAGGTGAGGAGTTTGCTATCCTCGTACCTGGAGCAACTGCAAAAGAGGGAGCTGCTGTAGCAAACAGGCTCCGCGCTACTATTGAAAACCGTACTTTCAATACTACAGAAGAGGATATCAAGGTAACAGCAAGCTTTGGTGTCTCAGGTGTGCGTAAAGATGATACTCTCGATACTATCTTTGCTCGCGTAGACAAAGCACTCTATGAAGCCAAAAATAGTGGAAAAAATCGCGTGGTGGTTATAGAATGAAAAAGCTCCATATTGTCTCGCTTGGCTGTACCAAAAATCTTGTAGATACGGAAGTGATGCTAGGGCGTCTCCAGCACCAATACAGCCTCACTAACTCACCAGAAGAGGCTGATGTCATCATTGTCAATACATGTGGTTTTATTGGTCCAGCAAAAGAGGAGAGCCTCCAGACGATCTTTGATCTGCACTCTAGACGCAAGGAAGATTCTCTTCTTGTAATGGCAGGATGTCTGAGTGAGCGTTACAAAGAGGAACTCCAAAAGGAGCTGCGTGAAGTTGATATCTTTACAGGTGTAGGAGATTATGCAAAAATTGATGAGCTCATAGCCAAAAAGAGGAGCGCATTTAATGAGCAGGTCTACTTGATCAAAAATGAGGAGAGACTCATTACAGGTTCGTCCTTTCATGCATATATAAAACTAAGCGAAGGATGCAACCAGCGCTGTAGCTTTTGTGCTATTCCCTCATTCAAGGGCAAGCTCCAATCGCGCCCTTTGGAAAATATCGTTGAAGAGATCAAGAGACTTTCTGACCAGGGTTTTAAAGACTTTACTTTTGTCTCTCAAGATAACAGCTCCTATTTAAGAGACTTCAATATCAAAGATGGCTTGATACGTCTCATCGAAGAGATAGAAAAAATTGACGGAGTCAAGAGCGCACGGATACTCTACCTCTATCCATCTACAACCTCTCATGCTCTCATCGATACAATTGCTGCAAGCAAAAAGTTTGTCAACTACTTTGAAATGCCAATTCAGCATACAAGCGATAGCATGCTCAAAATTATGAAAAGAGGCATAGGAGCCGGCCCAACTATCGAGCTGTTAGAGCATATGCGCTCAATTCCTGAGAGTTTTTTGCGCACGACACTCATCGTAGGACATCCTGGTGAGAGTGGGGAGGATTTTGAAGAGCTTGCTTCTTTTGTACATGATTTTGACTTTGATAGGGTCAATCTCTTTGCTTATAGCGATGAAGAGGGTACGAGTGCCTATGGGCTTCCAGATAAAATCCCACAAGAAATTGTTGAAGCAAGACTTGAAAAACTTGATGCAATAGTGCAAGAAAAGGTACAAAAGAGCTTGCAAAAAGATCTTGGCAAAGAGGTAGAGGCATACCTTGAAGGAAGTAACGAAGAGAGTGAACTGCTGCTGAGTGCTCGCAAAAAGATCTGGGCGCCAGAGGTTGATGGAGAGATTCTCATCATTGATAGCGACATTGAAGGACTGAAGGTAGGAGAGCTCTACCGAATTGAAATTAACGAGATTGTAGGTGACAAACTCCTTGGAACTATTAGAGCTTGAGAGGCTACAAAAAGGTAAGAATCTTCTAGCATTCTCTGGCGGAGTAGACTCTACTGCTCTCTTTTTTTTGCTTATAGAGAAAAATATCTCTTTTGATATTGCAATTGTCAACTACAAACTACGTCCCCAAAGTGATGAAGAGGTAGCATATGCCAAAGAGCTAGCAACCAGATACAATAAACGTATCTTTATCAAAGAGGTACCACTCTCTCCTCCATCTATCGAAGAGAAAGCCCGTAAAATCCGCTATAGATTTTTTGAAGAGATCATACAAAAGTATGGCTATGAGAATCTCCTCACCGCCCACCAGCTCAATGACCAACTAGAGTGGTTTTTAATGCAACTAGCAAAGGGAGCAGGTGTTGTTGAAGCGATTGGGCTTGAACCTGCTAGCCAAAGAGAGGGATATGTAGTTGTGCGTCCACTTCTGCATACTTCTAAAGAGGAGATCTTGCGATTCCTTGAGAAAAAAGATATTCTCTACTATATCGATAACTCCAACTATGATACATCCTTTGTGCGTAACTTCATTCGCAAAAACTTCAGCGACCCCCTCATGCAAAAGTTTGCTCCAGGAATAAAGCGCTCAATGGACTATCTTCTCCATGACAAAAAGCTCTTGGAGCCAAAGATTGCTAGCATTAAAAAGCTCTTTATCGCCAAAAATCCCCACGAAAAGATGCAGACACAAAGAGCATTTTTGATGATGGCCAAGAGAGCCGGCTATTTGCCAAGTACAAAACAGCTTGCAATAATGAGCGAGCAAAAGAGCGGTGTAATTGGTGGGAAGATAGCCTTTGGCCAGAATGAACGAAATCTCTTTGTAGCGCCATTTATGAAGCAAAGCATCCCCAAAAAAATGCGTGAGGCAATGCGTCGCAAGAAAATCCCTCCTACAATTAGAGGGTATATTTATAGCGAAAATCTCATTGATACTCTTGATAGAGTTCTAGAAAAAAACTTGTCTTGATTTGATTGCCTATACGCTCAAATTTGAGTGGAAAATCAAGAGCAATAGGATAGCCCTTTTTGTGGATAGTATCAAGAAGTTTATAGAATTTAACAGGTGTATCAATATAGCCTTCGGCATAGAAGCGATGAATTGCAAATTTTCCATCTTTTTTCTTGCCTATATCTTTGATACTTACATTTTGCATAAAATTGGCTAAAAGAGAAAAGAGTATCTCTTTGTTCATATATTTTAGTTGCGAACTTTTACTATTTTTCGCATCGGCCTCGAGACTCTGTTTTGTTTTTTGGATATATGATGTTATACTCTTTTGGAATGCAAGTTTGCTTGATACTGCAACATTTTCATTTACATCTTTATCCACTATAAATAAATAGAGGATAAAGACTATGAGTACAAAAAAGAGCATCAGCGCCATAGAAAGAAGTCTCTTTTTATCAATTTTTCCTATCATTGGGTTGCCTCTTCAAATACTGCTTCAAAAACATACCCCTCTTTTGTTTTGCGGATATCGATATGTTTTTTTGTAAAAATTTTTGCTAAATTTATCTGTAACAGTTTCTGTACCGATTTTTTACTAATTCCAACACCTTTTATGATTATTGCACCCTTATTAAATTCTGCAAATGTGAGATAGACATCTTCGGGAACAAGATTAAAAATATATTTGATTTTTTCAGTTATAAGACTATTTTTTTCATCAATGCTTTGGAGTATCGGATCGATCTTTTGTTGCTTGAGTTTTGTTGCTGTATAGGCGTTGTTCTGATTTGCAAGGGTAATCTGCCTATTGCGAAGCTGTGCTATCTGCTCTTTTTTCATTTTTGTATCATATTTGATATAAAAGTCATAGCCTATAAGCACGATGATAGCTGCAGTACCAACAACCAAAGAGAGTATATTGCGCTTCCAAAAACTCTCCTCTTCATGCATAAGTGGCTGAATAAGATATTTTGTAAACTCCTCTTCATGACAAAAATCTCTCTCATGATCTATATCGACAATGCGCAGTACCACACCTAAATTTTGCTCCAACTCCTCTTCAAATATCACCAAAAGATTGTAAAAGCGATAGTAAATAACCTCTTCTATGAAGTAGCTATTCTCTTGTGCATAAAACTCCTTGAGAAACTGCTCTACAATGTGAAAGAACTCTTTATTCTCTTTTATAGAGAGGATTTTATAGTAAGCAGGCCTATCCTCATAAAACGTTGTAAGATAAATATACTCTTCAGTAGCGAGGCTATAGAGGCGGTTTGGCCTTGGATCCTTTTGATACTGCAAAAATAAAAAAGAAAATGGAGAAATAAAGTCTTTTGTAGCACCTGCTGCAACTGCTTTATTAATCTCTTTGTATGGAATTGCGATATACCATCCACTATGATCTATATAATAATACTCTTGAGGATTCTCTTTGGAGTCTGTTACATACTGCAAAGAGGTATCAAGAAAAAGACACTCCCTCTTAGCCACTCAAATCCTTTTAAAATTGTAACATTTTCTCTTGTATGAAAGCTTTAGCTTTATTATCGTCAAAAGAGTTGATTTTGAAAGGCTTTTTGACAAAAAAGGTAATTTTGCTAAAAGGTTTTGGAATAATGAATCTATCCCAGCTTTTAAGTTGCCAGCACTTTGAAGCCTCATAGTGAAAGATTACTATGGGAGCGTTGCTCTTTTTTGCTAGAGCCACGATACCTGGAGCCACTGAGTGTCTAGGACCTCTTGGTCCGTCAGGAGTTATAGCGATGTCATACCCCTCTTTGATTTTGCGAAAAGCTGCAATGAGTGCTTTTGCCCCACCCTTTCGTGAGGAGCCTCGAATAGCATCAAAGCCAAAATATGCAATTGTACGCGCTATGAGCTCTCCATCAAAGTGCTCACTAATCATTGCAGCTATTTTATGATTTGGTCGCAACTTTTGATATAAAAATGGATGCATGAGCAGTTCACCATGCCAAAAGGCAATGATACATGGCTCTTGGGGAATTCCACCTTCTATTTTGAACTCTTTTTTGCAGGTAGCATACAATAGGCGCATCAAGAATGCACCTATTGGCGGAAGGATTGCGAGAAGGACTCGCCGCTTAAAGCTCATTAGCCTACTACTTCACCCTCTAAAGCAAGGCGCCCAGGTTTTGTGATCTTCACATCTACAAACTTTCCCAATAACTCTTCACTTCCTTTGACTTTGACGATCCAGTTGTTATCTGTTCGCCCAGACACATAACCATTTGGCTTGAGCTCTTCAAAGTAGACTTCATAGACCTTGCCCTGCTCTTTTTGGCTTATAGCATCTAGCATTTGTAAATGGAGGTTTTGCAGATACTGCAATCTTTTACTTGCTATTTCATCTGGTACTTGATCAGGATACTCTTTTGCTGGGGTGTGCGGTCTAGGAGAGTATTTGAAGCTAAAGATCTGCTCAAATTTCACCTTCTCTACTACATCGATAGTATCTGCAAAATCCTCATCACTTTCCCCTGGAAATCCCACGATTACGTCAGTAGAGATATGTACATCAGGCACCATTTGGCGTAGTTTCATAGCTCTATCCAAAAACCACTCTTTGCTATAGCCCCTCTTCATTGCACGAAGAATCTTCGTGCTTCCGCTTTGCAGAGGCATATGCATAGATTTACAGATTTTTGGATTGCTTGCAAACTCTTGCAAAAATTTATCATCCATATGGAGTGGATGGGGCGAAGTGAATCTGATGCGCTTGACCTCTTCTATCTCACTTACCATCTTCAACAGATCGGTAAAGTCGATCTTGCGATCTTTATCGCTAAAGCGTCTGCCATAATTGTTGACATTTTGCCCGAGTAAAAATATCTCTTTGGCTCCGTTTTGTGCTGCACGTCTTGCCTCTTGGACAATGAGTTCTGGAGGGATGGATATCTCCTCACCCCTTGTGGCTGGAACGATACAGAATGTACACTTTTTATCACATCCTATAGAGATATTTATCAATGCTTTATATGGCGATGAGCGAAAATCACTAAATGCATAGGTACTCTCATCATGATTGATATCTACTTCGACCGCCTTATTTTTTTTGAGCACATCGCGAATCTTTGAGACATTTCTTGCTCCTAGTACGAAGTTTACATAAGGAGCTTTTTTGATAATCTCTTCACCAAGATGGCTAGCGGTACAACCGCATACACCAATTTTTGCACCCTCTTTTTTGACTTTATTAAAATACCCTATCTCACTAAATAACTTATGTACCGGTTTTTCACGCACTGAGCAGGTATTGATAAGGATTAGATCAGCTTCATCAATTTTCTGAGTTACTTCAAAATCCTCTTTTTGCGTAAGTTCAGCGATAATGTGCTCACTATCTCGCACATTCATCGCGCAACCGAGCGTCTCTATATAAAGTTTTTTCATGCTAGTATATGCACCTCATAGATATAATCATTCTCATCAAGTCCATATTTTACTTCACGAAAATAGACACTATACCCCTTCTCTTCAAAATACTCTACCATTTCCATAAGATCTTTGTGCGAATTTTCTCTATCAAAATAAAATATCTTATTTCCCTCTTTTTCTACAGCCTCTTCGATTTTTTTGATATCAATGCTTTTTGGTTTTGCACTCAGTGATTCGCGCGCTAATTTTAGTTCCATTCACAACACCCTTTATACTTTCTTTTGTAATGTGTAATTATAGCAAAACTCCCTCTTTGTTATAAGATAAGATTAAACTTAATTGAAGAGTTTTTTGTATATAATTGCTCAACTGCAAATCTTCTGCACCAAAAAATCATAAGAATTTAAAGGATGTTAAAACTATGGAAAAAATTGTAGATATTATTGACTCTATTGCACACGAAAAAGGGCTTGATGTCGCAGCAGTTACTGAAGCAATCAAACGCGCCTTTATCAATACTGCTAAAAAAGTTATAGGTGAAGATCTAGAATTTGAAGCTGAAATCGATCCAAAAAGCAAAAAGATGCAGCTTTTTCAAAAGATCATGGTAGTTGCAGATGATGATGAAAGGGCCAAAGAGGATCCAGAGCGCTACGTGACAATCAGTGAGGCAAAAGAGATCGATCCTGATGTGGAAATTGGTGATGAGCTGCGCTTTCCGATTGAACTTGAAAAATATGGCCGCACAGCTGCAATGCGTCTGCACAATGAGATAGAGTATCATATCCAAAGACTTCTTGAAGATCAACTCTTCCAAAAATATAAAAATCGCGTAGGTACAATCATAAGTGGTCCTGTCACACGGGTCGATGAAGAGGAGAATACCTGGGTAGAGATCGATGAAGTCAAAGGCGTGCTTCCAAGACGCTACCGCATCAAGGGTGAAGTTTTCAAACCAGGTGATACTTTGCGTGCAATTTTGCGCCGCGTTGTGGTAGACAAAGTGTATGGCATTTACCTTGAGCTCTCCCGCACCACTCCAAAATTTCTCGAAGAGCTTCTCAAACTTGAAGTCCCTGAGATCAAAGATGGGCTTATAACTATCGAAAAGGTTGCAAGGATTCCTGGTGAGAGAGCAAAAGTAGCAGTCACTTCCCACAGTCCAAAAATTGATCCAGTAGGAGCATGTGTAGGTGTCAAGGGTGTGCGTATCAATGCAGTAAGTAAAGAGCTCAATGGCGAAAATATCGACTGCATTGAATATTCACCAATCCCAGAGATTTTTGTAGCAAGGAGTCTCAGTCCTGCTATCATTACCAGTGTGAAGATCGAAGGGGAGAAAGCGATAGTCACTCTCCCACCAGATCAAAAATCAAAAGCTATCGGCAAAAGTGGCATTAACATCCGCCTGGCTAGCATGCTCACTGGATACGAGATAGAACTCGTAGAAAAAGGAGCTGCAGTTGAGGAGCAAAAAGAGGAGGAAGAGCCAAAAATCACACTCCAGGACCTCTTCAAAGATTAACTATTTGCTGCAAACGGATTGAGGCGCATGAGGACAATGTCTGCAAGAACATTGCCTAGTAGCGTCAAAAAAGCTGTGATTATCAAAATACCAAGTATGACGGGATAGTCTCTTGCCATCGCTGCTTGATAGAAGAGTAGTCCCATACCATTAATTGAAAAGATCGATTCAAGTATAACACTTCCTCCAATAATTCCTGGCAATGAGAGTCCTAACATCGTCACAATTGGTGGCTTTAGATTTGGGATGATGTAGTACTGTACAAGTCTTCTTCCCTCAATGCCTCGTGCTTTTGCAAAAAATATATAGTCACTTTTTAAAATTTCTAACGTTAAAGATCGAATATACTGCACAAGTGATCCAAATCCCACAAAGACAACAACAAAAAGTGGCAAAGCCAAATGCCATAAAAGATCAAGGTAATACCAGATACCATGCTTTGGCTCAAGTGAATGAAGTCCACTAATGGGAAAGAGACCAAGATCAACACTCAAAAATATTATGAGCAGCAGCGCCAGATAGAACGAAGGCATTGAAAAAGAGACTAAAGAGAGGCTTTTAATAGCTCTATCAAAGAGTGAGCCTTCATCGATTGCAGATTTGATACCAAGATAGAAGGAGAGGAGAAATATTATAACCATAGCACTAAGATTAATACCCAGCGTTATACCAATGCGGCTTGCAATCTCATCTATGACAGGTTTTCCACTAGCAAAGGATATACCAAAATCGAGATGCAACAGAGCCTGCAGCCATGCAAGATACTGCTGCCATAGCGGTTTATCTAATCCATAGATGGCTTTGAGATGCTCAAGAGTATCTGGAGTAATGTTTGGATTGAGTTCACCTGCAGCCAAGAACGAATTGGGAGCTAGGTGAATAGCAAAAAAGCTAATAAGAGATATCAAAAAAAGCATCCCTACAATATAGAGAAACTTTTTTATGATTATTGTCTTCATTTGACTCTATGGAGAGTATAGACTTTACCGTTATACATATCAGTAATATCTTCGATAGTATTATTATCTACTACTCTTATTTTTCTCAGTTCTCCTCCGAAAGTAATAAATCCAAGTTTTGCACCCTGTGCGATATCAAGACTTATAATCTTTTTCTTTGGATCTACATTATCAACCATCCATTTACCAGTGAGGGTACGTATATGGTGACCATCTTTTTGTTTGAAAGTTACTTTGTCAATTGTAAATGTATAAGAGATTTCATCCCCTTGCCATTTACCTAGGAGAGTTTTAACTAAAGGCGAATCTTTATATTTCTTATCTACTGCAGTCACTAACTTATTGGCAGCTTCTACTTTAGTAGCCTCTACCTTCTCCCATGTACCATCTGGCTTGATTGCAAGAGTTTCATTACCTTTTTTGACTACTTTTACCTCTTGCCAAGTTCCATCAGGTTTGAGCTCAATAACTTTGCCATTATCAAGAGTGATGTAATTGCCTGCAAAAAGAAGTGCACCTAAAATTGAAGAGATAATAACTTTTCTCATTACGTTACCTTTGTAGTTTTGAAAAATTGTAACGCAAAGGAGATTAAAGAAGAGTTAATATGTTTCGGGCAAGAGCCCGAAAGCAAAATTAGAAGTTGTAAGTGAGGTAAACTTGAATAGTGTTGTAGCTATCTGCATTGTTTTGATCATCTGCATCTGTATAGATGTATGCAAGAGTAGCATCAAGGTTACCGAAAGATTTGCTAGCAGTAAGAGCAAATTCTGTCATATCAGTATCTGTTTTGTCTTGGCTTGAAGAGGTATATTGTGCCATAAAGTCAGCAACATCTTCCATGTTGTAAGCAGCACGAAGCATGAATGCATCAGTATCTGGGTCACCTACATATCCATAGTTCCACCATGCTTCAGTATAGAGTTTTGTTTGAGAACCTTTTTTTGCACCTGTAGCAGTGTTGGCAATTGTCACAATTCCATCTTCATCAGTTGAAGAGTAAGCTGCACAAAGTTTGAGGTTGTCCATAGCATAACCAAGTTTTATAGCCCATGCACTTGATTCATCAAGACTATCAATTTGTCCTTGCGGATCAAGATATGCATACTGTGCACCAAACTTAAGTCCAGGTACAACTTCATTGAGATCTACATCTGCTTGCAACCACCAAGCGTTTGCAATATCAGTTACATTGTAGAACCATACTTGTGCAGTAGTCATAGGAATAAGTTTTGTAACAGCAGCGACAGCATATGCACCGCCATCAACTTTAGCAGGATTCAATCCGTATGCTTGTACAATAGCAGTTCCGTAAGTTTCAAAAGGATCAGTTCCGTTTACAACGCCTCTTACAACACCACCATTAACACCGTTTCCTCTACCAACCCATGCAGCAACAAGTGTAGTTTGAGGAAGGTCATTGTTAAGAAGTACTGCAGCATCGAAGCTGTTTGCAACAATGTTCCACTTTTCACTAAATGCTAGTGGAGTATCAAGTTCTTGGCGACCAATTTTTACAGTTGTATTTCCAAAAGTCTTAGCAAGCCACGCTTCATTTACCCACCATTGTGCATCAACGCCACCAGCGTATCCTGCCCATGTTGCGCTTACGAGGTTATTTTCTAGACCAAGTGTAGAAAGACCAACAGCGCTAAGCTTTCCTGCGACACCATTTGCAAGATCTGCAGTTACAGCTACAGTAGCTGCTGCTTGACCATAAGAATTTTTCTGATCAAAAAGATCATTTGGATCCATATCATTAGTGCCATAATAAAGTTTTGCATTTCCACTGAATTTTACATTTTGTACATCAGCAAATGCGCTAACACCTAGAGCTACTATTGCAGCAAGGCTAAGTTTTGCCAGTTTCATTCTTACTCCTTTGTTGTGATTAAGTTAATTCACCCTCTCATTATAGGTGATTTTTCCTTAAATTTTAGTTACTTTAGTAGCACAATTTAGTTTAGTCTTTAATCCTGTCCCAAACTAACACAGTCTTGCCATCTACCTCTTCTACCTCGGCAAGTCCCATAATGTGGTAACCAGCATCTACATAGTGCACCTCGCCTGTCACACCTGATGCTAAATCACTCAAAAGATACATCGCACTGTTGCCAACCTCATCGATTGTTACATTTCTGCGCAAAGGTGAGTTTGCTTCGTTCCACTTAAGAATCGTACGAAAATCTCCAATACCACTAGCTGCAAGAGTCTTAATAGGACCTGCACTAATTGCATTAACGCGAATTCCTTGGGGACCAAGGTCTGCAGCAAGATAGCGCACACTTGCTTCAAGGGCTGCTTTTGCAACACCCATGACATTATAGTGAGGAATGTAACGCACAGATCCTAAGTAGCTTAGTGTCAAAATACTTCCACCTTCATTCATCAAAGGCAATATTGTACGTGTAAGCTCAAGCAGAGAATAAACCGAGATATTCATAGCTATCTCAAATGCATCTTTGGAAGTGTTGACAAATCTTCCATCAAGAGCCTCTCTTGGAGCAAATGCAACTGAGTGTACCAAGAAATCTATCTTGCCAAAATCTTGCTCAAGATTTTGGCGCAGAGCTTCGAAGTGTTCAGGTTTGCTTACATCAAGTTCATAGATCTTGTCACTCCCCATTTCTGCTGCAATTGGCTCTACTCTTTTTTTGATTGCATCATTGAGGTATGTAAAGGCAAGCTCTGCTCCTTGCTCTTTGCACGCCTTTGCGATGCCATATGCAATAGATTTATTGTTTGCTACTCCTACGATAAGCCCCTTTTTGCCTTCCATAAGTCCCATTATATCTCCTTTGCTAAATCGATCATCTCTTGCATTGTTGTAATATCCCAGCTAGCTGTACCGATAAGTGCTCCATCACACTGTTCAATATGCAAGATCTCTTGGATATTTGCCGGCTTTACACTCCCACCATAAAGAAGTGGCGCGCTTGTTTTACTGCGCAAAAACGCCAAGACTTCAGTTATATCTTCGGGTGTTGCACTCTTGCCTGTCCCTATCGCCCATACCGGCTCATAAGCAACGATGAGCTTTTCATACTCTAAATCAACTCCTACAAGTTGTGCTTCAATGGCTCTGTGTATCGCTTCGCTCCCTTTATCTCTCTCTTTGCTCGTCTCTCCTACACAGTAAAAGATCCTAAAGCCTTGCTCTTTATAAAAGGCAAACTTCTTGGCTATGAGCTCTTGGCTCTCACCAAAGATATGGCGTCTCTCACTATGGCCTAGGATAAGAGTATTGATCCCAAACTCTTGGAGCTGCTGCAAGCCAATCTCTCCTGTGAAGGACCCATGTACAGCAGCGTAAGCGTTTTGGGCTCCAACTCTGACCTTCCCACTGTGGGCTTGCAAAGCAGTTGCAGGTGGAAAGACATAGAGCTCTACTCCTCCACTCTCATGCTCTTCTAACTTTTCAAGATACTCTCTTGTGGAAGCTCTGGTGTGATTCATTTTAAAATTGGCAGCAAGTATCATCTAGTCCTCCACCATAAGTGCTTTAATACCTGGAAGCTCTTTTCCCTCAAGGAGTTCCAGGCTAGCTCCACCACCAGTGGAGATAAATGTCATCTCATCATCTACCCCAGCCTTACTGATGAGACTTGCAGTATCACCACCGCCGATGATTTTGGTTGCATAGCTCTCTGCTACGTAGTTCGCGAGCTTGATAGAGCCTCTTGCAAATTTATCTATTTCAAAGACACCCATAGGTCCATTCCACAAAATTGTCTGCACATCGTTGAGAGCTTCGCGGAAGAGTCTTGTAGATGCTAGACCAATATCCAAACCCATCCAATCTTTTGGAATCTCTTTGAAAGTGACAAACTTCACAGGGGCATCCTCTTTGAGCTCTGGCGCAACCACAAAATCCACAGGAAGATAGAGCTTTACTCCAAGTCTCTTGGCCTCTTCCATGATCTTCTTCGCTTCTGGTACGAGATCATCCTCTACCAAACTCTTCCCTACCTCTTCTCCAAGTGCTTTGAGGAATGTAAAAGACATTCCACCACCAATAATGAGCTTATCTACTTTTGGCAAAAGATTGATGAGGGCTCCCAGTTTGCTCGATACCTTACTTCCTCCAACTATTGCAAGGAATGGACGGGTTGGATTTTGTAAAAGTTTATAGAGGTATTTGATCTCTTTGAGAAGCAAAAAGCCAGCAGCTTTGTGATCTTTGTCATAAAAGTGGGTGATCGCTTCTACTGAAGCGTGGGCTCTGTGACTCACACCAAAAGCGTCATTGATATAAAACTCTCCAAATTGACTGAGCTGCTTTGCAAACTCAGGATCGTTTTTTGTCTCCCCTGGCTCAAAGCGAAGATTTTCTAGCAAAAGAATCTGCCCTGGCTCTAGGCTGGCTGCTTTTTGTTTCGCATCCTCACCTACTACATCCTCAGCCATGATGATATCTTGTTTGAGGAGAGTATGGAGTCTTTTTGCAACCGGTTTGAGAGAGTATTTTGCATCTCTTCCTTTTGGCCTTCCCAAATGGCTACCTAGGACAATTCTACATTCATGATCAAGACAGTAGCGAATAGTTGGAAGCGCAGCGCGAATTCTTCTATCATCAGTAATATTGTCATACTCATCTAGCGGTACATTAAAGTCGCATCGAATAAAAACTGTGGCACCTGGATATAAATCAAGCTCTTTTATAGATTTTATATGCATACTACTCCTTTGTTATAAATTTTGCCATATCTAATAGTCTATTTGCATAGCCCCACTCATTGTCATACCAGCTCATGATCTTGACCATATTATCGATTGTCTGTATGAGATCGAGAGCCACGATTGAGCTCTCTTTTGCACCTACAAAATCTTGTGAGACACCATACTCTTCATCTACTCCCAAAATGCCTGCAAGCTCACCCTTGGCATAGGTGCGAAAAAGCTCTTGTAGCTCAGATTTCGTGACATTTTTGGCTAATACGAGATCGAGATCCATAAGGGATACATCTGCTACAGGCACCCTCACACTGCGACCATCAAGCTTGCCTTGCAGATTTGGTAAGACTTTAAAAATGGCACGCGCCGCACCAGTTGTAGTAGGAACGAGATTGATAGCAGCTGCGCGGGAGCGGCGGATTTCTCGCTTGTGATCGCTATCGAGGAGGTTTTGATCAATTGTATAGCTGTGCACTGTCGTCATGAGACCCTTTTGAATGCCATAGTGCTCATCAAGGATTTTGACGATGGGAGCGAGGCAGTTTGTTGTACAACTAGCATTTGAGATGATGTGCTCTCTATCATAGTTTTGGTGATTGATTCCATAGACAAATGTTGGCGTATCATCTACTGCTGGAGCAGAGATGATCACCTTCTTTGCATAGCGCAAGTGTCCCTTTGCGAGATCTTGTGAGAGAAATTTGCCAGTCGATTCTATAACAACATCCACTTCATCAAAATCGATTTGCTCTGGAGAAGTTGCATGAGCTGTTGCAATTTTTTTGCCCTCTATGTAGAGATTCTTCTCATCAGCTTCGATTGCATAATCACAGCGGCCATGGACTGAATCGTGCTTGAGAAGATAGGCCATCATGGAAGTTTGCATGAGGTCATTGATAGCTACGAGCTCAAATTCCTTACGTTCAAGTAAATTTCTCGCAACCGCCCTTCCTATACGGCCAAAACCGTTAATCGCTACCTTTAGCTTCATCAACTTCCCTCAAAAATTTTGATAAATTTTATCTAAATCAATCTATAATTTTGGTTAAAAAGGGTACAGATGCATATAGCAATTTTTGGGGGAAGTTTTGATCCCCCACACACAGGACATGTAGCGATAGTCAAAAAGGCTTTGGAGGATCTTGATATCGATCTACTCGTAATCGTACCCACCTATCTCAACCCATTTAAGCAAAGCTTCAAAGCCCCACCAAAGAAGCGACTGCAGTGGCTCAAGAAGATTTTTATGTATCAAAGTAGAGTCAAAATCTGTGATTTTGAGATACGTAACAATCGTCCAACATACGCAATAGAGACAGTTGCGTATCTGCGCAAACGCTACAAACCTCAAAAAATCTACTACATTATTGGAAGTGATAATGTGAGCTCACTGCATAAGTGGCATCAATATAGAAAACTTTCCCACTTAGTGGAGTTTGTGATTGCAACAAGAAGAGGCTATGAGGCGCCTTACAAATTTAAAAGATTAGAAGTTGATGTGCCTGTAAGCTCGACAATGCTGCGAAAACACCCGCAAAAGCGCTATCTCCCCAAGCAGGTAGCCTGGGAGATTATACGTTTTTATCGCGCATGAGCTCTGCTAAAAACTCTTCTATCTGGTATTTATTGCGGTAGGCTTCAGTCATGAGATGTACGAGGATATCTCCAAGATCGATCACAATCCATTCATCACCCTCTTGCACTTTGATAAACTCTTCTCCTTGGGGCTTTAGCTTCTCTTTGAGATAGTCTAGAAGAGCAGTGGTGTGCTTGTCACTAAGAGTTGTTGCAATAATTACTCTATCTACAAAATAGTCACTCTTGGATGTATCGATGATGTCGACATTTTCACCCTTTTTCTCTTCAAGCAGATCTTTAATACGTTGGGCTCTTTTTTGAATCATCTACATCCTTTCTTTTGCTTCAATTCCTAGCAATCTCAAACCAACACGCAAAGAGAGTGCCACAGTGAGCAAGAGTTTGAGATAGCGATCCTCATACTCTGTACCTATGACTTTGTGTTTATTGTAGAAGCTATGCAGGTGAGCTGCAAGGGCTTTAAGATAATCGGTCATGCGCTGCACTTCTCTTTTTACAAAAGCATCTTCAATGATCTCTGGCAAGATGAGCGCTTGGAAGAGTAGATCTTTTGCATCTTCATTAAGGCCTACTAGTTTCACATGTACAACATCTTCAAAGCTCTTCCCAGCTTTCTCCAAAACTGAATGGATACGTGCATGGGCGTAGTTGATATAGTAAACAGGGTTTGAGCTATCCTCTTTTTTGAGCATATCCACATCAAATTCAAGATGTGTATCGCTCTTTTTGCTCAAAAACATAAATTTCAAAGCATCTGCCCCAATCTCTTCCACAACGTCACTCATCAAGATAAAGTTGCCCGCACGTTTGCTCATCTTATACGGCTCTCCACCTTTGAGCAAAGAGACCATCTGTGCTAAGATGATCTCTAATCTTTCTGAATCAAATCCTAAAAATTTGATAGCAGCCTTGACACGCGCTATGTAGCCGTGATGGTCAGCTCCCCATATATTGATATAGCGATCAAACCCGCGCAAAAATTTATCGTAATGATAGATGATATCACCAGCAAGATAGGTAGGGCGGCCATCTTCACGCACGACTACCCTATCTTTTTCATCTCCATATTCTGTTGAGCGAAGCCACACTTTGCCATCTTTTTCATAGATGGCTCCATTTTTGCGCAAAATTTCAAGCACCTCATCCCAGCGCTCATAGAGACTCTTTTCACTGACGAAATTGTCAAACTCAATCCCCACACTCGCAAGATTTGCGCGAATGAGCTCCATCATCTTATCTTTTCCCCACTCGCTGAGGCGCTCGATATTTGCCTCATCTTCAAAAAACTGCTCTCCAAACTCTTCGATCGCCTCTTGTGCCAAATCTTTAATATACTCGCCTCTATAATATTCGTCCGGCCATTGGATATCTTTGCCAAGAGCCTCTCGTGCAGCCAAAAAGATCGAAAGCCCCAAAAGATATATCTGATTTCCAGCGTCATTGATGTAGTACTCTTTGAGTATATCGTTGCCAAGGTACCTTCCCATACGTGCAAGAGCCTCGCCTATGACTGCACCTCTTGCATGACCTATATGGAGGGGTCCAGTTGGATTGGCGCTCACAAATTCTAGATGAATTTTTTGGCCTTGGCTATCTGCTCCAAACTGCTCCTCGTTTTGCAGTGCCCATGTTGCATAAGAGTCCATGAAATCTTCGCTGAGCTTAAAATTGAGATAGCCTCGAATTGGCTCGACTTTTTCAAAAATCGGGTTCTCTTCGAAACTTTTTGCCAACTCATCGGCTATTTGCATGGGGCTTTTACGCAACTCTTTTGCTAACGCAAAAGCGATGGGAGTAGCATAATGACCAAACTTTTTCTCTTTTGGTTTTTCTAGGACAACATCTTTTTGGATAACTTCTTGGAGTAACGATTTGACACGTTTTTTCAAACAGTATCCTTTGACAAAGAGGAGAACTCCTCTTTATGCATTTGTAGTTTCAGAAGATTTTGTTGTAGAAGCTGTAGACTCTTTTTGTTCTATCTCTTTTTTCTCTCCGTTTGCAGCGATCTCTTCTTCGTCTTCTCTCATCGCTTTTTTGAAGTTTTTAATACCGCTTCCAAGCCCTTTTGCAAGCTCTGGAATCTTCTTAGCACCAAAGAGCAATACAACAATTGCTAATATTATTAAAAGTTCTGGCATACTTGGCATTCCCATAGAGACTCCTTCGGTTTTATTAAGTAAAATAATACTCTTTAGTTTCTTAATGTGTGTTTAGGATTAGCTCTTGCACCAGTTCTTAATGAATGATTCGATCTCATCTTGCGCATGTTTAAGCCGTGCAACAGTCGCTAGTGCACGCATCTGCTGCTTTGAAATCTCAAGATCGCTGTTTATGATGATATAGTCATACTCTCCCATGTGTACTATCTCTTTTTGTGCATTCTCTAAGCGCTTTTGAATTACTTCCCTAGAATCTGTACCTCTTTGCTCTAATCGCTCTTTAAGTTCGCTCATAGAAGGAGTTGTGACAAAAACTGAAGTCATGAGTGGGGCAAGATCACTTGTTTTGATAGAGAAAAATCCCTGCACATCGATATCAAAAAGTACCAATTTGCCCTCATTAAGCGCTTGCAAAACTGGACGGAGTGAGGTGCCGTAGTAGTTGCCATGGACATTGGCCCACTCCAAAAACATACCCTCTTCTATATCTTTTTCAAACTCCTCTTTTGTTACAAAATAGTAATCTTTTCCGTCTACTTCACCAGGGCGCATAGGACGGGTTGTTGTGGAGATACTAAAATAGATATCTTTTTGCTCTTGTAAAATAGTCTTGATGAGGGTGCTTTTGCCAGCACCGCTGGGACCTGAAACGACAAGCAGTGCACCTTTGTCAAACATCTCCACTGTCCGGATAGCTAATTTTTATGGAGATATCTATTTGCATACCATCAAGCACTTTGCGCAAAGCACGTATATCAACTTTTTCGTAGATATCCTTGAGGCTTTGGATTGGCTCTTGTGGTTGAGATGGAGTATTAGGAGGAGTCTCTTCCACTATTGGAGCTTGTGGCTCCTCAATTGGCTGCGGTTGGCTCTCTTGAATTGGCTCTTGCGAAATCGCCTCCTCCTTGCTCTCTTTGGGCGCAGAGAGGCTATGTGGCTGTGGAGCAATATCCTCTTCTTTTACTAAAGAGATCTTCTCATCTATCGGCTCTTCTTCATACTGTAAGATATCTTCGACACTTGCGTGCTCTTCATCATTCAAAAGTTTTGTAACCTCTGCAAGTTCACTTTGATCGAGAATATTGCCTTGCTCTTTGATCTCATCTTTGACAAACGGAGACTCTTCAAAACTCTCTTCTACCTCTACAATACTCTCAATCTGTGCGCTATTCATTGGTGATCTGTCTCGATCCAAGAGGCTATCAAATGGTTCTGCTTCACTTCTTTCCTGTTGTGGCTGCGGAGTTTCACTCTCACCTGGTGCTACAGAAGCCTGTTCTTTTATCTCTTCCACTGAACTTTTGACTTTGCGCAAAACTTCGATGAGATCCGTTGGCAAAAATGGTTTAGTAAGTACAAAATCAAACTCATCACTTTGAGTATTTTTGCTGCCACTGATAAGCCCTAACTGCTTATAGTTAATATGCTGTTTAATATCGTGCAAAAAGTTCTCATCATACATCTCATCATCTATGACAACCACTTCATAATTGCCTGTAGGAAGATCATACACATTGTCACACTCTTCTATATCAAATCCCGCTTTTGGTACACTCATATGCATCATACGCGAAACTACGGGGTTTTTATTAATAAGCAGCAGTCTCATTACTAAACTCCAATCAATTTTTTTTATTGTATTATTTTTTACTTAAAACTTATCTATAATTTAAAGGATTGGTATGAAAAAGTTTTTTCTATTATCGTTTTTGGTGCTGCATTTATTAAGTGCCCAGCTCTACTTCCTCCCATTTGAGTCTCGTGATGCCATGCACCAACTTCTTCGCTGGATAGATCAAGCCCACTACAAAATCGATATAGCGATGTATAGTTTTACAAACAAAAAGATTGCAAAAAGATTGGTCAACGCAGCCAAGAGAGGTGTCAAGATTCGC
The DNA here is from genome assembly GCF_016593235.1 of Nitratiruptor sp. YY09-18. Classification (NCBI taxonomy): domain Bacteria; kingdom Pseudomonadati; phylum Campylobacterota; class Epsilonproteobacteria; order Nautiliales; family Nitratiruptoraceae; genus Nitratiruptor; species Nitratiruptor sp. YY09-18. The sequence goes on from NZ_AP023065.1 coordinate 1,424,653, forward strand.
CTCATTTTAGATGAAGAGCAAAATCTCAAGGATCGCTACTCCCAAATTGGTTATCTTGCAAAGTATCCTAATATTGCAGTTTTTACAATCAAAGGAAAATATGCAAAGCGGGGAGAATATTATGGCAAGATGCATATGAAGCTAGCGATAATTGATAACAAGAGACTTATATTTGGCTCAGCTAATTGGTCCAATTCAGCTTTTAAGCGAAACTATGAACTGCTCTACTTTTTAGATGATTTGCAAAAAGCTAAAAAGAGTGAGAGGTTTTTTGAAAGAATTTTAAGGAAGGCAAAGGAGTATTAGAAAGCTTATTTTTTAAGCTCTCTAATTCTCGCAGCTTTACCTTTTCTATCACGGAGATAGTAGAGTTTTGCTCTTCTTACACGACCTTTACGGAGCACTTTGATATCTTTGATACTGTCACTATAGAGTGGAAATATTCTCTCTACACCTATATTGTTTGCACCGATTTTTCTTACAGTGAAAGTTTTCCCTGTGCCTTCACCTCTAATAGCGATACAAACACCCTCGAAATTCTGGATTCTTGTTTTGTCACCCTCTTTGATCTCTACAGCCACTCTCACTGTATCTCCAGCCTTGAACTCTGGAACCTGCTTTGCTTCTACCTGCGCTTTTTCGAAGTGCTCAATATATTTATTTCTCATCTGTAATCCTTTTATCAGGTCTATAATATTGTGTCCTCATTACAGCCATATCATATTTTAAGGCGCTAATTTTACTATGATTACCCTTTAAAAACTCTAAAACTATTTTCTTACCTGCAAACTCATCTGGCTTCGTAAATGCTGGAGCCTCCAGCAGATCATTCTCAAAGCTCTCCTCTTCAAGGGATGCTTCATTGCCGAGAACTCCGGGAATATTGCGCACTATTGCATCACTCATCACAAGACTTGCTAACTCTCCCCCAGTGAGAATAAAGTCACCGATACTAAGCACCTCATCGGCATAGATCTCTATGAGACGCTCATCAAACCCCTCATAGCGACCATTTACAAAAATGAGATGCTCTTTTTGTGCTAGTCGCTTCGCATCTTTTTGATTAAATCTCTTTGCTACCGGGGTAACAAAGATCACCCAAGAATTTTTAGTTTTAATCGCTTCAAGAGCCCTAGCAATGGGAGAGGGTTCTAGGAGCATCCCGGCTCCCCCGCCAACTTTTGGTCTATCTACTTTTTTGTGTTTATCTTCGCTAAATTTTCTAAAATCGATAAACTCTATAGCAAAAAGCTCTTTTTCGATAGCCCTTTTTAAAATCGAATCACTAAAATAGCACTCCATAAGATGGGGGAAAAGTGTAAGGTATGATATTTTCATGATGCTTGGAGTATATCTTTGGCTCCACTCGCCTCAATTTTTTTGCTCTTTATATCTACATCTTTGATATATTCATCAATAAAAGGCACCATGAAACTTTTTGGCAAGCCCTCTTCTATCAAGGCTTTATCTGTGTCGATGATGAGATAGTCAGCTGCTGGGAGACGTTGAATATCTTTGATACTTCCTAGCAACTCTCCATTTTCATAAAGATTGCATCCAAGAATATCAAACCAGAAATACTCATCATCTGCTAGATCGATACTCGCTTTTGTAGACTCTTCGTCGCTATATAGATATGCATTTGTATAACGTTTTGCCTCTTCTGGAGTATTGACTCCCACAAGCTTCACAGTTCCTCGCTGTGGGTTAATCTTCTCAATTGTTACAGTCCCCCTGTCACTCTCAAAGCTGCTACCCTCTTGAAACTGCTCAGGAAAGTCAGAGAGATCGAAAAAACGCATCTCTCCCTTGAGACCCACGCTACGTCCAATTCTTGCGATAGCAAGCTTCTTCATGTGCTACTCCACAGGCTGGACATTGACTTTGTAACTCACTCCATCTTTTGCTTTGCAGCCAGAGATTACTGTCTTGATAGCTCCTATCATTTTGCCCTCTTTTCCGATGATTTTACCTGCATCGGCTCTATTGGCATAGATAGTGATCTCGCTATAGCTCTCATTGACCTGGTTGAGTTCGACACGCACATCTTCTGGGTAGTTTGCAAGAAGTTTTGCAAACTTCTCCACAAAATCTCTTACCATTACTTATCTTCCGCCCACTCGCTGATTTTTTTCACACGATCGCTCATCTTCGCACCAACACCTAGCCAGTAGTTGAGTCTTTCACGATCTATTTTTGCAGTTGAAGGATCTGTAAGAGGATTGTAGTATCCGATCACTTCTATCCAACCACTATCTCTTCTTTTTCTACTATCTGTAACTACAATTCTATAGAAAGGTTTCTTCTTTCTACCAAATCTTGCAAGTCTGATAACTGTCATTGTGTTTTTCTCCTTTGTTGATTAATAATATTTTAACCACTTTGCACCATTATGCAAAGTAGTCAAAATATCTCAGCGAATCGGTGGCATTCCTCCACCACCCATCTGCTTCATGAGATTTTGCATATCCTGCATTCCCTTTTTACCAGCAAATTTTTTGGCAAATTTGGCTGCATTGTTAAACTGCTTAAGGATTTTGTTGACCTCCTGCTGGCTCAGACCTGCACCTTGTGCTATACGGCGCTTGCGAGAATTGTTTTTGAGAATGAGATCTGGATCTTTGCGCTCTTTTGGAGTCATGGAATTGATCATAGCTTTGATTTTTTTGATCTCTTGTGAGTTTTCAAGATCGAGATCTTTTATGGCCTTTGCCATATTTCCCATACCTGGGATCATAGAGATGAGGCTTTTGAGACTCCCCATTTTCTTAATTGACTCAAGCTGATCGAGAAAGTCTTCGAAATTAAACTTCCCTTTTGCGATCTTTTTGCTAATCTGCTTCGCTTTCTTCTCATCAATGACTGCTGCAGTCTTTTCAGCTAAAGACTCGATGTCACCCGCACCCATCAAGCGGTTTGTGATTCTTTCAGGTATAAAGACTTCCAAATCTGGCATCTTCTCGCCAGTCCCTATGAAGCGAAGAGGCACGCCGATTTGATGTGCGAGGGAAATTGCTACACCACCTTTGCTATCCCCATCATATTTTGTAAGGATAACACCAGTGATACCTACATCTTCATTGAATTTTGCTGCACTTCTGACTGCATCTTGACCTGTAAGTGAGTCAGCTACATAAAACACCTCATCAGGATTTGCTGTCTCTTTGACACGACGCAGTTCATCCATCAAGGCTTTATCAATTGCCAAACGCCCTGCAGTATCTATAATCACCACATCATAGAGCTTCTCTTTGGCAGTTGCAAGAGCGTCTTTGACCACTTTAACTGGGTCTTGCTCACCCTCTTCGCCAAAAAAGTCTACATCTATTTGCTGTGCAATCTGGCGTAGCTGCTCCACTGCTGCAAGTCTTTGGAGGTCGGCAGCCACAAGGAGCACTTTTTTACCTCTGAGCTTGAGATAGTTTGCAAGTTTTCCAGAGGTTGTCGTCTTCCCACTTCCTTGCAAACCTGTCATCAAGACTACAGTTGGAGGTTTGCTTGCATATACAAATCCCTGTTTGCCAGGAGCTGTGAGGATATCAGTGAGATTTTTTTGAAGCGCTTGCAAAAATGTATCACGCCCAATCCCTGCTGCTTTTGTATCAAGCTCCACACGTTGCAAAAGCTCTTTGACAACTTTATGGTGCACATCAGCCTTAAGCAGGCTCTTTTTGAGCTCAGTAAGCGCCTTCTTTAGAGCTTTCTCATCATCTTTGAATCTGATCTTTTTTATGGCATTGCTAAATGAGCTCGAAAGCGTTTCAAACAAATCTCATCCCTTCCTCTTTTTGAGTTTGCAATTTTACTTAAAAAAAGATTAATTTTAGCTAAATTTAATCTTATCGAATTATAAAATCTTGTGGTTCTGGTGCTTCGAAGCTGTAATCTAACAGCTCTATTTTTTTTGCATGGAGCATTATTCTACTCCAAGGTTTTCCTCCATAGAACACATCACCCAAAATAGGATGACCACTGCGAGCCAGATGGACTCTGATCTGGTGCGTCCTGCCTGTTTTGATTATGGCTTTGATCTTGGTCTTTTTGCCATGGATCTCCAAAGGCTCAACAATTGTAAGAGCGGGTTGTCCTTTGGAGCGAGAGATGCGACTCTTGGCTTTTCCGTTTTTCTTAATCGTCAAAATTGGCAGATCTATCTCAAAAGGCTCTGCAATAATTCCCTCTACCCAAGCAACATACTCTTTATAGACACGCTGATTTCTAAACTCCTCTATCGCTTTTTTGCGAAACTCTTTATCTTTTGCTAGCAGCAACACACCGCTTGTCTCTTTATCGAGTCTATGGAGCAGTTCATATCCGCTATCTTGCTTTATCTCTTCGCTAGTGATATGTGCAGGCTTATTGATAGCCAATACCTTCTCATCTTCATAAATTACTTGTGGTTTTTCTACCTTTTTGACGCGAAATTTGGTCTTTACATCTATCTCGCCTCTTGCAATCTGTACTTTGCGATCACCCACATAGACCAAACCTCTATCGATCAACTCTTTTGCTTTTTTGTTTGAAATATCTAGCTGCTTTGCCAATACTTTATAGGCTTTATCCTTCATTCATACTCTCCAAAAACTCTTCTATTTTCTCATTCATCGGTAACTTGATAGCTTTTCTCTTGCTTGTCTCCCCACTCACAAATGCTATCTGGCTCTTTGGAACTTTAAAGCTTTTACTCAAAAATTTTATAAGCTCTTTGTTTGCTGCACCCTCAACTGCTGGTGCTTTTATATTTATTTTCAAAGCATCTCCGTACACTCCCGCAATTTTGCTGCGACTAGAGTTTGGCTGCGCTTTGATATAAAGAATAATGCTATCACCTCTTTTTTCATACCACATCTTCTAACACTTTCCATACTGGATCAAGGGAAACATCCGCTACTATTTTACTCTTTTTCCAGTTATAATGCTGCAATACCGAACCTAAATCATTTGCAGGTACAACTTCGATACCCTCAACATACGCATAGCTCTCTTTTTGGTTGAAATAATAAGGACCACTTACAATTGGAGCTCCAAAATATGCAGGTTCAAGAGGGTTATGCCCTCCACTTTCTACAAAGCTTCCACCAAGAATCACAAGATCTGCAACTGCATAGAGGTTATTGAGTTCGCCAAGTTTATCTATAAGTATTATATCAGCTTCAAGATTTTCTGTTTGGCTAAGAAGCGAAAATGTGAGATCTTCTCTGGCAGCAATATGCTCCAAAAGTTCCGCTACTTCATCAAATCGCTCAGGATGCCTTGGTGCAACTACGAGAGTGCTTTTGCCCTTTTGGTGCACTACCCATTCAGTTGCTATGATCTCCTCTTCAGGATCGTGCGTGCTTGCAGCCACTATAATGGGTCTACTCTTTTCATACTTTTTTGTCACTTGTGGAATGCTTAGCAACTTGATATTGCCAATAACCTCAATATTTTTGGCTCCAAGCTGCTCTAGCCTCTTTGCATCCTCCTTCGTTTGCGCAAAAACATAGTCGATATGGGCAAAGACTCTTTTGTAAAACCAAATAAAGCGCATATAGCGATGAAGACTTCTATCACTTATACGGGCATTGAGAAGTATCGTTTTTGCTCCACGTTTTTTAGAGATATAAAAAAGCAAATACCATAGCTCAGCCTCCATCACTACCAACGCCTTTTGGGGCTTGAGCCATACCCACAAAAGTGGTTCAAAAGGAAGATAGCGCACCTGGGCATTTGGATAACTTGAAGCTGCTGCAAAACCGGTCTGCGTGATGACGCTGATATTGCATTTTTCAAGCTTTTGCACTAAAGGTGCGAGAGCCTTTGTCTCACCGAGGCTACATGCGTGAAAATGTATGAGTTTTTGAGAAAAGGGAGGGTTGTTGATGAGGAAAAATCGAGCTGGAATTGCTTGGCGATACTTCTTTTTAAGAGCAAGAAGCAATAATATAGGAATAGCAAGAATGTAAGCTATAAGAGTGATGAGCGTATAGAGATAAGTAAACATCTGTTGCCTCGGAGGAGTGCCCCGAGTTAGGCTTCCTCTTCTTCGATATAGAGTATACGGCCGCAGTGTGGGCAGGTTGTGATCTCTTCACCTTTGATAACACTCGCATATGCTTTGTCATTGATTTTCATAAAGCATCCCATACAAGCTTGCTTTTTGACTGGAACCACTGCACTGTTTCCAGCCCATCTGCGAATCTTTTCATAAAATACTTGAATTTGTGGAGGAATTTTGGCTATGAGCTCACTCTTTTTGGCAAAAAGCTCTTCTCTTGCTTTTTCTAAATTTGCAAGCTCCTCTTCTACGCCCTTTTTCGTCTCTTCATACTTCTCATCTATCTCTTTGAGACGCTCTTTGAATGATTCGATCTCCTCTTTTTTTGTCTCACACAAATTATCGAGGCGCTCAATCTCCTCGTTTGCGAAGTTAATCTGCTCTTTTGCGATATCCTCTTCTAGCTGGATGGCTTTGAGCTCTTTTTCTGTTTTTACCTGCGCGCTCTTTTTCTCTAGCTCTTGTAGCTTTTGGGCAAGCTCTTTGAGGTGGAGTTCGTTTTTTGCCTTTTTGACTTCACACTCTTTGATCTCATTTTCAAGTTGCTCAAGAGTATCGACAATTGTCTGTCTCTCTTCTTCTACGCGCTTGAGTTTTGCTTGTACTTGCTCAATTTTGGGGCCAAAGTCATCAATGGCTTTATCGATTTTTGCAAGCTCTACAAGCTGCCTAATATATTCTTTCATCCTTGACCTTTAAGGGATTTTTTATTGTCGCAATTATAGCTTGTATTGGCTCTTTTTTCAATTGCTCAGCAAGAGCCTGGGCAAAATAGCGCTCACTCTCATAATGACCAATATCTATGATACTCAGCCCCATCTCTTGCGCCTTCATAGCCTCATGATACTTCAAATCACCAGTCAAAAAAAGATCAGCCTCTACTTCATCGATGAGACTGCCGCCACTGCCAGTAGTGAGGGCAATACGCTTGATTGTATCTTTTGCTTTTACATAGCGCGGACAAGCAAGACCAAAAGCTTTGCTCACCCACTCTAGCGCTTCATCAAAGTACATCTCTTTTTCAAAGTAGCAGATAAACTCTTCACACTCAACATCCACTCCTAGCACATTGCGTGCTACATAATTATTGAGATGGGTCTTATCAAAATTTGTATGCATAGCGATGTGGGCTATATCTTTTTTGATCATTTTGACTAAGAGTTTGGCTGGATAGTGGTTATACTCAAGTGATGTGAGCTTGCCAAAGATGAGAGGATGGTGTGTAATGATGAGTGAGTGAGGAGGCAGTGAGTCAATAAGCTCTGCATCGATATCGATACACAGATAGATATTTTTGATTTCAGCCTCCAAATCTCCCAATTGTAGTCCACTATTATCCCACTTCTCTTGTAGCATAAAAGGACTGATGGTATCGAGGATCTGATAGATTTTCTTAAGCTTCAACTGCCAGTCCTAAACTCTTGCGATACTTTTGGGCACACCCTTTTGCAAGTTCGCGCACTTTGAGGATGAAGTTCTGCCGCTCAGTAACACTGATAGCTTTGCGTGCATCGAGGGTGTTGAAGATATGGCTAGCAAGGAGGCAGTAGTCGTATGCTGGAAGTGGAAGATCTGCATCTAAGCAGCGCATGCACTCAGCACGCGCCTCTTCAAACCACTCAAAGAGCATCTGCGTATTGGCAACTTCGAAGTTGTACTTGCTATACTCATACTCTCCGCGCTTATGTACATCTGCATAGGTCACACCCTTGCTCCAGACAATATCAAAGACACTCTCGACTCCTTGCAAATACATCGCAAGACGCTCAGTTCCATATGTGATCTCCACAGCCACTGGATCGCACTCAAATCCGCCAACTTGCTGAAAATATGTAAACTGTGTCACCTCCATACCATCAAGCCATACCTCCCAGCCAAGACCCCATGCGCCAAGGGTTGGGCTCTCCCAGTTGTCTTCTACGAATCGTATATCGTGCTTGCGCCACTCTAGCCCTAGAGCCTCAAGGCTTCCTAGATAGAGCTCTTGGATATTTGCTGGACTTGGCTTAATAAGTACTTGGAATTGATAGTAGGATCCAAGGCGGTTGGGGTTTTCACCATAGCGTCCGTCAGTAGGACGGCGGCTTGGAGCCACATAAGCAGTAGCCCAAGGCTTTGGATCAAGGGATCGCAAAAATGTGGCTGGATGGAATGTCCCAGCACCACTTGGTATATCATATGGCTGCATGATCACACAGCCCTGCTTTGCCCAGTACTCTTGGAGTTTGAGAAGTAGTTCGCTAAAAGTTATCATAATCTACAATCCTAGCTCTTTTTCAATTTTTGCTTGATCAAATCCACAGATCCAGCGGCTTCCCACAAGCACCACCGGAACTCCTCTACATCCATGGCGTACACAATCTTGTGCTGCTTTTTGGTCCTTACTAATATCAATCTCTTTGAAGCGGATATTATTTTTGCGAAAAAACTGCTTGGCTCTAGTACACCATACACATCCTGGACTTGTAAAGAGTACGACTCTCTTTTGACTCATATATCCTCCTTTGTAGCGCATATAAGATCTCCGATGTTTTTGCTTATACGGTTTGCCACGACACTACATTTTACTTTAAATAAAAAAAAGATTCTGCTATCTTCGTAGCTCTCCATACACTCAAAATTCCCCATCCCTTTAGCTAGAATAAGATCGGCTTCATCATAGATAGCTTTAGCCTTCGCATTGGCTTTCTCATAGATAAATCCAGGCGTATACACACTGCTATCTACTACTTCACACACCTCATCAAGTCCGATAGCCAAAGCATCTTCATATGTCACATCATTGATGATTGGTTTACCTCGCACAAAGTAATAAAGAGGAATATCATAAAACTCTTTTATCGTCTCAAGCAAAACTTTGTCAAAGAGGTGCTCACCTACATTATCACCAATGAGGAGGAGATTCTTTGCAGTTGCAAGCTTTTGTATAAAATCGCTTTTTCTATCTATTGCAAAAGGGGTGTCAAAAATCTTTGCAATCTCCTCTTTTATATCAAACATCACCTGTGTCGCAAAATCTATCACATTTCCAGCTACTGCAGCACGCAAAGCTGCATCGAGTCTATTTGGAGAAGATGCGATTTTTTCTCTCACATAAGGAATAAGCTCTTGCGCTTTTTGGATTGATTCTTTCTTTTTATCAGCATACAGATCCTCTTTCCCCACAAGCTCACTGATTGCTGGATAGAGTGCAGCTGCAGCTTCTGGAGGTGTCTGGTGTACACTGATCTGCGCTAATACACTCGCACTTCTTTGCATGATAGCATCAGCGCACTCCTCATCGCACTCTAGCACCTTGCTTACGCGCAGTGCCTGGTTATAAAGACATGCAAAGCAATCAGGCTTGAGTTGCATCGATGATTACTTCTACTTCACTTGAATCTGTCTCTACTTTTTTGGCTTTGCTAAGGCGATCCTCTTCAAGTTTTGCACGGAGCTCCTCATCATCAATTGCTAAAATTTGCATCGCAAGATATGCAGCATTGACTGCGCCTGCTTTACCCACAGCCACAGTGGCAACTGGCATACCTGCTGGCATCTGTACAGTAGAGAGGAGTGCATCCAGCCCATCCATAAATCCACCTTTCATCGGCACACCAATAACTGGTTTGACTGTCAAAGATGCTACCACACCAGCAAGATGTGCCGCCATACCTGCTGCACAGATGAAGACCTTCGCACCCTTCTTCTCCGCCTCTGTTACATAGCTTTTGGTTCTATGAGGACTTCTGTGGGCACTAGAGATAATCAGTTCATACTGTACGCCAAACTTATCGAGCACATTGGCGCACTCTTTCATCACATCATAATCGCTCTTACTTCCCATTATAATTGAGATAAATCGCATTTTTGCTCCTTATTTGATAGCGGCTTTACGATAGCTATCGAGATCTTTTGGTACATAGAGTCGATATTTTTGTATCACATACGCAAAAAAATAGATACTTGCGTAGAGCGAAATAGCAAAAGATAAAATTGTTGTAATTATAGAAAAAGTATGTTGAGAGATTCCTAATAGCGACCTAGCCACACCTAAAATCAACCCAAAAGTAAAATTGGCTAGTATAACACTCACCACTACGCGCCACTGCCATGACCACCAAATACCAAGAATATCTCTAATCCGCAATTCTTTTCCTTAAAAACGAGTAGGCTGGAAGTTTGCAAGGAAGTTTGACAGGATTTACATTTCCACTATGAATACACTCAAACTCTTTGTTAGCTTCAATTTTATCGAGTCTGAGCCACCATTTGCCATCTTTTGCAAATACTTCACCGATCTCATTTTTACATGGTGCAATATCTGCGTCTGCTGGCAAAACGATCTCAAGTATATCACCCTTGCATATCTTATCTTTTGTCAAAAAGTGTATCCCATCTTCGATCACTTCCGCTTTTACCTGGTGTGTTCCCTCGCTGATAGAGCTATCGAGCTTTTGCGTATCACCCCGCTCAAATGGTCTATGCACTAGATATGCATCAGTAAATCCACGATGCTTTGTTGTATGGAGCTCCTCTTGATATTTTTGGGGATGAAACTCTCCTTTATAATAATCATCTATCGCCATACGATAGGCTTTAGTCGTAGCTGCCACATAGTAGTTGCTCTTGGTACGCCCCTCAATCTTGAGACTATCCACAGCACCAGAATCGAGAAGCTCTTTGACATGGCTTGCAAGATTGAGATCTTTTGCATTCATGATGTAGGTGCCCTCACCTTCAACCTCTTCGAGCTTGAAGAGTGTTCCTGTCTCAGGATTTTCAGCATAGAGGGTATACTCAAAGCGGCAGTCATTTGCGCAACTTCCCCGATTTGGCACACGCCCACTTTGTACACTACTAATGAGACAACGCCCACTATATGCAAAACACATACTCCCATGTACAAATACTTCAAGTTCAAGGTCTGGGAGTTTTTCTTTTATCTGTTTTAAATCTTTGAGACTGATCTCTCTTGCTGCAATGATGCGACTCACTCCCATTTCATAGTAAACAGCTGCATCAAGATAGTTCATCACATTGGCTTGTGTTGAAAGATGGAGAGGAATATGGGGTGCAATATCTTTGCAGAGCTTTATCACTCCTGGAGTGCTTACGATAAAAGCATCTGGCTCCATTGCTGCCATCTTCTCAATATGGGTAGCATAGAGTTTAATCTGGGAGTTAAAAGGAAATCCATTAATTGTTGCATATACTTTTTTGCCTATGCTGTGTGCATACTCAATCCCCTCTTTGAAACTCTCATAACTAAACTCTTTGCCACTACGAATACGCAGGCTAAAGTGGCTTACTCCACCATAGACTGCATCTGCCCCATAAGCAAAGGCAATTTTGAGTTTTTTGAGATTACCAGCGGGACTGAGAAGTTCTACTTTTTTCAATCTATTTTCCTCTTTTATCTAAAATATCTATTAAGTGTTTATAGCCTGTCATCTTCGCATAATCTCTTGCACTCTTTTCAAAAGTATCGAGCACTTCAGTATCTACACCACACTCTTCAACTAAATAGCGGGTAATTGCTTCATCCCCATACGCCATTGCTGCCATGAGAGGTGTAAAACCAGATTTGCGCTTTGTGGTATTTGGATCGATGCCAGACTCTACTAAAAACTTCACAATATCGAGTCTTGCTTTTTTAATTGCTTCATCAATGAGTCCTACTCCCTCTTCATCTACTTCATAGATATCTGCACCTCTTTCAACTAAAAATACAAAAATCTCTAAACTTGCTCTGTTTTTGATGGCACTACGCAAAACTGAATCGCCACTTTCGCTCTTTATAGCATTTATATCATCAAATTCTTGACAAGCTTTCTTCACTCCTACCAAGGAATCCCTTTTGATCTGTTCAAAAATATCCACCACTTCCCCCTGTGATATAATTATTTTATTATAGCAAAAGGAGCAGTATGCGCGCAGATCTGCACAATCATACCAAGCGGTGTAACCACGCAATAGGTGAGATGGAAGAGTATGTGCAAAGAGCAATTGCGGAAGGCATTGATATATATGGTTTTAGCGATCACGCCCCTATGAACTTTGATCAAAAGTATCGCATGGGCTTGGAAGAAGCAGATGCGTATGAAGAGGAAGTAAAAGAGCTTAAAGAAAAGTATAAAGATAGCTTAGAGATACTTTTAGCATATGAAGTAGACTTTTTGCCAGGACTTATGGAAGATCGTATTTTGCAAGCCGATGTAGATTACTTGATAGGTTCAGTCCACTTCTTGCCCAAAAGCTGCAAGCATGGTGAGATCCTCATCCATCAAGATCTTTGGGGATTTGATAATCCAGAATTTATTGGAGAGTATAAAAATAGAGACATAGATACCATTTGGGAAGACTACTTCAGTGCAATAGAAGCACTGGCAAAGAGTGGACTTTTTCAAATTGTCGGTCACTTAGACCTTATCAAAGTATTCAACTTCAAACCCAAAAAAGATGTGCGTCTCATTGCCAAAAATGCATTGAAAACTATCAAAAAGAACGATTTAGTACTTGAAATTAGCAGCGCAGGTCTAAGAAAACCAGTTGGTGAGCCCTATCCAAGCAAAGAGCTTTTAGAAGAAGCTTACGTACTTGATATTCCTATCACTTTTGCTTCTGATGCCCATGCACCTGAGCAAGTTGGCTATAAGCTTGATGAAGTTATGCAAATGGCAAAAGAGATAGGTTATACACGATATGCTGTTTTTAGAAAGAAAGAAAGAGAGTTGGTAAATTTCACTATCTAATTTTTAGTTTACACAACAAATAATTTTTGATCTGTCTCTTCCATAATTCTTTTTTTCGCAAGTTCACAATACTCTTGACTAATATCCACACCAACTCCATTTCTATTTAACAGCGCACTTTCGATGAGAGTTGTTCCACTCCCCATAAAAGGATCAAATACAGTATCTCCAACATAACTAAAAAGTTTTATGCACCTTCTAGGAAGTTCTCTAGGAAAAGGGGCTGGATGGCCAACTCTTTTTTTACTTTCTCCACTAAAAGTCCATAATCCGTTTGTCCACTGCATAAACTCTTCTTTTGTGATATCACTTGTCCCTTTATAAACTTTTTTCCATTGTTCTTTGTAAAAAATAACAATAAGCTCAACCGGAGCTATAACATAGGGTGCTGAAGCGCTCATCCAACTACCCCATGCTGTTCTTCTTGAAATATTTCCTTCATTCCAAATAATTGTACTTTGATACTTCCATCCAGCCTTTTGGGCAATATTTGTAATATCTGCACCTACAGGTTTCAATCCACCTTTATTCTTATCAAGTGGTATATTTAGACAAAGTCTTGCACTCTTCTTGCTCCATTCATAACAATTTTTTAGCCATTTATGACTAAAATCAAGATATTCTCCATAACTCATAGCATCATGGTGTGAATCATAATTGATATCAACATTGTATGGCGGTGAAGTTACAATTAAATCAATAAATTCTTTGTCAAATAGATTTTTATCTAGAATATCGGCATTATAGATTTTTATATTATCTTTTTTCCAAAAAATCACAATAATTTCTCCAAATCATCAAAGAGATTCTCTATAGATTTTACTTTATCGCTTCCCTCAAAATCTTCCTTTGCAAGATATATACCATCGAGTTCATATTCCATTACAATTCTCGCTTTTCTTGGTCCTCTTTGTGATGTTTTAAAACTTATTTCATTATCTTTATCTGGAGTTATCATAAAAACTTTTATATCTTCAGTTATTTTATCTTGTAATAATTTTAGTTTCCAATAAGGTGTTTCCGTATAACGTTCTCTAAATGAATTTTTTATAGAAAGAATAGCTTTTACCCAAATAGGATCTGTTGTATAAATTACTATATCAGCATCTGGCAAAAGCATATATTCACCAAAATTTACAGAAATTTTTCTTTTAACCTCAGATAATTCTGGAGAAAGTTCCTTTCCTTTTAGTATTTTATCTTTTGTTATTTTGTAGCCCTTGTTTGTACAAAAATCCTTTATCATTTCTTCAAAAATCGTCTCTAAGTTATGGCCTACATAGCTTACCCATCCTTGTCGTATCTCATTTTCCGTTTTTCCATCTTTTTTACCTAATTCATAAAATCTTCTCTTTTCATTCTCAAGAAAATCTGAAATTTTTTTATAAGGATTTTCTGTATTGTTTTTAAAATGTTTAAATCTTTCTATCACAACAATATCTCCGAATTTATTGATTATAACAATTTAAAAGCGTGTATATTAATATTATTGGGGCAGAGCCCCAAAATTAGCAAGAGTAGGTAGTAATGAATTCGTATGGGTGCGGTCTTCCTTCCCAAGGCCAGATAGATGTTTCAAATTTGTAGTGCTGATATGTTTGGATAAACTCTTCAGTCATAACATCGCCAACTTTAAAGAGATCTCTGTTTGCAAGCATATTCTCGATCGCTTCTCTAAGCGTATGAGGCATCTGCTGGATACCTTTTTCACGAATCTCATCAAGAGTGAGTTCGAAAAGATCCATCTCCATAGGATCACCTGGATCGATTTTGTTTTTTATGCCATCGATACCAGCTAGAAGCAGTGCAGTGAATGCAAGATATGGGTTACCAGAGCTGTCTGGGAATCGGAACTCTGCTCTTACACTCTTCTCTCCCGCTCCCCAAGGAATACGACAACTTGCACTTCTGTTTTGTGCTGAGTATGCAAGAATTGAAGGCGCTTCAAATCCAGGAATAAGTCGTTTATAAGAGTTGGTAGAAGCGTTTGTAAAGGCTGCTACAGCTTTAGCGTGCTTCAAAACGCCACCGATGAAGTATTTACCAAATTGGCTGAGGTTTGCATATCCGTTTGGATCATAAAAGAGATTTTTGCCATCTTTCCAGATAGAGATGTGTGTATGCATACCGTTACCGTTATCGCCATAGAGTGGTTTTGGCATAAATGTAGCAGTTTTACCGTTGATGTGCGCAACGTTTTTGACTACATATTTGAGCTTTTGCACATTGTCAGCTGCTTCGATGAGAGTTCCAAACTTCACACCAATTTCACCTTGTCCCTGTGCAACTTCGTGGTGCAATACATAAGTCTCAAGACCGATCTCTTCCATAACCTGACTCATCTCAGCTCTTAAATCCATCATGGAGTCTACTGGAGGAACCGGGAAGTATCCACCTTTTGTACCAGGTCTGTGGCCGATGTTGTAAACATCATATTCGGGATTATCAACACCTCTATTCCACTCACCTTCACTTGTGTCTACTTCATAGTATTGACAGTTGATTTCATCTCGCACTTTTACATTGTCAAAAACGAAAAATTCATTTTCTGGACCAAAGTACGCAACATCACCAATACCACTCTCTTGAAGATATTTGAGTGCTTTTTTTGCGATACTTCTTGGACACTTCTCATATGGCTGATTTTTATAGATATCAAATACATCACAAATAACCACTAACGTTGGATCAGCAGTAAACGGATCAACAAACTCAGTACCTGCTTCTGGAACCAAAACCATGTCAGATTTGTTGATTGGCTGCCATGCTGGAAGAGAACTACCATCAAATGGAAGACCATTTTTGAAAGTATCTTCATTGACCGCTTTGACATTGTATGTCACATGGTGCCATGTCCCTTTGATATCAGTAAAACGGAAGTCTACAAACTGTATCTCCTCCTCTTTGATAGTATCGAAGAGTTTTTGTAGTTTAGCTTCATCGACTTGAAACATCTATGCTCCTTTGTTTTTTGTTTCCAGCATATTATATCTCAATCAAAATAAGAAAATTGTTTAAAAGTTAAGCAATATGCTCAATTGCATCTATTTTGTTTCTAAAAGAGCTTTTTGAACATTTCCATAGCTCTTTAAGAGTCTATTTGCAAGAGAAACTATTAAGCTACAGCAACAGTATCAGCAACTGCATGCAAAGCATAATAACAATAATTCTTCTTACGTAGTAAACCTATAAAATTCACCAACTTCCAATCACTTTAATAATTCCCATTCTAAGCACCATCGCTGTAAAGCTTTATAGCAATAAGAACTATCAATCTTCTAAAACAATCCTTATCTTCTGTCCTGGATAGATTTTGTTGGGATCTTTTATCACTTCTTTATTATCTTCAAATATCTTTTTGTATTTATTACCATCTCCGTAGAATTTCTGTGCTATAGCCCAAAGAGTATCCCCCTCTTTAATCTCATAGATTTCAACCTTCTTATTCGCAGTCTCTTTAACTTGTACTTCACTAGTATCTACTTTTTCCACTCCTTGAACATTTCCAGCCATGAGTGCTACTTTTTCTAGTGCTGCTTGATCTTTCGCTTCTCCTTTGATACTTACATTGCCCTCTTCATTGACAGTAACTTCGAGATTTTCGATACCTGGATTATCCTCTTCAATATGTTCTTTGATCTTTTCTGGAGCCTCTTCATGATGTGAAAAGAGCTTTTTGCCTATATTTTTGATAAATTCGAACATCGTATCTCCTTTAAAATAGTTTTTTTATCATATCCATAGCCCCTTGGAGACCACCTACTTGTGAGAGAAGTTGCTCAGCCAAAGAGGGGTCTTCGTTGGTAGCTTGATCTACAACTGCTGGCAAAGCATCAGCTAAAGCCTTTTTAGCACTTTCTTGGGAAATTCCTAACTGCTGCGCAAGCTGCTGGACTTTATCATTTGAAACAAGCTGCGTCACCGTATCAGGATCGATAGGAGCATTTTCCCCACTTCCTATCCAGCTACTCACAATCTCCATCAAACCACCACTTTGTGCTTTGGCTATAAGTGAAGTAATATCTATGCTTCCACCTTCTCCACCTAAAACTCCCTGCAAAGCCTGTGTTATATTTTCTACATCTATCCCCGTAGTGCTCTCATCATCATTGTTTTGTATATACTCTGCACCAATTTTGATAATTTGCATCCAATCCATAGCATCTCCTTGGAAGATTGTATAAATTAGTATACCATTAAAATGTTACATTATTGTTGCAAAAGGTTTAAAGTGGAACAGTTCTGGATATTACTTGCGGCTATCCTTTTAGCCACTGGACTCAATATATTCTTAAAAAAATTCGATCTACCTACGGCTATTGGCTACATTTTTACAGGTATCATCATCGCAAATATCCTCCATCTTAATGTCCATAACTCAGAAGTTTTGCAATATATTTCAGAACTAGGCATTGTGCTATTGATGTTCACTATCGGGCTAGAATTTAGCTTCCAAGAACTCAAAATTATGAAAAAAGAGGTGTTTTTTTACGGCGCTGCACAAGTATTGATAAGTGGGCTCTTTTTTGCTAGCTTAACATATTTGTTGGGATTTGAGCTCAAAACTGCGATTATTATAGGATTTGCACTCTCGCTTTCTTCTACTGCGATAGTTTTGAAGATTCTCAATGAAAATGGTGATATCCATGCAAGCTATGGACGTAAAGCTTTAGGAGTTTTACTTTTTCAAGATATTGCAGTTATTCCGCTTCTTTTAATGATTGAAATTTTTACAAAAGATGTCTCTTTGACAACTCTACTCCTACAGACTCTTATGAATATGATCTTCTTTTTTCTCTTGCTCTATCTTTTGGGACATTTTGTAATTGACAGGTTTTTACAGTATGCGGTGACTACGAAAACCCAGGAGATATTTTTATTAGCGATATTTTTCATAATTTTTCTCAGTGCTGAATTAGCCCATTTTTTTGGATTTTCTTACTCTCTTGGTGCTTTTTTTGCAGGTATGCTCCTTGCAGAATCAAAATATAAATACCAGGTAGAAGCAGACCTTGCTCCTTTTCGTGATCTTTTACTTGGTGTATTCTTTTTCTCAGTTGGAAACCGCATAAATTTCATAGATATTATGGATAATCTCTTCCTCATTATAGCAGCAACTTTTACTATCATGCTTCTCAAAGCACTGCTTATCTTCTTGATTCTTTTTAAATTTGAGCAAAAGCGCACAGCATTTAAAACAGCCCTAGCCCTCTCGCAAGTTGGTGAGTTTTCTCTGGCTCTTTTTCTCTTGGCCAACTATAATAATCTTTTAGATAACCACTGGATGCAGATACTCTCTTCTATTGTCATCATATCAATGATTTTGACTCCTTTTGTACTCAAAAAGATCAAAATACTTGCTGATAGATTTTTCAAAGAGCCTACAAGAGAGATCAAAATAGTATCCACTGGCCTCAAAAACCATGTAATTGTATGTGGATATGGGCCCCTTGGCAAGAGGATGTGTGAAGAGCTTAAAAGAAGAAATTTTGAATATGTGATAATTGAACACGATCTAGCCCTCTATGAAGAGGCACTGGCAAAAGGTGAGCCGATATTTTTTGGCAATGCAGCGCAGCGTACAGTATTAGAGAGTCTCGATCTCAAAAACGCTATAGCAGTGGTGATCACATTTCACAATCTTGAAAAAATAAGACTCGTAAGTCAATCAGTCTTGGATCTTGCGCCCCATGCGCATATTGTAGCACGTGTTAGAGATGAAAAAGAGGCAAAGACACTAGAAGATTTACACATCAAAAGCCTCGTTATTACCACGCAAACACTGGCCAAGGAGATGATCCAGCAGCTCTTTTACTGTACTCTTTAAAAGAGTAGATCTTCGCTCTCTTTCTCCTGTGGTGTGGTATCAAGAGGTTTTGGCTTTGATATGTCGGTAAAGTAGTAGCGTTTTCCATCAATAGTGAGACTATAGACTCCTGCTGGAACGGTGAAATTTTTACGCAGTTGCGGCCATAAGGCATAGATACGTTTAATTATGCGTCCAACGACCGGTGCTGCAGCTTTTCCACCAGACTCACTATGCTTCAAAGGAGTATTATCATCTTGACCATACCAGGTCACTACCTCAAGATCTGGCGTAAATCCACAAAACCATGCATCCATATAGTTATTTGTCGTTCCAGTTTTGCCAGCAACTTCTACTCCAGGTACTCTTGCTTTACGTCCTGTTCCTCTATTGACCACATCACGCAAGATATCTATCATTAAAAATGCCTGCTTTGGCTCTTCAAGTTTTTTGCTTTGCGTCTCTTGGGCAAAGATCTCATTGCCTTGAAAGTCCAAAACTCTTCTAATCAAAATCGGCTCTGTTTTTTTGCCATAATTGGAAAAAATAGTATAAAAACCCGCTAACTTCAAAGGTGAGAGGGAGACAGTTCCAAGAGCTAAGGAGAGGTTGTGAGGGAGATTTTCAAATCCATACTCTTGGAGCCTTTTTATTACATTTTGGAGTCCCAACTGCTCTACAAGATTGATTGTAGCAAGGTTGCGTGAATGCACTAGTGCTTCTTTGAGTGTCACAACCCCTTCAAAATTCTTCTCATAGTTTTTTGGCTTCCAGATCTTCTTTTGTCCATTGATATAGTATGTATATGTCTTCGCTATATCTGGAATTTTAGAGAGCTGCGAATAGCCCATATCAAGAGCGATCTGATAGATAAAAGGTTTGAATGCACTCCCGGGTTGGCGCTTTGCTTGTGTGACTCTATTGAATGCACTTTTTTGATAATCAACTCCTCCTACAAATGCAAGTATCTCGCCACTTTGCGGTCGCACAACTACACTCGCTCCATTGAGGCGAGCGTAGTTGTACCCAACTCCTCGTTTCATAATCTCTTCATAGCCCCTTTGAAGCTCCTCTTTGACAATATCTTGCAATTCTAAATCAACGGTAGTATAGATCTTATATCCAGCTGTTTTAATATGAGGCAAGAGGCTGCTGTAGCTACGCACTATTTCGTCAACTATATACGGAGCTCTGTTTTCATAAACTGTCTTTTTATACACTTTTGGCTGCTCTGCAATTGCTTGGACAAAAGTCTTCTCATCGATCCAGCCAAGCTCATACATGCGATTGATAACTCTATCTGCCCTCTTAAGAGCCTCTTGATAGTTTCTTGTTGGATCATAGTAACTAGGAGCCCTTGGAAGCCCCACAAGCATTGCTATCTCTTTGAGAGTGAGTTTTGAGAGAGGTTTATGGAAGTATCCCTTGGCTGCGCTCTTGATACCATAGTAGCGATGACCAAAATAGATCTGGTTGAAGTAGCGCTCAAGTATTTGCTCTTTTGTTAAAGCGCTCTCTACTTTCATCGCTATGAGGATCTCTTGGAATTTGCGGCTTAGCTTCTTTTTGCGTGTAAGTACCATATTTTTAACAAGTTGCTGCGTGATAGTGCTTGCTCCCTCTACAAATTTTCCAGCTTTTATATCCTTAATAGCAGCGCGAAAAATTGCATCAAAATTGATCCCTCTATGCTCGAAAAACTTTGTATCCTCAATCGCTAGTAGCGCTTCTATCATGCGGCCTGGAATCTCATCATATTTAACATAATCTCTATTTTCTTTATAAATCGTTGCTATGAGATTGCCATTGCGATCATAGATTTTTGTAGCAAGATTTGGATGATACTCTATGATCTTTTGCGCTTTTGGTGCAACTTTGGAGTAGAGCTCCCCTAGATAAAAAAAACCAAAAATAACAGTCGCTAAAGTAGCAAGAAGTATCACACTTGCAAAAAACTTCAAAACCTTTTTCATTGTCTAAACTCTCTATATGCAAAATTGGATGCGATGAGACTCTTTGTATACTCTTGTTGAGGATTGCGCAACAACTCCTGTGTCACACCAGATTCGATAATTTTACCATCTTTAATGACACTCATCTCTTTGCAAAGTTTTGCAGCGCTATCGATATCGTGTGTAACAAAGAGCATCAAAAAGCCAAGTTCGTGCTGCAATTTTTGCAAAAGATTGATAACGAGATCTTTGAGTTTGGGATCGAGTGCGGTTGTGGGCTCATCAAGCAGTAGAAGTTTTGGCTCATTGAGCAAAGCCATTGCAATCACAACACGCTGCAACTGTCCGCCACTTAGCTGTGGAGGATAGCGCTCAAAAAATGCAGTATCTAGATCAACAAGTTCGAAAAAGTATGCTGCTTTTTCTCGTTCAATAAAGAGCTGATTTTTGATTTTTGTAAGGGGACTAAGGGCTGTGAAAGGATTTTGAGGCACGAGAGAGACAGTTTTACCCCGTTTTAATTCATACTCCCAGCTATACTCTAGCTCTTTTGCCAGATTTTTAGGCAAGAGATCAAGAAGCGCTTTGAGTGTGATACTCTTGCCACTTCCACTCTCTCCCACTAGTGCCAAAGACTTGTTGATACGAAATGCAATATCCACAAGCTGTCTCTGTTTGACTAGATCAGTAATGACTAATCTTTTACACTCAAAGCTCACGTATTAGCTCCAGCAAAACTTCTAGATCCTCTTGGCTCTCTCCCACGCGTGCAATTATACGCACTATGGGATGAGGTACTGTCGGAGGCCTGATAGCTCCTACCAAAAATCCTCTTTTTATAAGCTCCTCTTGAACTCTTAGTACATCTTTTTTGGGAATGTCTATTATCAAAGATTGGCTCTCATAGCCAAATCTTCTAGCAATCTCTTGGCGTTTTTTTATCGCATCTTTGTAATATGCAAGATTTTTTTGCATCTCTTGCATTCCCTCATGCGCTAATGCTACATCCATCAAAGAGAGAGCTGTTGTATAGATGATGCTTTTTGCCCTGTTTTCAAGATACTCTATGATGTGAGCACTCGCTAAGATATAAGCACCATAGCTTCCAAGAGCTTTGCCAAGGGTTCCCATTTTGATGTAGTTTGGTTTGATCTCTTTGCCATCAAGAACTCCCAACAGTCTCTCACCAACCACACCTACGCTATGAGCTTCATCTACTATGAATAGACATTCATCTCCGACTACATCTACTATTTCGGGATGCAAAACATCTCCACTCATCGAGTAGACCCCCTCTACAGCTACTACAACTCTCCCTTTTGCCTCTTTGATCGTGCACATCAAATCATCAGGATCATTGTGACGAAATATTTTGACATTTTCTACAAGACGGCTTGCCAAAATACCGCTGGCATGAAACTCTTCATCCATAACAAGTGTATCACCTTTGCGCACAAGTGATTCAATGAGTGCGATATTGGCCAAAAAGCCGCTCCCTACTGTTATACAATCTTCAAATCCACTCAACTTGCTCATATAGTGCTCAAAATCATAATGGATTTGGGTATAGCCATTGATCAGTTGTGAAGCTTTGGCAGCATTGAGAGGAAAGTTATAGATCCTTTGGTACGCTAGATCCAAAAGCTCTTTTTTGTGTGCAAGTCCCAAGTAATCATTGGAAGCAAAATCTTTAATCTCTAAATCAAAAAGCTGGCGTTTGCGAAGTCTATTTGCTCGCTTGAGAGCGCGCAACTCTTTGTCATAGCGCATCGATAGCCTCGTATAGCAGTTCTAAAGCTTTGGTTTTATTCTGTTTATAGAGTTCGATGAGATCGAGAGAAACAACATCTCGCATATAAAATCCGATAAATTGCAAAACATTTCGTGGACTTTTACTCCACTGCGCTCTTTCAAAATCTATAACGCACAATCCCTTTTTGGTAGCTATGAAGTGGTAGTAGCGTCCTAACTCTCGATGATAGATGCCCGCTTTATCAAGCATGTAGCATATTTGTAGCGCATCTTTGAGTGCTACTTTGCGATTTCTTTGCAAAAGTGATTTGAAACTAAGCCCTTGCAGATACTCCATGATAATATAATCAGCTCCCACTTCATACACCATTGGAGCTATCCGCAAAGGCTCAAGATATTGCAAAATTTTTGCTTCTTTGATCAGTGTATTTGGCTTATCAATTTTACGCTTTTTTAAGATAGCCTCTTTTCCAAAATAGTCTACAAGATAGATCTCGCCACGATTACCTTCAAAGATCTTTTGCAATTTTGGCCAACCTTTCTACCTGCAATCCCATCGCAGTCGATTCTTTGCCTTTCACATCTTTAATATATTTTTTGCAAAAGCCCTCTACCATGCAAGCTCCTGCTTTGCCTCTCCACTCACCACTTGCAAGGTAGTTATCCAAATCTTTTGGATCAAAGGGTGCAAAATAGTAGCTTGTGGTATCGAGATCTTCGATAGTGCGCTCTTTATCTTTATAGATCATGCATGTGATGATATCTACGCGATTGCCGCTTTGCTTGAGCAGTATCCTCTTCGCATCCTCTGCGTCTTTGGCTTTACGCAGTATCTCATCTCCTACCGCAACTACTGTATCAGCAGCAACAATGGGAATATCAAGTCCATACTTTTTGATCGCTTCTTGGAGTTTGCCTCTTGCAGCAGCACAGACAAATTCGCGAGGATTTTTGTAAATTTGCAAGAGCTTTTCTTCATCAAAATTTACAGGACTTTGTATAAACTCTATACCTGCATCTTGCAAAAGTTTAGCACGCGTTGAACTCGTACTGGCTAATCGAATCATCCTATCTTTTTATCCTCGCAACTGCCTTTGATACAGCTTCCACCAGGTTTGTGGCGAAGATCGGGAATATTAAGAACTCCCCGTAAAATAGTCTCTACAGTAGCATTTTGCGTTTTGAATACCGCTTTGAGGTACTCATGGGCTTTCATAGGATCCACATGGTCTCCACATGTAAAAACATCAACTGCTGCAAAACCATACTCTGGCCATGTGTGAATGGTCAGATGCGATTCACTGATAACCACTACTCCACTCACTCCATAGGGCTCAAATCGATGAAAAGATTTTCCAATAACTGTAGCTCCTGCGATCTCGGCTGCAGTTACAAGAGCCTCTTCTACTTTCTTTACATCATTGATAGAGTTTTCATCGCAGCGATAGTACTCAGCCAGAAGATGTTTGCCTAACGATTTCATTACATTCCTTTAAAAACCTCGTAAAATAAGACCAAAATAGATAGCAGCTAATCCCAAAAAGATATTGACTGGCAACATATATTTTGCTATGGGAGCTAAATAATTTTTTGCCATCATAAAATTTCCAGCCAGATAGTAGCTTTGGGCTTTGAAGCGCAACCAAACCATGGCACTATAATTGAGAGCCATAATAAACCAGATAGCCTCCTTGAGATGAACAATTTTGCTCAAATCTGTATGTCCACGAAATCCAAAGATGTACGCCATATAAAGTCCAGTAGCGATCAAAAGTATGATAAATGGCAACACCAAAGCAAAGAGCCGTCCCGTAATCTCTAGCGTTCTTGCAAGGCGCACCTCATCATCGCTGATGTTTTGCAACGCTGGATGCACAGCAAACCGCACAGCTATCATTCCACCGATCCAAATAACCGCACCAAGAATATGAAAAAAGACCACATATATAAGAAGTGAAGCCATTACTCTCCTTCGAGCTGTTTTTTTACATACGCTAAGGCAGCCTCTTTGGCCTGGGCAATTTTTGAGGGATCTTTACCACCAGCTTGGGCAAAATCTGCTCTGCCGCCACCTCCTCCTCCAACAATTGGAGCTATCTCTTTAACCCACTCACCTGCCTTGATATTTGCACCTTTGACGCCAGCTGCGATAAGCACCTTCTCGCCTTTTTTCTGAAAAAGCATGACTGCAATTTTTTCATGGGCATTTTTGAGATCATCTATAATCTTTTTGATATCTCCCGCGTCAACCTCATCTATAACAACTTTTACACCATCAATATCGTAACTTGCAAGCTCTTTTTTATTTATGCTTGTAGCATTTTTGAGCTCATCTTTGAGCTGTTTTATTTCGTTTTTTAGTTTTTTGATGCCAACAAGCACATCTTTATTCTTAACCTCTTCTTTGGCAACTGCAAGTTCTTGACGCCAAGTTTTTGCAAGATTAAGAGCGCTCATCCCACATACTGCCTCAATGCGGCGCACTCCACTACTTACTCCAGACTCTTTTTTAATAAAAAAACTTCCAATCTCAGCACTATTTTTCACGTGGGTTCCACCGCAAAGTTCAACACTCACATCGCCAAACTCTACTACACGCACAACCTTGCCATACTTTTCACCAAAGAGTGCCATGGCACCCTTCTCTTTGGCTTTGTCAATTGGCATCTCCTCTACATGCGCTTCAATTCCTTGTGCTATTACTTCATTGACAAAGTCTTCTATGCGAGTAAGCTCATCACGTGTAAGAGGTTTTGGATGAGAAAAATCAAAACGGAGCCTAGAAGCCTCCACAAGACTTCCTTGCTGTGTCACATGTTCACCTAATATTTTGCGCAGTGCACTATGGAGAATGTGAGTCGCTGAGTGATGCTTGGCAATTTCTCGGCGAGATTTATCAACAATCGCTTCCACGGCCTCATCCACTTTTACCTCTTGTAATGCCTCTATTTGTGAAAGATTAAGCTCAAAGAACTTCTTTGTGTCTAAAACACGGGCAATAACATCACCCTCATAGAGACGAATCTCTCCTCTATCACCAACCTGCCCACCACTTTCGGCATAAAATGGAGTCTCTTCAAGAAGAACCCATCCCTTTTGTCCAGGTTGAAGAGTATCAACCTTTTTAAACTGCTCATCTAAAAGAGCAAGAATAATAGTATTGGATTTGAGACGTTCGTACCCCACAAACTCATTTTTGAGACCAACAAGCTCTTTAAAATCGCCCTGCAATGCAGCATCTCCACTCCCTTTCCAGGCTGCTTTGGCTCTTTGGCGCTGCTCTTGCATACGCTTCTCAAACCCTTCTTTATCAAGTTTTAGGCCCTTTTCTCTAAGCATATCTTCAGTCAAATCGAGAGGAAATCCATAAGTATCATAAAGCTTGAATGCTACATCCCCACTAAAAATAGTTTTTGTTTTTGCAAGTTCCTCTTCAAATAGACGCATACCAGCTTCAATAGTCTGATAAAATCGCTCCTCTTCAGCCTTGATCTGCTCTTGTATAACAGGAAGTTTCTCTGGAAGATAATCGTAGTGCTTGCCCATGAGATCTGCAACGTTTTGTGTCAATTTATACATAAAAGGCTCTTTGAGACCAAGAAGATAGCCATGACGTACACCACGACGTAAAATTCTGCGCAGCACATAGCCTCGTCCCTCATTGCTAAACATTACACCTTGCGCGAGCAAAAAACTCACAGCCCGGATATGATCAGCAATTACACGAAAACTTGCTCCCTCTTCATAGATATACTTTCTCTTTGCCATCTCACTTATTGCTTCAATGAGAGGCATAAAAAGCGAGCTATCATAGTTACTCAAAACTCCCTCTTTGATAGCAGTAATACGCTCGAGTCCCATACCTGTATCAATACTCGGTTTGGGTAGCGGTAGAAGTTCTCCAGCTTCATTGCGCTCATACTGCATAAAGACAAGATTCCAAATCTCTAAAAATCTATCACCATCGCCGCCAAGGTAGTCTTCTGGTCCCTTGAAATGCTCTTCACCTTGATCATAGAAAATTTCGCTACAAGGACCACATGGACCTGTATCACCCATCTGCCAGAAGTTGTCTTTGTCACCAAATCTTTTAATACGCTCTGGTTTTACATATTTTTGCCAAATCTTCTCGGCCTCTTCATCGCTCTCGTGCACTGTCACCCAGAGTCTCTCAATTGGTAGTTCTAAGACTTTCGTTACAAACTCCCATGCGTAAGCTATGGCTTCCTCTTTAAAATAGTCACCAAAACTAAAATTGCCAAGCATCTCAAAAAAAGTATGGTGACGGGCTGTATAGCCAACATTTTCTAAGTCGTTATGCTTTCCACCAGCACGGATACATGTCTGACAGCTTGTTGCGCGTGGAGTTGGTGCTGGCATCTCACCAGTAAAGATCTTCTTAAATGGCACCATCCCTGCATTGGTAAATAGGAGTGTGGGATCCTGTGGTACAAGGGGTGCACTGGGATAGACTCTATGATCTTTGCTTGCAAAATAGTCCAAAAAAGCCTTACGTATATCCATCAGTTCCTCATTGTGTTATAAAGTTTGATGATATTTTACCAAAATTACTCAGAAGCCTCAGGCTGGAGGTAACCTTCGTTGATTAGCTCGATAACAATATCACGAAATACAGGAACGGCAGTTTGGGAAGCAAAATGTTTTGTTTTTGGACGAATTACTGTCACACCGATTGTATAACGGTGTTTGGCATCATTGGCAAAACCGAAAAAGGAGCTATTGTAGTTATGCCCATACCCTCCTCTTGTAGCAATTTGGGCTGTACCAGTTTTCCCACCAATTATCAGTCCTTCTATCTTGGCAACAGTACCTGTACCTTTTTCAACTACTTTTTGGAGAATATTTTTCATTGTTGCCGCTGTTGCCACCGAAATTATTCGCCTTTTTTTAGGTGGATTCAAATACAGTTTCTTTCCTTCTGCAGTACTTAAAAAATCAGCAATACGTGGTTGTACTTCAATTCCTTCGTTGTTAAAAACATTATAGGCTTTAAGCAGCTGCATAAAAGTAGTCCTGATACCATATCCGTAAGCCACAGTGGCTTTATATATTTGACTACGAAATTTTACTACCGGTATGAGTGTACCTGGAAGATCTCGTGGCAAATCCACTCCGCTGGGCCTTCCAAATCCAAAATTTTTCAATCCTTTATAAAAATCAACTGGCGTCAAGCGCTGAGCAAGCTGTGCTATACCGATATTACTCGAATAGATAATGACATTCTCTGCACTAAGCCAGTCAAATTTATGCTCATCGGTAATGGTTTTGCGCCCAATTTTAAAGCGACCATTGTGACCATTAATAACCTCATAGGGGTTGACCATTTTTTTTTCTAAAAGGAGCGCAAAGGTTATCGGCTTCATAACTGAACCAGGCTCAAAAATATACTCTACAAATTTAGCGTTAAGCGAAGATATATCTCTTTGGCGGATATTTTTCGGATCATATCGGCTCGTTGAGGCGATAGCTATGATTTTGCCGGTTTTTGACTCCATTACCGCTGCGATAATTTCATCAGCATCTTGATCAAGTCTGTGAATATCAAGAATATGCTCTAGGCTCTTTTGCAAGAGCATATTCACATTGAGATGGACATTGTATCCATCGATACGCTTCTTGATAAAGGCCTCTTTGTTGAGAATAATATTGTTTCCAATATCTCGTCTACCTCTTATTATCCCATCTTGCTTTGGCGAGATGGAGCGCTCATAGAATTTTTCTATTCCCTTGGCACCCTTAATGCTCGTATATCTTCCATCAACCTTTTTCACATACCCAACCACAGGAGTAAGAGCATCTTTGTAGGGATAGACCCGCGTCTCTCCACTCTCTACAATCTCCATTCCTCTTTTGTAGACTCTATTGCCTACTTTGAAAGGGACAAAAAAGTCCATCTGATAAAATTTTCGTGCAAGGATTTTGAGCTGATAAGCGGTTTTTGTGTCGATATTGTATGAGATAACAGTATAGCCCTTCTTGCGCAACGCTTTGCGAATCTTTTTTGCCTCTATCCCGCTATAAATAGAAAAGAGCTTGATGAAGATCTCTTTTTTGGCTGGATCGATGCTGCGGGTATCTACAGCAACTTTGTAGAGTTTATTAGAAAATGCTACCTGATATCCGTCAGATGAGATAATTGAGCCTCGTATAGCTCGGTTTTTGTCTGTTACAAAGAGAGCTGGAAGGTGCCTGTCTTGGACTATTATTTTGAGGACCACAAACAAAAAGATGGAAAAAAAGAAGACAAAGAGGAGAAAAATTCCGATAATAGTAGCAGATTTTGTATTGCGATTCATATGAAATCTTAAATATTTTCTTTGTTTTTTGTGGGTACAATAATACTCTTAAACCTATAAAGATAGACTTAAAGATATTTTATGGATAGAAAACTCTTCTACATTGCTGCGGCAATTATGATTCTTAGCATTTTCAGTGCTTATTCACTTACAACTTATACTATTTTGTTTTTTAATTACTCCCAATACCATTTCTTCATACGCCAACTTGTTTTTGCTCTCTTTGCAATACTTCTCATGTGGGGCGTCGCCCAGCTTGATCCTGATAAGTGGGGCAATAAACTAGGAGTTGGACTCTTTTTGCTCTTTTTTACGCTCATGCTGCTCATGAGTGTACTGCCCCACTCGCTTGTCACAGCTGTAGGTGGAGCGAAGCGGTGGATTCATATAGGGCCAGTGAGCATTGCACCTGTGGAGTTTTTCAAAGTTGGTTTTATCTTCTTTCTTGCTTGGAGTTTTACTCGCAAATTTGACCGCACACAAAGAGTACGAAAACTCTGGAATGAGATCAAACTCATAGCACCCTATCTCTTTATTTTCATAGTTGCAGTTGTCTCTATCGCAATATTCCAAAACGATATTGGACAGGTAATGGTACTTGGAGCGACCCTTGCATTTATGTTCGTTCTAGGTGGACGCAGTCTCAAGCTCTTCTTTATCTTGGTTTTTATGGCTATTGGAATGTTTATCCTCTTCGTCTCAATCTCAGCACATAGGATCGCACGTATTAAGATGTGGTGGGCAAGTGCACAAAACTACCTCCTCTCCTATATGCCAAGCTGGATGGCGCAAGAGCTCAAACTCGACAACGCAAAAGAGTCCTATCAGATAGTCAATTCCCTCCATGCTATTCATCATGGTGGCATACTTGGCCAAGGACTTGGCAATGGTCAACTCAAACTTGGATTCTTGAGTGAGGTGCATACAGACTTCGTCCTTGCCGGACTCACTGAAGAGCTTGGATTTATCGGAGTAGCTGCTATTATGTTTTTATATCTTCTCCTCATACAAAGGCTCCTGCGCATCGCAAATAAGTCGCAAAATATGACAATTTCTCTCTTTAGTGCAGGAGTAGCAATGCTCATAGGCTTTTCCCTTCTCATCAACTCTTTTGGAATCAGTTCAATTGCTCCTATCAAAGGAATTGCTGTACCGATGCTCAGCTACGGAGGAAGTTCCATTGTAGCTAATGCCCTCGCGCTTGGAATGGTGTTGATGTTTAGTAAAAAGGTGAGAGTGTGAAGCTCCTTATCACTGGCGGTGGAACAGGCGGCCATCTTTCTATTGCAAAAGCTATCAAAACTGAGCTCAACTCCAGAGGTTTAGAGCCTGTGTTTGTAGGATCCACTGCTGGACAAGATAGGGAGTGGTTTGAAAACGATAGCGGCTGGGAGGTGTGCTACTTCTTGCCAAGTAGTGGAGTTGTGAATAAAAGGGGATTGCAAAAAGGTGCAGCCGCACTCAATATCCTTAAACTCTCATGGCAGTGTCGAGAAATTTTCAAAAAACACAAAATTGAAGCAGTGCTCAGTGTAGGTGGCTATTCAGCTGCTCCAGCATCTCTTGCTGCAATTACTCTGCGTACTCCACTCTTTATCCATGAACAAAATGCGATTCTTGGCCGCCTCAATAGGCTCTTGCAGCCACTGAGCAAAGAGCTCTTCAACTCCTTCATACCACCATTTTACCCCTATCCCACACACCCAGATTTTTTTGCAAAGAGGCGCATCCGTAAAAGTGTAGAAACAGTGCTCTTTTTGGGTGGAAGTCAAGGAGCAAAGCAGATCAACAATATTGCAATCTCTCTGGCTCCACTACTGCACAAAAGAGGTATAGCAATTATCCATCAAACTGGGAAGCAAGATTTTGAGAGAATAAAACAGTTTTATGAAGAGCAAAATATTGCAGCTGAAGTTTTTGCCTTTGATAAAAATATCGCATCAAAGATGAGCAGAGCTGATCTAGCAATTGCGCGTGCAGGAGCAAGTTCCTTGTGGGAACTGGCTGCAAATGCCTTGCCAGCAGTATTTGTACCCTACCCTTACGCAGCAGCAAATCATCAATATTACAATGCAAAATTTTTTGTTGATAAGGGCGCAGGATATCTGTATAACTCCAACGAAGATATTATTGCACTTCTAGATAGCTCTGTTGAAGATGTTAGTCAAAAACTTATACAGATTACAAAGCCAGAGGGTGCCAAGATTATAGTTGATCGCATTTTAGAAGCTATTTGATAACTACTCTGTTTTTCCCCTCTTTTTTAGCCTGGTAGAGCGCCTCATCTGCTCTTTTTATCACATCTTTTACACTATCACCTTCTTGACGCTGCGTTCCACCAAAACTCGCAGTAAAATGGATATATCCATTTTGCTCAACTTTATAGTCTCTATTCTCAATCACATCACGGAGTCTCTCACCCACAATTTTGGCTGCTTTGAAATCGCCATTTGGCAAGAGAATTACAAACTCCTCTCCTCCATAGCGATAGGCTTTTGTATTTTGACGCAAATAATTCTCAAGAATCTCTCCCATGACTTTTAGAATCTCATCTCCCACAAGATGTCCATAGGTATCATTAATCTTTTTAAAATTATCGATATCAA
This sequence comes from Nitratiruptor sp. YY09-18, assembly GCF_016593235.1. Classification (NCBI taxonomy): domain Bacteria; kingdom Pseudomonadati; phylum Campylobacterota; class Epsilonproteobacteria; order Nautiliales; family Nitratiruptoraceae; genus Nitratiruptor; species Nitratiruptor sp. YY09-18. The sequence continues at coordinate 1,455,857 of NZ_AP023065.1, forward strand.
GAATGAGTATGCTATAAGAAGCATTGAGTTCGTGAAGTTTTTCTATATCTATATCAAATGCACGTCTATTCAAAAGACCTGTCAAAGCATCACGCTCAGCTTCTTGCTTCTGTTTGACAAATTTTTCTTCTATAAATTCCAACTTTTTGCGGTTTTGTTCAAGAAACTTTTTGAGTTTTTGATTCTCTGCCTCTAAATGCGCAATTTTATCTTTGAGCTGGGCCATTTTTGATTTATCTTGCTCATCAATCGCTTCGATACTCTCATCGATGTAGCTTGAGTGTGCGGTGATATTATCTTCAAACTTATCAAGAGCTTTTTCACTCCCTTGCGCCAAAGATTTCAAGCTCACTGAGAGCTCTTTGATCTCTTCAATATCTTCGATGAGAGGATCCTCTTTGAAATATTTATCATGGAGAATCTGGAGGTTTTTGTCACTGAGGTGATGATTTTCTGTAAGAGCCTTACAGATGACAAAAAACCACTCCTGGTAGTTGGTAGGCGTGATAGGAATCTTGTGTTTTGCCAGATATGAGAGAGTTTTTTTAGCTATCTGTGCAACAAATTCATTATGTCCCTCTCCCTCTATCTCTTTAGCAAGGAGGAGTTTTTTACAATCCATTATCTATATCCATATATTATCTATTAATCGTGTTGAGCCAACATAGCCGGCAACTAATATTATCGTATCACCTATCTTGATTTGGTCAATTTGATTAAATTCCCTATCTACTATTTCAACATAATCAAGCTTAATCGGCTCTAAAATATCGTACATCCGCTTCTTGATCTCTTCGGCATCTATTACACCGCTTTGTACCATTTTTGCAGCTTTTTTTAAAGATTTTGCAATGAGAAGCGCTTTTTGTCGCTCCTTTTGGGATAGATAGACATTGCGACTGCTAAGAGCCAATCCATCTTGGTCTCTAACAATATCGCAAGGCACAATTTGCGTATCGAGAAAGAACTCTCGCACCATTTTTTGTACCAAATAAAGCTGCTGGGCATCCTTTTTGCCAAAATAAGCGCGTGTGGGATTGGTGATATGGAGCAGCTTATTGACTACTTGCAAAACCCCATCAAAATGTCCTGGTCGAAAATGTCCCTCTAAGATATATCCTTTGATTTTTGGTGCATACATACCTACCTCATCCTTTTCATACATATCCTGTGGGGTTGGCATAAAGAGCAGATCTACCCCAGCTATTTCACAGATTTTTTTATCCGCTTCGTAGCGTCTTGGATACTTTTCAAAATCTTCACCTGGCAAAAACTGGGTAGGATTGACAAATATTGAGACGATAGTATGATCATTTTCAAGTTTTGATCGCTTAATCAAAGAAAGATGTCCCTCATGCAGAGCACCCATAGTAGGTACAAAACCTACACTTCCTTTGAGAGTTTTTCTTAAACTTTTAAGCTCTTGAGGAGAGTGCACCAGCTTCATTGCATGCCTTTTGATATAATTTCAATACAATTTTACCCAAAATTAGGAGAGACTTTTGGATAGCTACGAATATAGTGAACTTCTCAAAAAACTTGAAAACAAAATAGAAAATATCAAAAACATTATCAAACCCGATCAGATAGAAAAACGTATCGCAGAAATTGAAAAGCTTGAAAATGATCCCAACTTTTGGAACGATGCGAAGAAAGCGGGAGAGATACAAAAAGAAAAAAACCGACTTTCCCGCATTTTAGCAAAGTATAACGAAGCAAAAAATGCAGTCGAAGAGAGCAAAGAGCTTTTTGAGATGGCGAGTGAAGAGGAAGATAGTGAAACTCTTGCAATGCTTTTTGAAGAGGCTCCAGCTTTAGAAGAGAAGGTGAACAAAGTAGAGATTGAAACAATGCTCAGTGGTGAAAATGATGATAAAAATGCAATTATCTCTATACACCCAGGAGCTGGAGGAACTGAGTCACAGGATTGGGCGAGCATCCTCTATCGCATGTATCTGCGCTGGGCAGAACGCCATGGATTTAAGGTGGAAGTGCTTGATTATCAAGAGGGTGAAGAGGCAGGCATCAAGGATGTGAGTTTTATCATAAAGGGTGAAAATGCCTACGGATACCTCAAAACTGAAAACGGCATCCACCGCTTGGTGCGCATTAGCCCATTTGACTCAAATGCTAGACGCCATACATCTTTTGCCTCAGTTATGGTGAGCCCTGAAGTAGATGATGATATCGATATTGTAATAGAGGACAAAGATATTAGAGTAGATACATACCGTGCAAGTGGTGCAGGTGGACAGCATGTGAATAAAACAGATTCAGCTATTCGCATCACTCACATCCCTACAGGTATCGTGGTACAGTGTCAAAATGACCGTAGCCAGCACAAAAACCGTGCAACTGCAATGAAAATGCTCAAATCTCGCCTCTATGAATTAGAACTTGAGAAGAAAAAAGCTGAACAAGAGGGAATAGAAAAGAGTGAAATTGGATGGGGACATCAAATCCGCAGCTACGTCCTTGCTCCCTACCAACAGGTCAAAGACAACCGTAGTAACAAAGCCTACTCTAATGTAGAAGCTATTCTAGATGGTGATATCGATAAAATAATTGAAGATGTACTCATTGCCGAAGCACAAAAAGAGGAGAATCATTAACTTGTAGAGTTGTGAAATTTTTCACAACTCTCATCGTATCATCTAAATATTTTATATTCTTCATCAAATTATCTCATTAATAAACTCTCTCTTACTTTGTCCTCCTTTCAATAACCCTTTTTACTACCTTATTAAGGTGCTTTTAAAGGGATAGTAGTTACTATCTTTTTATCAGTAAAAAGAATGTTTCACTCTTTTTACTATATAAGCAATTCTAATATATAATATAAGGAGGAACTATGGCACCATCTGAAATTTTAGGAATCGTCTATGCAGCATTGATGGGCATATCGTCAGTTATGTGGCTAGGATTTAACGTAAAAAAATAATCCTCTATTACAATGGCTCCAGACGTTGCTCTTGGAGCCTAAAGATTCTATCACATCTCTTTGCCAGCTCCATATCGTGAGTCACCAAAAATAGTCCAGCTTCGTAGCTATTAACATAGTCAAAGACCCCATCCATCACTTCATAAGCTGTTTTTCTATCAAGATTTCCGGTAGGTTCATCTGCAAAGAGGAGCTTTGGTTTTTTTGTGAGAACCCTTGCGATACTCACACGCTGCTGTTCACCTCCACTAAGCTGTGTGACTCTTTTGTGAATAACTCGCTCAATCCCAAAGGCCTCTATGAGCTCATTGTCAATCTCTTGCTTGCTCAAAAGTGCGGCAACTTCTATGTTCTCTATAGCACTAAATCCTTTGAAGAGGTAGTGGGATTGAAAGACTATTCCGATTTTTTCTCGACGAATTTCGATAAGTTTTTTTTGATTCTTTTTTGCATATATATCGGTACCGAAGAGCTCAACTCTTCCTTTATTGGGAGCTAGAAGTGTTGCTAAAATATGCAAAAGCGTCGATTTGCCACTTCCGCTTACACCTACTATCGCTACACTCTCCTTGGCAGCTATAGTGAGATTAATATCATGAAAGAGTGGATAGTCGAATGCATGGGAGAGATTGGTTGCTTGTAGTAGCGTCATGATTTCCCTTTTCTTTGGGAAGCTAAAAAGAGGCAAAGGACAAGCAGTTGTCCTTCACAAAAGCTTTTGGCTCTTGGCCACAAACTTTGCTTCTTTATATTTTTGAACTTAATCGCAAAACTTCGTTCGCTTCACTCACTTGCTTTACTTCAAGGTAACCCAGCAGCTCCCATGCTCATCACAAAATTCCTTGAATTTCGGATTTGCATATAGTCGCTGCTTTCAGTGAGGCACGAAGAACAAGTAGTTGTTCTTCTAAGAAGCCTTCGGCTTCTTGCCTCACTTCATCTGTGCAGCAACTTCTGCAGCGAAATCCTCTTCTTTCTTTTCAATTCCTTCACCAAGTTCGTAGCGGATGAATCCTACAATTTTTGCACTGCCGCCAGCAGCTTTCGCAACTTCATTGAGAACTTGCTCTACGCTCTTCTTATCATCTTTGACAAATTTTTGTCCTAGAAGTGTGTTCTCTTCGATAAATTTTTTGATTTTTCCAGGAATAATCTTTTCGATAATATTTGCAGGCTTGCCCTCTTTTTCAAGCTGCGCTGCTGCGATCTCTTTCTCTTTTTCGATCACTTCAGCAGGAATTGAACTTGCATCGAGATATTTTGGATTCATAGCAGCGATATGCATTGCAACATCTTTGAGGAAATCTTTGATCGCATCACAAACCTCTTCTTTATCACATGTTGCAGCTACAATAACCCCAATTTTACCACCCATATGGAGGTATCCGTTGACAACGCCAGGACCTTCAACGCAGAGTCTATCAAATCGTCTTACAACAATGTTCTCACCGATTTTTGCAATCTCAGCTTTCATATACTCTTCAAAAGTTGCATTATCGATTGTAGTTTGATAGAGCTCTTCTACGCTCTCTACACTTGCAGTAGCTACATGTCCTTTTACTTTTTCAACCAAAGCTTTGAAGTTTTCGTTTTGCGCGACGAAATCTGTTTCAGAGTTTACTTCTACGATTGTTGCACATTTATAATCTGGACTTACTTCTACTGCTATTGTCCCCTCGCTTGCAACTCTGTTAGCCTTTTTCGCAGCTTTTGCAATCCCTTTTTTGCGAAGGATCTCAATAGCTTTGTCCATATCTCCATTTGCTTCTTGCAAAGCTTTTTTACAATCCATCATACCGGCGCCCGTGCGCTCGCGAAGCTCTTTTACTTGTGCTGCTGTGATTGCCATTACTCTTCCTCCTTGGCTGTTTCTTCGCCTGCTTCTTCTTGTGCTATCTCTTCACGTGCTTCTTCGATAACCTCTTGCTTCTCCTCTTCTGTTACAGGAGTGCTCTCTTCTTGCTCTTCACTCTCAAGCTCTTGCTCTCTGAGCTCTTTTCCTTCGATGATTGCGTCTGCAATTTCGCGGCAGAAAAGCTGGATACTTCTGATCGCATCATCATTTCCAGGAATTGGATAGTCGATCAAGTCTGGATCACAGTTTGTATCAAGAGGTGCAACGATAGGGATACCGAGCTTATTTCCCTCTTTGACAGCGATATGCTCTCTTACTGCATCGATGATGAAAAGCATATCAGGAATCTTTTTCATATCACGGATACCGCCGAGGAAATTCTCTAGTTTCTCTTTTTTTCTGCGAAGCATCAAAGCCTCTTTTTTTGTAAGAAGGTCGATCTGACCCGTCTTTTCCATCTCTTCGATTACTTCGAGTTTTCTAATAGATTTTCTAATTGTATTGAAGTTTGTAAGTGTTCCACCAAGCCAACGTGCATTGACATATGGCATACCACATCTTTTTGCATGTTCTTCGATAGCGTTTTTCGCCTGTTTTTTAGTCCCAACAAAAAGGATTGTCTTGCCCTCTTTTGCCGCATCTCTTACGATATTGTATGTATAGCGGAAATAGCGAAGAGTCTTTTGTAGGTCGATAATATGGATGTTTTTTCTTACACCAAAGATAAAAGGTTTCATCTTTGGATTCCATCGACGTGTCTGGTGACCAAAGTGCACACCGCACTCAAGCAAATCTTTCATTGTAACCATAGGTTCTCCTTGTTTGAATTAGGTTTATGCCTCCGCAGTCATCAACGGCTTATGCCGCAACCCGTCAAGGATTACTGCGTGTGAAATAAAAGGCAGCTTATAATACTCAAAAAGAGCTTAAGAGTTTATTAGCTCTTTGAGTTTTTCCAAAACCTTTTCTACATGCCCCTTGACACGCACTTTTGGCCACACAGCAGCCACTTTTCCTTCTGGATCGATAAGATATGTGGTACGAATCACCCCTTCATACTCTTTGCCGTACATCTTCTTCATACCCCATGCGCCATATTTTTTGAGCACCTCTTTGTCTGTATCGCACAAAAGTGTGACCGCAAGGTTTTTTTTCTCGATAAACTTTTGATGACTCTCGCAACTATCCGGACTCACGCCAAGCACTACTGCACCTAGTTTTTGAAACTCATCCAAATGAGCTGTAAAATCGAGGGCTTCAGTAGTACATCCTGGAGTATTATCTTTTGGATAGAAGTAAAGAACCACCCACTTTCCTCGCAAATCTTTGAGACAGATCTCTACTCCTTGCGCGTTCGGCAAACAAAAATCTGGTGCACCTTGTCCAACTCCGATCATTTCCTTCCCTCCCTTTCATAAAATTTAGTTTTTGGATAGAGCTTTTTGAGCTCTTTGGCAAAGATTCCTTCGCCTTTGTCTGTTACGAGGTTTTTATCTTTATCATACACCCTTGCGCTGCACAGAGCACAGCTGGGTGATTTTGATTTGAGATATATCGCATCGAAACTGCTAGCTTTTTTCTGTAGAGACCTTGCCTGCTCTTGCAGCTGCTTTGTATAGTCTTTGCCACTCTCGTTTCCGATGGCTCTACTTTCAATGATATCGATAGTCTCACGGGGAGTACCTAGGATATTCTCCTCAGGACAAAAGGCTATAATGTGAGCATCTTTGAGCTTTTCTATAAGATCAAAATCAAATTTGTTGCCACCATTATAGCGACAGTTTTGCCCAAGAAGACATGCACTCACGAGCACCTTTTTAGACAACTGTAACTCCTCTTACTTTCTTGGCCTCATAGAGCTTCTCATCTGCTTTTTGGATGATATCTTCTAAGCGATCGCCGCTATCGCAAATCCCGCACGAGAAGTTGTAGCGAATCTCAGACCCATCATAAGCAAGTATCTGCTCAGCAACTCTCTTTCTCACCCTTTCTTCAATGATCTGATAAGCATACTCTTTGTTACAATTACCCAAAAAGAGCAAAAACTCTTCGCCACCATAGCGAACCACAAAATCACTCCCCCGAATTGATTCTTGTAAAATCTTTGCAAAATCTTTGAGCACCATATCGCCGGCTACATGGCCATAGGTGTCGTTGATCTTTTTGAAGTGGTCAAGATCGCATATTGCAATACTCACACTCTTATCGGCACGCTTGAGCGTATAAAACAACTTCAAACCAGCATCAAAGAGGTAGCGCCTGTTGTAACATCCTGTGAGGTAGTCTTTGTTGGAGTAATTTTTGATCTCGTCAAACTGGATGAGGGATTTGACGATGTTGTCTATACGGCAGACAAATTCGAAATTGTTAAAACTTTTGTTGAGAAAATCGTTTGCACCACTTTTGAGAAAGCGCGCCATGATATTGTTGATATCCAAAGCGGTAAGAGCCACAATAGCCACATCATCAAAGAGGTAGTTTTGGCGAATCTCCTTGACAAGTTCAAGGCCGTTTGTGTTATTTGCCAAGACATAGTCGGTAACGACCAGGCGGATAAAGTCATCATTATTGACAAGGATCTCCATCGCTTCATTCTTATCACTTGCAACCATGATATTGGCATAAGGGTAATAGATCTTGAAAAAGTTGTAGAGGTATCTTCGATAACTACTCGAGTCTTCCACCACAAGCACGCCGTAATTTTCCATAAATTGGAGGATTTTGAGCTTCATTATGAGGTATTCCAGGCGCACCATATCGTTTTTGATCACATAGTCTATAATGCGCTTGCGATTGTAGCGTTCAAAGACCTCATTATCTTCTGAAGCTGTAATGATAATCACCGGCTTTTGTTTTTCTAGGAGCTCATCTACAAGCCCACAATCCATGCAGTCTTTTAAAAAAATATCCAAAAGTACATATTTATACTCATCAAGGCTTGGCAGAGCCTTATACTCCTCATAGCCGTGCACTACATCCACTTCGTAGCCAAGACGCTCTTGAATGAATATTTTGAGCTGTTTGGCGTAGAATTTATCATCTTCGATTACTAAGAGTTTCATACAATGACCACCGATTTTATTTCAGTAAACTCTTCTAGAGCAAATTTTGGCCCCTCTCTTCCAATTCCTGAGAGTTTCACGCCACCATAAGGCTGGATATCGAAGCGTAGAGTAGGGATGTCGTTGACAACTACTCCGCCAGCTTCAGCATCATCCACAAAACGCTTGATAAGTTCGATATCTTTGGTAAAGATTGAAAACTGCAGACCGTATGGTGAATCATTCATTTTGGCTATCGCTTCATCGTAGCTTCTCACTTTCACAAGGCTCACAATCGGTGCAAATACCTCTTCGCAAACGATTTGCATATCATCTGTCACATCAGCCAAAATCGCTGGATAGAAGTAGCGCCCTTCTCTTTTGCCTGGCAAAATAGCTCTTGCTCCTTGCTCTATTGCACTTTTGACCCAGCGCTCAGCTCGCATTGCAGCCTCTTCATTGATCAAAGGTCCCATAAAAGTATCTGGCTCATACGGATCACCCACTTTGAGCTTCTTCGTATCCTCTGCAAGTGCTGCTGCAAACTCCTCATACACATCCTCATGGACATAGATGCGCTGCAAACTGATACATACCTGCCCGCTATTGACAAAAGCACCAACCGCACAGCGACTAGCAGCATGAGCGATATCAGCATCTTTATCGATAAACGTAGCAGCATTACCACCAAGCTCAAGGCTTACCTTCTTGATCCCTGCATTTTTCATGATGATTTTGCCAACAGGCACACTGCCAGTAAAACTGATCTTGCGAGGAATATCGCTCGTAACTAGCGCTTCACCAACTTCTGCATCACCATAGACGACACTGAGCATATCTGGCAGAGCATGCTCACTCTCTATGAAGAGTTTTGCAAGTTTATATCCAGTAAGTGGAGCTTCAGGAGTTGGCTTATAGACAACGGCATTGCCAGCAACAAGGGCAGGTGCAAGTTTGTGTGCAGAGAGGTTAAGTGGGAAATTGAATGGAGTAATGGCGACAACTACTCCAACTGGCACCCTTTTATAAAAGGCCATAGATTTGCGACCACTTTGCGTTGCATCAGTATTGATAGTCTCGCCCACCAAAGAGGTAGCAAAATCTGCACTCAGCTCTATTGTCTCAATTGCTCGCTGTACCTCAACACGGCTAAATGTGATAGGCTTGCCAATTTCTTTGGTGATTGTGAGGGCAAACTCCTCTTTTTGCTCTTTGAGCTTCTTTGCCACATCTCGAAGCCACGCTATGCGCTGAGCAAGCATTGCATGGAGATTTCTTTGGAATGCATCTTTTGCTATTTCTAAAGCTTTTTTCGCATCTTCAGCATCGCAGATTGGATAGGTAGCGACCACTTTATCATTGAAAGGACTGCGAATTTCTCCCTTTTGCTCTTTTGTTGCCGGAGTCGAGCCCAAATATATTTTTGCCTCTTCCATAATCTCCCTTTCTTAAAGAGTTTGCATGCTAGCCTCTTCAAACATTGTAATTATTATATTTTAACCATTATTTTGATAGACTTAAACCTACTTTTGCAATAAGGAAAAGGACAGAATGGAAAAAGCAAAATATATTTGGATGAACGGCGAGTTTGTTAACTGGGATGATGCAAAGGTACATATTCTCACACACACACTCCACTATGGCAACGGGGTTTTTGAGGGCACCAGAGCATACAAAACCCAAAAGGGACTCGCTATTTTTCGTCTCAGAGACCATACAAAACGCCTTTTAAATTCGGCAAAAATTACAGCTATCAAGACTCCTTATACACTCGAAGAGCTTGAGAAAGCACAGATTGAGCTTTTGCGCAAAAATGATTTTGATGGCAATGTCTATATCCGTCCTCTTATCTATCTTGGCTATGGAGTTATGGGACTTTACCATATCAATGCTCCTGTTGAAGTTGCAATTGCAGCATGGAAATGGGGAACATATCTTGGCGAAGAGGGCTTAGAGAAGGGAATACGCGTTAAAATCAGCTCTTTTGCAAGAAACAGCGTCAAATCTACTATGGGTAAAGCCAAAGCAGTAGCCAATTACCTCAACTCGCAGCTTGCTAAATATGAAGCGATTGAGGCAGGCTATGAGGAGGCGCTCTTGCTTGATGAAGAGGGATTTGTAGCAGAAGGAAGTGGTGAATGTCTCTTTATCGTTCGCGATGGAGTCCTTATCACTCCACCAAACGATAACTCTCTCGAATCGATCACACAAGATACAGTCTTGCGCATAGCAAGAGATAAAAATATTCCAATTGAGCGCAGACGCATTACTCGCGACGAGGTCTACATCTGCGATGAAGCCTTCTTTACAGGAACTGCTGCAGAAGTTACACCTATTCGAGAGGTTGATGCAAGAGTAATCGGCAATGGAGCAAGAGGTCCCATAACAAAAGAGCTCCAAGAGGCCTACTTCGATGTGGTTTATGGACGCAACGAAGCATATGAGCATATGCTCACATATATTTAAGGAGGCACAATGCCAGCAGACATGAATGACTATTTTAAAAATAAATTAGAAAATAACAACGAACCACCGAAATTTTTGAAAGAGTTTAGTAAAAAAGCAACGATCCTCTACGTAATTTTGGCTGTTATCGTTTTGCTCATTATCGCTAAACCTTATGAGATTATCCAATCAGGTGAAGTGGGTATCAAGGTTACAGCAGGGAAGTTTGATCCAATTCCTTTGGGACCTGGTATACACTTCTTCATCCCAGGCATCCAAAAGATTATCAAAGTCGATACAAAGGTGCGCATCATCAACTACAAGAGTGAGAGAGATACCGCCTTTGGCGATGTGAATGAGGGTATTATTGAAAAGCCTTCTATCTCTGTGCTTGATGCGAGAGGTCTTCCAGTCAGTATCGACCTTACTGTCCAGTATCGCCTCAATCCGGCCAACGCGCCACAAACCATAGCAACGTGGGGGCTTACTTGGGAAGAGAAGCTCATCAATGCGGTTGTGCGTGAAGTTGTACGCAATGTTATAGGCCGCTACAAAGCTGAAGAGCTTCCAGTCAAAAGAAACGAGATTGCAAAAATGATCGAACAAGAGATTCGCCAAAAAATCGAGAGTTTCCAAAACAAGCCTGTTATCTTAGAGTCTGTACAGCTAAGAGAAATCAACCTGCCTCCAAAAATCAAAGAGCAGATTGAGCGAGTACAAATTGCCAAACAAGAGGCAGAGCGCGTGAAGTATGAGGTAGAAAAGGCAAAACAAGAGGCTGAGAAGAAAGCAGCTCTTGCTAAAGGTGAAGCAGAAGCCAAAAAGATCCGTGCACAAGGTGAAGCTGAGCGCATCATGATCGAAGCAAAAGCGCAAGCCCAAGCAAATGAAGTGATAGGCAAAAGCATCACACCTGAGCTTCTCAAACTCAAGCAGATCAATGTGCAGGGTAAATTCAACGAAGCTCTTCAAAACAATAAAGATGCCAAGATCTTCCTCACACCTGGTGGAGCAGTGCCAAATATCTGGCTCAACGCAGAAGATAACAAAAAGGCTACAAGCATAGGACGCTAAAGCGTCTTATGCCAAAGGAAGCAGATGCAGTTTTCAATAGATTGGCAAAAGCATCCTCTCATCCCAGCAATCGTGCAAGATAGCAAGAGTGGTGAAGTATTGATGCTTGCTTACATGAATGAAGAGGCTTTGCAAAAGAGCCTTGAGACTGGATATGCGCACTACTACTCTAGAAGCCGCCAAAAGCTATGGAAAAAGGGTGAGAGCAGCGGGAATGTCCAAAAAATTGTAGATATCAAGCTCGATTGCGATAACGATACAATTCTTTTGCAAGTAGAGCAAAAGGGGCCAGCTTGCCATACAGGACGCAAGAGCTGCTTTTTTAAGAATCTCTCAACAGGCACAATCACGAGTGAGCCGATACAAGATCCAAACAAGATGTATGATGACGTGATCGATCGCCTCTATCATATTATCCAGGAGCGCAAAGAGGCTGATCCCCAAAAGTCGTGGACTGCAAAGCTTTTTGCGAAGGGTGAGAATACAATTTTGAAAAAGGTAGTCGAAGAGGCTGGTGAGTTTTGCTTTGCTATAAAAGATAGAGACACAGAGCAGATTATCTATGAGTGTGCCGATCTCGTCTACCACTGCCTCGTAGCACTTGCAAGTAAAGATATCTCACCAGAACTTGTGCGACAAGAGCTTAAACGCCGCTTTGGAATGAGTGGCATTGAGGAGAAGGCTGCAAGAAAATGATGAAAAAACTACTCCTCTCTGTCCTCCTTGCACTCAGTGCACTAGCAAGTGAATATGTGCTCGCTATCAACTGGTATCCGAGTGTTTGCAAAGTGCACCACTATAAAACCTGCAAAAAGCCTCTACCCTTTTGGCAAAACCACCTCACTCTCCATGGGCTGTGGCCCAAAAAGCAGTATTGCAACGTGCCAATTCGCTGGAAGCTTCTTGATAAAAGAGGTTACTGGAATCATATCGATCTCAAACTCCCTCCCCAGCTCCAGGCACTCCTGCTCCAATACATGCCAGGAAGTGCAGTGGGACTGCACAACCATGAGTGGGTTAAACATGGAAGCTGCTATAGCCATGATCCACAAAAATATTTCCTCGATGCAATTTCACTTGTAAAAAAGATCAACGATTCACCAGTACTCTCTTTTATCCATGAACACAGAGGGCATCGCATCCAAACCTATAAGATTCGTAAAATTTTTGATGGAACCTATTTTAGTGGTGCTGGGAAGCGTGTGAAATTTATCTGCCGCAAAGGTTATCTTACAGAGATTCGCATCAACCTCAAAGGCCGAATAACTCCAAAAACTCCACTCTCTTCCCTTTTGCAAAGAGCACGCAAAACAGGTATGGGCTGCTCTAGAGGTTTCATAGCTCGCTAATTGTTACATTTTGTTACATCTGCAACATATGTTGCAGACAGAATCACCTCCTTAAGTGTATAATATCGTAACACTTTTAAAGGAGGTAACAATGAGTGAAAGACTCAAAGAGAACAAAGAAGTAACAAAAAAAGTGCAAGAGGCAAAAGATAATTACGTAGAGGAAAAAGATAACAAAATCGCTGATGAAGCAGTAGATGCTGTCAATCTTGTCGTTGATGTCATTGAGCACCTTAAAAATAAGAAAAAAGATGAAGCGCTCACAACAATAGAAAAGGCTCTTGGAAAGCTTGAGCTTCTTGTAGCTCGCGATCCAAACTTGCAGTTAGTTCCTGTCAATGTACAAGAGCAGATTATCGATTTTCCTGGAACTATCGATGATGTGGCTGCAGCAAAAAATGAGGTTGTATCCCTCATAGAAGCTGGAGAAGTACAAAAAGCTAGAGACATTATGCTCAATCTAGCTAGTGAGCTCGATATCATCATCACAGCTCTACCAATTGGCACATACCCAATAGCAATCAAAGCAATAGTGCCACTCATTGAAGAAGAGAAGTATGATGAGGCAATAGCACTGCTTGCAAAAGCGTTGGAGACACTTGTTTTAGAAAAGATTATTATTCCACTCCCAATTTTGCGCGCTGAGCAAGCGATCAATAGAGCAAGTGAACTTACAAAAAATAAAGAGGATGCAAAAAAAGAGGAGCTCAAAGAACTGACAGCGTATGCAAAAGAGCAGCTACTTCTTGCGCAAGCTTTGGGATATGGAAGAGTGGAGGAAGATTACAAAGATCTTCTCGCTGAAATTGAAAAGATCGAAAAAATTTTGGAGAGCGAAGAGAGCACAAAAGATATCTTTGAAACACTCAAAGCAAAACTCAACACCTTCATGGCAAGCTTCAACAAAGCCCACAAACCTCACGATATGCCAAAGGCTAGTAAATAAGGCCTTTGGCTAAGAGGGCTTTGCGAATAGCTAAGAGCTGACGGTTTTTATCAGCACACCATGCAGGTGCTAACAGTGAGCTATCGCCGATACCGGCGGTGAGCCGCTGCACTACTATATCTTTTGGTAGGATTTCAAGGGCTTTGAGGAGTGTATCGATATACTCTTCTTGCGTAATAGGAGTAAATTTACCTTTCATAAACTCAACTGCCAAAGCTGTATTTTTCACAACATAGAGCGGATGGATTTTAATTGAATCGATACCCCACTCTATTGCTTTACGAATAGTCTCAAGCATCATCTCCTGATTCTCTCCAGGCAAGCCAAAAATCACATGCCCGCAAACACGCAATCCCCTATCTTTTGTCTTTTTGATCCACTCTTCCACATTCGCACTATCATGCCCTCTGTTGATGCGCTCCAAAGTCTCATCAAAAACACTCTGGATCCCATACTCTACCCACACTTCATGCTCACTATCAATCTCTTGCAAAAGATCAAGTACCTCATCACTGACACAATCACTGCGCGTCCCGATACTCAAACCTATACAGTCTGGCTGCTTGAGTGCATGGGAGTAGAGAGTTTTGAGAGTATCGATTGGGGCATAGGTATTGGTAAAAGCTTGAAAATAGGCCAGAAACTTCTCATATCCTCGTCTTTTATAGTACTCTGCAGTTGCACTATATTGAAAATCGATCTCTTTGAGCTGCTTTTGTAAGAGTGGATTCTCTTTGCTCTCGGGACTGAGGAAGATTTTTTTGGTTTTAGCAAGATTGGGGGCAAATGATTCATTCTCACAAAATGTGCAACCACCTTTGGCAACACGTCCATCAATATTGGGGCAGGTAAAACCAGAGAGCCCCAATGGAATCTTTTTGACTCTTCTGCCTATACATTTTTTATAGTATCTCCCAAATGTCAGAACTTTTCGCAATCTTTTCCTTACTCTTTTGGCAATATCGGATAGTTTCCATCAAAACATGCCATACAGTAACTTAAGTCATTACCAACACTGCGAAGTAATCCATCGATTGAAAGATAGGCTAACGAATCTGCTCCTATATATTTTTTTATCTCTTCTACTGACATACGAGAGCTTATGAGTTCCTCTTTTGTAGGAGTATCGACACCATAGTAGCATGGTCCAGTAGTAGGAGGTGCAGAAATGCGCATATGCACCTCTTTGGCTCCAAACTCTTTGAGGATATTGACAATTTTTCTACTTGTCGTTCCTCGCACTATACTATCATCGATAACAATGAGGCGCTTACCTTTAATCACATTCTTGATAGGGTTGAGCTTCATTTTTACTTTGAGATCGCGGATCTCTTGCGTTGGCTCAATAAATGTGCGTCCCACATAGTGGTTACGTATGATTCCAAGTTCAAATGGAATCCCACTCTCTTCAGAGTACCCAATAGCAGAAGCCACACCACTATCTGGTACAGGCACAACCATATCTGCTTCTACCGGATACTCTTTTGCAAGTTCCCGTCCCATAGCTTTGCGTAGTTTATAGACATTTTTACCAAAAATATTGCTATCAGGTCTTGCAAAATAGATATACTCAAAGATACATTTGGTTGGTTTTGGCTCAAACACCTGAATGGAGCGTGGCTCTTTGCCCTCTTCAAAAACCACAAGCTCACCAGGTTTGATGTCTCTTACAAACTCTGCACCAATGAGATCAAAAGCACACGTCTCACTTGCCACGACCCAGCCATCGCCTAGTTTTCCCATAGATAGCGGACGGAATCCGTTGGGATCGCGCATAACAAACATCTTTTTGCGGCTAAGGAGAATGAGAGAGTAGGCGCCCTCTACTTTATGCAACGCTTCAATAATGCGATCGTAGAGCTGCTCTTTTTTGCTTCTGGCAATAAGGTGAATGAGGTTTTCAGTGTCCATATAGGTCTGAAAGATTGCCCCCTCTTTGATAAGCTCTCTTCTTACCTGCAAAGCGTTGGTGAGGTTGCCATTGTGCACAACAGCAATCTGTCCAAGATCGTAGCGGGCAAAAATCGGCTGTGCATCAAGCATTGAGTCTTCACCAGCAGTGGAGTAGCGTGTGTGTCCTACTGCACTATTGCCGATAAGCTTTTTGAGCTTTGCTTCATCAAAGACTTGAGTCACAAGTCCTCGCCCTTTTGCTATATGGATCTTCTCTCCATCACTGCTTGCAATCCCAGCAGCCTCTTGTCCGCGGTGCTGAAGCGAAAAGAGACCAAAATATGCATACTTTGCAGCTTCAGGAACGTTAAAAAGCCCTATAACTGAACACATTTTACAATCCTAAACAATCATCTATCGTATAGAGACCCGGCTCTTGGGAAACCACCCATTTGGCTGCCTTAATAGCACCCTTAGCAAAAGTATCGCGACTCGTAGCAGTATGGTTGAGTTCAAGATACTCTCCATCATTGTAAAATCCCACGGTGTGACGTCCAACAATATCTCCACCACGCAGCGCAAAGACACCTATCTCATCTTTTGTGCGCTCACCAATATTGCCATCACGGCCGCTCACGCGCACTTTGTCAAGTTCAAGACCTCTTGCTTTTGCTGCAAACTCTGCTAGAGTCAAAGCCGTTCCACTTGGAGCATCCTTTTTGTAGCGGTGGTGCATCTCAACGATCTCTATATCAAAATCGCGAAGCTTATCACTGGCTAATGCCACAAGGCGCTTGAGTATTGCAATACCAAGGCTCATATTTGTTGCATACAAGACTGGCGCTTTTGTTGCTAGCTCTTTGAGAAGATTTTGCTGATGGAGTGAGAGCCCTGTAGTTCCACTCACAAGAGGTTTTGGCTTTTGCAAGAGCTTTTCTACAAGCGCCTGCGTCCCTTCTGGAAGTGTAAAATCTATAATCACATCACAATTATCTATAAAAGTATCTAGATCATTTGTCACAACTGCACCAGGTACTTCACTCTCAAGCTTTTCGAGCGCATGCACAGCACTCACTTTTGCCACATCGTCATTTGCTAAATTTTTAATCAGAAGAGTCCCAACTCTTCCGCTTCCACCATATATTCCGATATTGAGCATACTACTCCCCCATCTTTTCGATATAGCTTATGACATCAATTGCTGCAGCTGCACCATCTCCAGCAGCACAAACTACCTGCTTTGCAGCATCTTCGCGTACATCTCCAGCAGCATAGAGACCAGGGACTGAAGTACGCATCTTCAGATCCACCTTCACCTCTCCCCACTCATTCACATCACACAAAAATGATCCATCCTCTTGCTTGAGGACTTCATTGTTCACATTCATACCTACAAAGACGAAAACTCCAGGAACCTTGAGATCGATCTCTTTACCCTCTTGATCGATTATGACTCCTTGCACACCGCTTTGGTCTCCATAGACCTTCTTTACTTTTGCATTGAGAATGAGCTCAATTTTTGGATTGTTCATCACTCTCTCAACAGTTGAGGGTGCTGCGCGAAATTTATCGCGTCTATGAATGAGATAGACCTTTTCGACAATATTTGCCAGATAGAGTGCCTCTTCAAGGGCAGTATCTCCACCTCCTACAACTGCTACTTCTTTGCCTTTGTAAAAGAAGCCATCACATGTTGCACAAGTACTCACACCCTTGCCAATGAACTCCTCTTCACCTTCAAAGCCGGCTCGCTTTGGAGTGCTTCCGGTTGCGACAATCACTGCTTTTGCCTGCTCTGTTTTGCCACTGGCAAGCTCAAGGGTAAAGGTGCCATCCTCATTGCGCTTTATACGTTCAACCTTCTCCATCTCATGCTTGAGCCCAAAACGCATAGCCTGCTTTGGCCAGCACTCCATAAGCTCCATTCCTGTAACAACTTCACACACACCCGGATAGTTCTCTACTTCGCTACTTTGCGTGATAGCTCCTCCGGGCATCCCCTGCTCATACATTACTACATTTTTCAAACCGCCCCGTGTTGCATAGAGGCCGGCTGTCAATCCTGCAGGACCTCCGCCAACAATTGCTAAGTCGAGCATAGATTTCCTTTTATTGAGAGTAAAGAATGAAGCAGCCTTGACTCTTTACTCCCAATATCTGGGGCAAAGCCCCAAATATTAGCTCAAAAGTGCATCAAGCTTTTGCTTGAAAACATCTTTGCTTGCTGCACCAACCATCTGATCAACAAGCTCACCATTTTTGAAAAACAAGATTGTAGGAATTGAGCGAATTCCGTAGCGAATTGCAATATCTTGCTCTTCGTCAGTATTGACTTTCGCCACAACTGCTTTTCCTTCATACTCCTCAGCAAGCTCATCGATAATTGGAGCGATCATTCTACATGGCCCACACCAAGGTGCCCAAAAATCCACCATTACAACTTCATTGTTTTTGATAGTATCATCAAAATTTGAAGCATTGAGTTCAACATATTTTCCCATTTTATTCTCCTTTTTCTAAATTATCTTTAAGGTTCATATTATACTAACTTTTCCTTAACATCATATTGAAATATTTTCTACTAGTTCGATTTGAGAGTTTTTCACAAGTATTGCATCTACTTGGTATGGAAGCGTTATATTGTTCTTCATCAAGTAGTATTCTATAGCTTTGTAAATCTTTTGCATCTTTGCTGGAGTTATAGCAAAAATCGGCTCATATCTACTCGAGGTTTTGACTTCAAAGAAGTGAATAGTGCCATCTTTTTTGGCAATGATATCAATCTCTCCAAACTTAGCATAGAAGTTGCGCTCAACTATCTCATAACCATGCTTGATAAGATATACTACTGCCCTCTCTTCGCCCTCATTTCCTGTAATTTTTGCCTCTTTTCCCATTAGACTATCTTGACCTTTACACTCTTAAAGCGCGCAGTTTTGACAAAACTGTCTGCTTCATCACCAAAGAGGTAATTGATATGGCTCTTTGCATGGTGGAATGTTACATAGAGGGTACCTCGCTTGATATTTTTTGAAAATTTTATTTTTAATGGATGGGATCTTCCATATTTGCTCTCAAGCACAACTCTATCACGTCCTTGGAAAAATTCGCGATCCTTTTCACTCACGAGCAAAATATCCTCTTCATAGCGTTTAGCTAGACTCGGACACGCTTTAGTCTGTGCAGCGTTGTTGTAGTGAGCGAGGATTCTGCCGGTTGTTAGATAAAAGTGAGGATCTCGCTTTTGCAAAAGCTCTCTCATCATACCTCTTAGCTCATACTGCTTATAGCGAAAATATCCATATCCATCTTTTGTGCGGAAGCTTTCAGTATGCAAAATAGGAGTACCCTTATTGTGAATTGGCCACTGCATACCTCGTAGACGATTTTTTTTGAGCTTTTCATAGCTAGCCCCACTGAAGCGATCACGCGCAACTTCTCTCACCTCATCCCAAATCTCTTGCGAAGCCTTGTAATCAAACTTCCCATCAAGATAGCACCCTATTCCTACCAGTACTTCCCAATCATCAGGAAGCTGTGAAGTTACAAGGGGCTGTGAAAGATGTAAACGGCGCTCAGCATTAATATAGACCCCCTCTTTTTCATATGCACTCTTTACACCGAATACAAAATCTGCATACTTGGTAATTTCGTTCATAAAAAGCTCATTGACTACCAAAAGATCGAGATTTTTGAGAGCTTTTTTGACTTTTGTCTGATTTGGATGAATATGGGCAATATCTTCCCCCATGTTAAAGATAGCTTTGATCTTACCGTCTATCGCAGCATTCATAATATCTGGCGTCATGAGTCCTTCAACGGCAGGTTTCTTATAATCTGGCAAGTAGTAAGGCAGCATTCCCATGTCACAGGTTCCTTGGACATTATTCTGCCCTCTTAGCGGCATGAGACCAGCACCCTCTTTGCCGATATTGCCAGTTAGAAGTGCAAGATGAGTAATGGCCATCACTGCATAACTGCCGTCAAGATGCTCAGTAACTCCTAATCCCCACAGAATGAGGCTCTTTTTGTGTGCAAGATCATATGCAATCTGTTCGATCTTTTGTGGAAGATCCTCATAGCCTCGAATATGTGCAAAGATATCTCTATCAGCCCACTCATCAGATAAAATTGCCTCTTTGTACTCTTCAAAATTTTTGCACCGCTTTTGGATAAACTCTTTATCTTCCCACCCATTTTCCAAAATAGTGCGAGCAATCATGTTAAGTACCATGAGATTTGTCTCAAAAGGAATGCTTAGATGGTTGTCTGCAAAACGACTGAGTGTGATACGGCGAACATCTATGACATGAAGGCTCACACCCTTTTTGATCACATCCATGATACGATTGGCGACGATGGGGTGAGCTTCGGTGGTGTTTGAGCCAATGACTACAAGATTTTCGGTTTTGTAGATATCATTGAAAGGATTTGTCGCTGCACCCTCACCAATCGTAGCTCGCATTCCTTTGAGGCTTGGTGAGTGGCAGACTCTTGCACAATTATCAACATGGGGAGTCTTTATGATTTCTCTTGCAAATTTTTGCAAGAGATATCCACTCTCACAGCTTGTACGTGCTCCACCAATAGCTGCTACTGCGTCTGCTCCGTGATTTTGCACAACCTCTTGGAGCTTGGCTGCTACAATTTTATAAGCCTTTTCATAAGGGATAATGTAAAAATCTTCATTAAATTTTTGTAAAGAAAGTGAGGAAAAAAAGTGAGGATTTTTCTCAACAAATCTGCACTGTACTAAAGCATTGCGCAGTCTCTTGGGATGTTCCAGGTACTCCCAGCCATATTTACCCTTGATACATAGCTTTCCTTGACTTACTTCGCCATCTTTGTGGGCAAAGAAGCGCTGGATTTTATTCTCTTCCACCTCAGCTACCACATCGCAGCCAACACCACAGTAGGTGCATACACTCTCAATTAGCATCGCCACTCCGCAAAGTTTTTTTAATAATAAACATTTATGCTTTAAGAGTCGCTCAAAAAAAGAGGTAGAAGAGAATCTTTAGCTACTCTTCCATTCTTATCATAACAGGTTCTTGGCGAAGAAACTCTTGCGTTTTAAGGCTTTCAAGAGCCCTATTGATATCTGCTTCATTGCATTTGTGGGTAGAGAGCAAAAGATGTGCAAGCGAACCTTCGGCTGGTTTTTGCAACATCGATTCTATTGAAATCGTATGCTCACCAAAAATTTTTGCAATCTTTGCCAGGATTCCAGGCCTATCTTCAACTAAAAGGCGCAGATAATATTTTGTCTCAATACTCTCCCTAGAAGCAAGGCGCATACCACTCTCTAATGGCTTTTTAAATCCCAGCATTGGAGAGCATTTACCGCCGCGGGCAATATCGATAATATTTGATATCACTGCACTTGCTGTGGCATCTCCACCAGCTCCAGGACCATAATACATAGTTTCACCTACCACATCCCCAATAACACTCACACCATTCATCACACCATCAACTTTTGCAATCATCTCCGAGCGCTTGATGAGTGTAGGATGGACACGTAGCTCCACTTCATGATCTCGCTTCTTAGCAATTGTCAAAAGTTTGATCGCATAGCCAAACTCTTTGGCAAACTCAAAATCGAGTGTCGTGATCTTGGTAATTCCCTCAATCAAAATATCTTCTGGTTTGGCATCGATCCCGTAAGCAATACTTGCTAATATGAGCAGTTTGTGTGCAGCATCAAAGCCTTCTACATCAAAGGTTGGATCGGCTTCTGCATAGCCTAGCTCTTGTGCCTCCTTGAGCACTGTAGCAAAGTCAGCTCCCTCTTTATCCATTTTGGTGAGGATATAGTTGCACGTTCCATTCATAATGCCGCGAATCGCTTCAATATGGTTGGCACTTAGCCCCTCCCGTAAAGCTTTGATGATAGGAATACCCCCAGCAACACTCGCCTCAAACTCAAATGGAATATCTTTGGCTAGCTCTTTGAGATCATAGCGGTGATAGGCAAGTAGAGCCTTATTTGCTGTTACTACAGCTTTTTTATTTTGCAATGCTTTCTTAACAATCTTGTAAGCATCTTCTACGCCACCCATAAGCTCCACAACGATATCGATACTTGGATCATCAGTCACTTCATAGGGATCTGTTGTCAGAGGTATGTTGATATCACGGTGTTTTTGCAAGTTGCGTACAACACCTTTGACTACTTTGATCTCTTTTCCAGCTCTTGCAGTAATAATATCACGGTTTTTTTCTAAAACTTTTACAACACTTGTGCCAACAGTTCCTACTCCAATGATTCCTACTCGTATCATCCTTCACCTCTGTATTCACGCAAAAACTGCTTGACATTTTTCGCTGCTTGTCTGATACGCTTTTCGTTTTCAATGAGAGCTATACGCACATACTCTTCTCCTCCCTCGCCAAAGCCTATGCCAGGACTTACTGCTACTTTAGCTTGGGTGAGAAGTTTTTTGGAAAACTCCAGGCTTCCCATATCGCGAAACTCTTCAGGAATTCTTGCCCAGACAAACATAGTGGCATGAGGTTTATTCATCTTCCATCCAGCTCTGCCAAAAGACTCGATGAGCACATCGCGTCTCTTTTCATACTTCTTACGAATCTCCTCTACACAATCTTGCGGACCATTGAGTGCTACAGTCGCCGCTACTTGGATTGGCGTAAACATACCATAATCTATCCAACTCTTAATCTTTTGCAAAGCTCCCACAAGTTTTTTGTTTCCTACAACAAATCCTACGCGCCATCCTGCCATATTATAGCTTTTAGAGAGGGTAAAACTCTCAACAGCTACATCTTTAGCACCATCTACCGCCAAAACCGAAGGGGTTTTATAGCCATCATATGTGAGATCTGCATACGCAATATCGCTAATAATATAAAAACGCTCTTTTTTTGCAATTTTCACGAGCTCTTTGTAAAACTCTGGTGTCACTATTGCAGTGGAGGGATTGTGTGGAAAGTTGACAACAAGATATTTTGGCTTTGGAAATGCATCATTGAGAGCTTTGTGGAGATCTTGGAAAAAGCGCTCTTCATCTACACGAAACTCCTCATCAAAAACAAGTTCCGTCTTATGCACGCTTCCGCCAGCAAGGATAAAAGCATATGAGTGAATTGGGTAGGTAGGATCTGGAACTATTGCTACATCTCCAGGATTGGTGATGGCCTGCACGAGGTGGACATAACCCTCTTTGCTACCCATGGTAGCAACAGCTTCAGTCTCAGGGTCAAGTGCTACACCATAGCGTCTTTCATACCAGTTGCAGATTGCTAAACGGAGTTTATAAATACCTTTGCTTGCACTATATCCATGATTTTTTGGTTTTTGCGCAGCTTCTATGAGTTTATCTATAATGTGCTGTGGAGCTGGGCCATCGGGATTTCCCATACTAAAATCGATTACATCTTCTCCTGCTCTTCTTGCTGCCATCTTAAGCTCATTCACAGCTGCAAAGACATATTTGGGAAGTCTTTCTATTTTATTAAATCGTATCTCATTAAACATTTTTACCCTTTATCGAGCCACAATTTGCAGTCCATTGCGTAAATTTTTTATAGTGAATTTGTCTGCAATTTTAATATAATAATCACCTTTTGGCAAAGGTATATCGAGAGTTTTTGTTGTCTCATTTTTTTTAATAACTTTTATGGGATGAAGAAATTTATCATAAACAAAAACTGCTGGAGACCAGTGGTTGCCATTGAGAGAATGTATGCTTATGCTCCCTTTTGCATGCACCCAGACCGGTTTTTGCATTGCTCCTGTCTGTATCTGTGAATCAACTTCCAAAGCATGAAGATGCACATTGATTGCATTTATATAGTATTTCCAAGACCTGTTATTATGCACGATATCGACTACAGACAATCCTGCATCTTGAAAAACTTTTACAATAGTTGATGGATCTGGCACGTAAGCTGCTTGAAATTGCACTTTTATAGCATAACCGTCACTATTTCTTACCAGTCTATCGATTGAATAATTTATAACAGCCGCAGCACTCAGGGCATCAAAAACTTTATAAAAAAATATTCCAGGATGTGAATATGCTATAAACTCCAGCGATTGCGTACGGACTTCAGGATAGCGCAGTTTTACCATACCGAGGCGTTTGAGAACATCAACAATTTTCTGTGTATCTATAGTTCCTTGGGGTGTGCGAAATTTATCAGTATGCATAAAAACTGCATTGAGTATAGCTCTATTTTTATTATATGTAGATGATCCTACAATATGGGCTACACGATCTTGTATAGATGCTGCAAAAGCAAACAGAGTAAGAGAAAGGACTAGGAGTATCTTTTTTACCATACTCTTCCTCTATTATACTCTTTGAACGTCTTCGTATCTAGTTTTTCAAGCTCTCCTGCACGGTAGATAAACTTGCCTTTACCAGTGAGATTGTAGTCTACTTTTTTACCATCGATATCAAAAAAGAAGGCTCCATGACCTGTGAGGATAAGTTGATCACGAGAAGTATTGAGTTCAATTGGCCTAGCAGTGCTATACATTTTTCGTCTATAGTTATCAAGATAGATAATGCCCAGCCATATTCTCTTTTTGGGAATGATAGTAATATGTGGCAAGGTTACTTCTTGACTTGCTCCACTACTGTTGGTTTCATTGTTTTCTAAATCTAGGGAAATCTCTTCACTGCTTTGTGATGCAGCTTGTACAGATGTTACATTCTCCTCACTCGATGTGCTACTTTCTTCTTCTATTTTTGTTCCACTCTCATTGGATACAGTTGCGTTTTGTTCCGATGAAGGCTCACTGATTTTCTCCACATGCTGTGTTATATTTTCATCTACCACAGGTTGGACAGCTGGTGGAGGATTATTATCTTTTTTGATAAAGTCATGGTATACAAAAAACCCACCAATGAGTATTATGACAAATATGAGTATTTTTAAAAGGCTTCCAAATGCAAAGCTTTGTGCAACTGATTTCTCTTTAATGATAAAAGCAGAGTTGTAATCTAAATTATCACTAAAATATTCCTCAATTTTCTCTCTTAACTCACGCAAATCAAGATGGAGTTCACGCTCAATTATCTTGACAAAACCTAAAGCTTTGGCCTTTGTTCCCAATTTTTTAAAATTCTCATTTTGAAGGTTTGCTATAACTCGAGGAGATATAAAGGTCTTTTTGTGCACTTCTTGAGGGTCGAGCTCTTTGAACTTTTCGTAATCACTCATCTCTCATCCTATCGATAAAAATTGCTGCAGCAGCCGCTACATTGAGAGAGTCAAAGGGTCTCTTCATTGCAATTTTGAGTGTTTTATCACACTTTTGCAGAGCCTTTTGTGGCACCCCTTCACTCTCGCTTCCCAATATTATAGCTCTTTTAGATGTAAACCTTTCACTCCTTACATCAACTCCTTGCATATCTGCCCCATATACTTTTGTGCCAAGATCTTGCAACTCTTTAATAAGATCAAAAATATTCTCTTTCAAAGCTATTGGCATGTCTAGAGCAGCACCACTACTTCTACGCACAACCCCACTCATCTTTAGCTGCTTAAGTCCACTGATCACTACACCATCAACACCCAAAGCATAAGCGCTACGTACAATCGATCCGATATTACCTACATCGGTAATCCCATAGAGAACCACCAAAAATGGAGACTCTTTAATCTCGTTAAATGGAGTGAAAATAAACTCTTTGATTTTGAGCAAAACTCCCTGATGATTGCCACCGCGGCTAAGGCTTTGCGCCTTTTTATTATCTATTTTGATAACTTTTACACCCATTTTTTGCAGTTTTGTAAACTGCTCTTTTTCTAATGGTCTTGCGACATACACCTCTTCGATAAGCTCTGGATGGCGAGCTAAAATATACAAAAAAATCTGTTTGCCATAAACTATCATACTAAAGATTGTAGCTATTTCTTACTTAAGATTTCGTAAGTATGCTATACCACTCTTTAACACTTTTTTCACTCACTTTGGCAAGGAGTTTAGCAAGCTCTTTTTTGGGTAGTGAAAGTGCTAGAAGATCCTCCACACCAAGGCATAATTGCTCCTGTTTTTGCTGACTTGCTCGCACTACAACAACCCACTCACCTTTGATATTTTCATTTTTTAGCTGCTCGAAAAGATCCTTGGCTTCTCCTTTATAAAATTTCTCGTGTATTTTAGTCAGCTCTTTTGCCAAGAAAAGATCTCTTGATGGGTCGATTTGTGTAATCTCTTCCAAAAGCTTCAAGAGACGGTGAGGTGCTTCATAGAGGATTACATTGTGAGAATTTTGGAGGATTTTTTGAAGGCTTTGCGACCGCTCTTGCCCTTTGTGTGGCAAAAAACCATAGAAACAAAACTCTTTCTGGCCAAAACCACTAGCCACATATGCTGTCACAAATGCACTAGGTCCTGGAAGAACGGTATATGGGATATTATGCTCTTGTGCATATGCTACAAGCTTTGCCCCTGGATCACTGATACCAGGCATACCTGCATCACTCATGTAGACTACATCTTGCGAAAAAAAAGATGGCTCAAGTTTTGCTAAGAATGCATTTTGGTTATGTTCATGCAAAGAGATGAAGCGTTTTTGACCAAACTCTAGAGAAAATTTTTGTGCTAGAAGTTGGAGGAGTCGTTTTGCTACTCGCGTATCTTCACATAAGACTACACTGCATTGCTCAAGAGCCCGCAGGGCTCTGAAAGTAATATCTTCAAGATTACCGATGGGGGTAGGAAGAAGTGTGAGCAATTACTTGAGATTGTATTTTTTCTTAAACTTATCTACACGTCCAGCAGTATCTACAATCTTTTCACTACCAGTAAAAAATGGGTGACATTTATTGCAAATATCAATTTTGAGCTGTGGTTTATTTGAAAGCACTACAAAATGGTTCCCACAAGCACATGTTACTTCACACTCAACATACTCTGGGTGAATTCCTTTTTTCATTGTCCACGCCTTTTTTGGATTTTGGAGCGAAATGATACCAAATTAAATATTTAATAATAATTAAATAAGAAAATTAAGAGCGCAGGGCTTGACCCTGCTGCTCCATAGGGGGAGGGGAATAAAAATTATATCACATTTTTAATCTATTGCAAAACCTAAAAATATTTTTATCTCACCCGATAATAGAAGATGGTACAATTGCGTGCCGGAATGACCGATGCTGCAAAAAAATATATAAAGGAGAAATAATGCGCAAGGGATTTACGCTCATAGAGCTCATATTCGTAATGGTAGTTATAGGTGTGTTGGCAGCAATCGCTCTGCCTAAGTTCAAACAGCTCAAGCAAAATGCTGAGCTTACAAACCTCATTTCAGCTTATACAACTGTAGTGCAAAACGCTCCTGCTTCGTTTTTTAATGAAACAGAGCTCAACAACATAAGACCACAAGATCTCAATATGACAGATTTACTCCAAGTACAAGCATATCAAACAAATACAGGTAAAGGCTGGTGGAAAAGCAGTGATAATGATACCGTAAGATATTATGTTGATCCATATGATTATATCCAGTTCTATTACAACGATAGTCAGTACTCTCCTCAAATAAGAATATTTACTTACATTCATGGTTCGAAAAAGGCTGATATGCAAAGTAAATTGGCAAATAAATTAGGTCTCGTGTTTGCTAACGATAGAAATACAACAACGTTAGATCTTGCTGATCAGTAATGCAACGATCTTTTACCTTAGTTGAACTCATATTTGTTATGGTGGTCATAGGTGTTTTGGCCGCCATAGCAATCCCTAAATTTCGAGGCCTAACCTCACACTCCAAAATAACTGCTGAGATTGCAACAGCTTCGACGATACAAACGGCAATAGATGATGTACATAGTGATTGGATTGTAAGTGAGAATGGCTTTAGCTGGGGCAATAATCGTAGCGATCAAGATCTGAATTCCAAAGGCTATCCCAAAAAGCTTGGTGATTGTCCACCTGCATTTAACTGGATACTTAAAAATTCAAACAGTACAGATGCTAAATGGAGCTGCGAAGAGAGAAGCGGAAAATTTTACTACCACGGACCAGCTTCAAATCCCCAAAGTGGTGTCAAAGAGAATGGAGCTAGCAAACCAGACCACAATGACTGCTGGATATATGACCCAAATACAGGCACTTTTAGCTTCAGTGAAAACTGTAGCGGTTAAATCTCTCCCATCTTCTTCATAATCCACAGACCAAATCCAAGCAGTATCATACTAATCACTGCTATCACGATGCTTCCAGTTTCAATATTCATCACACTACCCACTCACTTGTGTGAGGTTCCACATAGGTAAGAATATACCAAGCGCGAGTGTGAGGACAAATCCAGCAATTGCAGCAATAAGTAGAGGCTCAATGAGAACTGCAATATTGTCCACCATATAGTCGAAGCGGTCTTTATAGATTTTATTTATCTTTTGAAACATCCTCGACATCCCACCACCAATCTCACCACTTCGAATCATCTCTATCACCATATTTTCAAAAAGCTCTGTTTGGGCAAAACCCTGGTAGAGTGATTTACCCTCCTCAATCGATTCGACAATTTTGGAAAGCTTCGAGCGAAGGTAGCTGTTTTCTACAATCTCCAAAGCAATTTTAATCGAATCAATAAGTGGTACTCCCGCATCATTGAGCACCTGGAAAATATAGGTAAAACGGCTCATCATCGCATAATATATGGCATTTCCTATAATAAATATCTTTAATAAAATCTTATCTAACAAGAGACGCACTTTCTCATTGTTTTTATACAGATACCCCAACACTCCACTCATACCCAATGCACCTATCAAAATATATGGACCATAATCGATGAGGGCATGTTCAAACCAGAGCAAAAATTGTGTAGGTAGAGGAAGTTCCATATCTGACTCTTTGAAAAAGGCTTCAAACTGCGGGATGACTAAAATTGTAACAACAACAAACGCAATAATCATAGCAATGATGATAAATATAGGATAGCGCGTTGCCTTTTTGAATTTGCGGCGGTTATCGAGAATCTCTTGCATCACTTTTGCTAAATGCCCAATCTCTTCAGCAAGATTCCCCGTCTCTTCGCCCAAGCGAAAAAGAGAAAGAGAGAGCGTACCTAACTGTATTTTGTATCGCTTGGCAGCTTCATAGAGACTCTTGCCACTCTCTATATCATCTGCAATTTGAGAAAAAATAGCTTTGAGCATCGGATCTTTTTCATTTTTGATCACTTCAGAAAGAGCGAAATTCAAGGGTAATCCAGCATCAAGCATAACGCTAAGCTGCTCTAAAAGTGCAATATAGTGCTCAAGATTGACACTGCGGTTTTTGATAGGATTGGTGAGTCTTTTTTTGAGGCGCTCAAGTTTTATTGAGAGCGGTTCACTAATTTGTGTAATCTCTATCAATACCCCAATTCCAAGGGAGAGAAATTTATTGATCGCATCTGCTCTATTTTCGGCTTGGAGAATGTAATAGTCCTTCTTGCGACCGATTTTATAGAGAATGCGATAGTATTTCACTACTTTTCCTTCGTTACCCGCAAAACTTCTTCAATAGTTGTAATGCCCTTAAGAGCCTTCTTGATCCCATCATAGATCATAGGTTTAAAGCCTTTGTGACTCACTGCATACTCATAGATCTCAAATTTTGTAGCCCCTTCGCTAATGAGTTTGGCTATATCTTCATCAATTACTAAAATTTCAGAGATCATTGTTCTGCCAAAATACCCTGTAAAGTCGCACTTTGGACATCCAAGACCTCTGTAAACTGTATAATCATCTGGTAGATATTTTTGTACAATTTTGTAAATTGATGGCGGAAGGTGAGTCTCTTTTTTGCAATATGGACAAATTTTGCGCACCAACCGCTGCGCAACAACTCCTACCATCGCATCAGCTATCATATAAGGAGCTAATCCCATTTGTGCAAAACGTGAGATCGCACCAGGTGCATCATTGGTATGGAGGGTGGAAAATACCAGGTGACCAGTGAGTGAAGCTTGCGCAGCAGCATTGAGGGTTTCGCTATCGCGAATCTCACCTATGAGAATCACATCTGGATCTTGTCGCAAGAAGCTTCGCACCGCCACAGCAAAGGTAAGCCCAGCTTTCTCATTGACCTGCACCTGCTGCACCAGTGGCAAACGATACTCTACTGGATCTTCTATGGTCATCACTTTATTGTGAATATTTTTGATCTCATTGAGCGCAGCATAGAGTGTAGTCGTTTTACCACTTCCTGTTGGACCGGTGATAAGAACTATTCCGTATGGATAGTGGATAATGCGATTAAAATTTTCTAGATTTTCATCCTCAAAACCAAGCTCTTCGAGGCGTAAGAGTGCCTTTTCTCTATCAAGCACCCGCATAACCAGTGATTCGCCATAAATTGTTGGCGACGTCGAAAGCCTAAAATCGTAGAGCTTGTTTTCTATCGTCATAGAAAAGCGCCCATCCTGGGGCTTACGCTTCTCTGAAATATCGAGACCCCCCAGGAGTTTGATACGCGTATCAAGAGCATTGTAGATCTCTGTATCAAATACAAAGGTCTCTTGCAACACACCATCGATACGTGCACGTACAACTGCCTTTTTCTCATCTGGCTCTATATGTATATCACTTGCTCGACGAAGAATTGAATCTTTGATGATAAGATGAATGAGGCGCATAACCGCACTCTCTTCACCCTCTTTTTTCAATCCTTCGGTATGGAGCTCTTTTTTCACCTCTTCGATAATAAATTTGGTATCTTCCAATATAGAGAGGCGGTGGAAGATCGCCTCGACCTCATCATCGGGTGCGAGATAGATCTTGAGCGGTTTCATAAGTGTGCGTTCAAGTATATCAAGAGCCTCGTAGTTGAGGGGGTCTGATGTGGCTATATAGATATAGTCTTCATCTTCATCAAATGGAACGGCTTTGGCGTTTTTGAGTATCTGGAGGGGATAGCGCGCAAGCTTGTCAAAATCGATCTTCTGACCATAGAGATCTATAAACTCGTATCCCAATTGCTTACTTAAAACTTTGAGGAGATCTTTTTGGGTAACAAATCCCTCTTCTACAAGAATCTGCCCAAGTTTTTTGGAGTAATTACTCTCCTTTTGCAGTTTGAGCGCATGTTCGAGCTGCTCTTGGGTAAGAAGTTCCTCTTGGATGAGGAGGTCGCCTAGGCGAATCTTTTGTCGTATCATTGCCAACTCTCTAGCAGTTTTTTTGCTTGTTTGGAATCTTTAAAATCTAAAAATGCGCGAAGCACCTCTTTGGCTTTTGTTTTATAACCCTTTTTATAGAGACTCTTTGCATAGAGTATCCATGCTCCCTCTTGCTGTGGATCGAGTCTATTAGCCCTCTTTGCCCATTTTGCTGCTTGGGAGTAATTGCTCTTTGCGTAGTAACTCTTAGCTATCTTCATAGCTAAGTCGTAGCTCTTTCTTTGGCTATAGAGCTTTTTGAGAGCCTCTACATCTACGCTTTTGGTCTCTATCGATACCTTTTGCTCTTTGGGAGCAGATACTGTACTTATAATCGGCTCTTTGCGCTTTTCTTTTATACGTTTTTTGCGCTTTTTATACTCTACGTAGCGGCACTCATCATTGACGACTACATAGTCCCAATGGAGCCTTTTTACCTGGTTTATGAGAGGTTTGAGTGCACTCTTTTTTGGTGATGTTGCACAGATGAGATAGACCTCTTTTTTTCCATTTTCCAATGTTTTACCATATCGTATATGGCACGGAATCCCCATTTTCAATGCTTTTAACTTCATATTAAAAACATTATCCATCATAGTATCGTATGCATACATCACCTGAATGCCAAAACATTTGCGCTCTGGAGGTTTTGGCGATGGCTCTTTTTGTAAGCTTTTTGTTGCAGGTTTCGATGAAGGATTGGATCTAGGAGCAGGTGACTCTTTTTGTTTATTAGCTATCTCATTTTTGACATATGAACTCTTTTGCATATAGCTATATCCATACCATGCTACACTTGTTAAAATTACTATCAATAGCCCCAAAAGTGTAAATCTCTTGAGTTTACGCCTTTTGCAGCGGCGCTCCAACTCCTCAAATTTACTAATCAATCAAGCCTCCATCCATGGCAGCCATTGTTACAAGACACTTATTTGGCTTGTCGTACCCTTTTTTATCAAGTGAAAGTGCTGCATCCATAAGCAAAAACATACGATTGAGCAGTTTCTTTGTATCGCGAAAATTCCCTTTTGTCAGTTTATAGATATATTTCGCTAAATCATTAGAGATTTTTTGCTCTAATATATATTCTCCCTCTCTTAAAAGCTCTTTGTGAATGTATTCTTGCACCTCATTAGGTTGCATCAAACCCATCTCGAGAACTCTATGAGGACGAGATGAAAACTGCGGCTCTTGTAATATCTTGCTTGATTCGTGTTTGTGCATGGCAAGCAAAAACCAAAAAGCCTTGGAATCAGCAAGTATGCGAATAAGCTCTATCATATCCTTGGTTAGAAGCTGCGCTTCATCTATTGCGATGAGTGTTTGAGAGTTTTCATACTCTTTGATGAGCTGCTCTAAAAGCTCTTCGAGAGAATTTGCAGCAGCGTCTATGCTCTTCTTTTGTAAAAGGTTTCTTACAAAATCTACTGGCTCAAAAAAGGGGGTGTTGTATTTGATGACTTCATAGCGATTTTCAAGCAATGAGGAGAGATTTTCTAAAAAAACCGACTTTCCACATCCTGGCGCTCCTACCAAAAAGAGCATCTGACGCGTCTCATTTTCCAATATATCAAGAAGCTGATTTTTTGTCTGCAAGAAGGAGCGGGTTTGATAGAGCTCGATTCCCTCTACCCTATCTTCAAATATTTTGGCAATGGCTTTAAAATCAGCCATCATCATCCTTGAATATTGCTACATCATCAATAGTAGGGACATTGTGCTCTTTGATAATTTTTGGCACCAAGAGGATAAAGAGTTCACTCCTTTTTTGAACCCTTTTGGTACTGTGAAAGATTCTCCCAATAATTGGTACATCACCTAAAAGAGGTACTTTGGTATGGTCATTATTGTAGTTTTTACTCACAAGTCCACCGATGAGAATCTTTTGGCCATCTCTCACTTTGACTATGGATGTGAGCTGCTTAATCTTCACATCAGGTGGCAATACGCGCATCGATTGGTTATTTTCATCAGCATGGATAAGTTCACTAGATACCGGATTAACCTTCATAATGATCTGATTATTATCTGTGATCTCTGGAATGACATAGAGTGTCACACCTATGAATGATTGGCCAATCGCATACGTCTGCGTCCCAACAGTAGAACCACTTTGAATATTTGTCGTCCCACTTGTCTCATAGCGATAAGAAAGCTGGTCTCCTACATTGATGATTGCTGGCTGGTTGTTAAGCGTGAGAATCTTTGGATTGGAAAGGACCTTCACATCCCCATACTTTTTCAAAAAGTCGAAGAGTCCTTGCATAGAGAAATTGTATCCTATGAAGTAGTTTGGATGAGCAAGATTACTCACACTCACCCCATCTGCTCTTGTTTTATACCCTTCTCTACTTCCTGTGAGAGTAAGATTGAACTTGCTCCAGTCTATTCCTAGGGTCTGCTCATCCTTATACTTTACTTCAATGATTTTTGCTTCTATGAGCACCTGCTTGTGCATGCGATCTGCAAGCTTATCCAAAAACCTCTTCACAGCTTCAAGCTCTTTTTTTGTTCCTGTAACAGTCACAAGTGAGGCATCTTGGTTAATAAAAATTTTGAAATCTCTCCTACCACTTACACCTATCAAAAGGGTTTCGAGCTGCTTGTGCAAACTTTGCCAAAAAGTAAACTGCGATTTTGTTGTAATAGTGGTGTAGTCATTGGTATAAGCACTACTCTCTTCATTGCCGGTAGTGCCTGTTGTACCACCACTTCCATTTCCACTACCAATCCCTCCAGAACCGTATGTATCTGATCCTGAAGTGGTGCCAAGGATTACCATCTTTTTGCTCTCACTTGTCAAAGAGCTAAGATTGATATAGTCGATATTGAAGTTTTTTGTTTTATAATAGGCAACCTTCAATATATGTTTGCGTGGATTGTAATTATAAAAAAGGTTATTCTCTCCCAAAATAAAATCAAAAAGCTCTTCGAGAGTGTAGTCTTTGATATTGACATAATCGAGACTCTTGTGGACTTTAATACGCGCTTTTGGATCTTCAAAAATGATAGAGATATTGCATGTTGCTGCTATATCTTTGAGCACCGAGTTTATTGTAATACCTCGGCCATTATCGCTCATAGCCTTGAGACTAAAGAGCTTGGTATCACAATCTTGTGCCCACAAAACAATTGCTGTAAGAAAAATTATAGTAATCTTTTTTATCATTTCTCCACCACTTTCAGTACATGAGGACGATAGAGCACCAATACTCTTTTCTTCTTACCTCGCTGTAAAATCACATAACTATCTTTTATATCCACTATCTTAAATCCTCTTATTATATCACCCCTTTTATAAGATTTCCCATTAATGTAGGCTTTGTCATTAAAAATCGCTTGCAGTTGCAATGGTCGTACAAAGGGGGTAAAAAATATCGGCTTATGACTCTTTTTGATAATCTTTTTGGCACTGTTGAAGGGATCATAGTTAACTGGAAGATCCAAAGCCAAAAGCGACAAAGAGGCTAAAATAACTATAAAAAAAGCTCTCATTTTTCTACTCCATAGAGTTTGAGCCAAAAACTAAGGCGTGGCACTGTGCCGTTTGTCTCAAAATGGAGATTATCTACGCGCAAAAGCATTGGATGCTTTTCGATATCGCGCAAAAATCGTACACTTTGCAAAAAGGCTCCCTGCCCTTGAATCTTGAGACTCTTTTGCTCTTTGAGCCTTCCTAGAAACTTCTTGTCCATCTCATTTATCTGAATAAGTGAGAGGACAACGCCACGTTTTTTAGAATCAGCCAATATATCTTCAAGGAGTTTTGCAAAGTTTTGCTGATTGAGAAAGAGATACTTTTGCATCTGCAACTTTTGCAAGAGTGCATACTCTTTTTGCTTCAGCTCATCAAGTTTGGCTCGCAAGTTTGCAAGCTCTTGCTTTTTTTTCATAATTATACTTTCATAGTGCTTAGGAGAAGTTTTTGCTACTTTATTTTGGAGCTGCTGCAATCTAGCTTGCAGATCTTGAATATGGTCAAATTGAGGCCCTAAAACGTAGGTATAAAAGAGTAATCCAAGCAAGATGATAGATGCAAGATAGATAATATATCTTTTTGATCGCGGAATATTTTGGAGTCTATTTTCATAAAACTCTATCTGCTCATACAGTCTCATCGCACAACCTCAATATGACTCTCATAGAGTCCTCTATCCATAACAATCTCTTTAGTCTGAACGTTAGCATAGCCTTTTTGGATCATAAATTGCATAAATTTTGCTATCTTTTCTCTCTGGTTTGTTTGAGAAATCACATCTATACCCAGACGTTTCGTACCATTTTGTTCGATAGACTTAGTGCTTAACTTATATGTATAAAGACCTAAAATTGCATCATTTATCATCTTTTGTCTTTGGGTTTTTGCATTTTCGATGAATGGAATTGCATCTAATGTATCAGCTATCTCATCAATTTGTGTCTCTTTGCTATCGATTGCAGCGAGGAGCTTTTTTTGTTGCTCTTTGAGTTTGAGCAGAGCTCCTTCATACTTTTTGCTATTGTGACGGTTTTTCTCATACTGCTGCTGCATAAATGCAATCTGGCTCTCTAGATTATCGATTTTACTTTGTAACCATATCCATGCACCCGTACCTATGAGCAGTACTACAAATAGCGCCAATGCAAGCTGCACCACTTCAAACTGCACAAGCGGTTTTTTGCGTTCAAAAAGAGTGAAGTTGAGTTTTTGATCAAGCTGCTCATACTTTTGGATATATGCTGCAGCCACTGCCAATGAAGCACTCTGTGCCTCAACACTACAGCACGCAAAGGGCTTGACCTCCAAAGCACCCTCAATGCCAAAACTGACAAAATAGTCCCTTAGTCCATCAATCATCTGCCCATCAGCATCGAGAAAAATTCTATCGACTCGATCTATACCAAAGAAGCTTCGTTTAAAATTTATACTATATGCTACTTTTTCGATATTTTTATAAAAAATCTCTTGCAATTTATCATAGATATCACTCTCTTGCAAAGAGTAGTTTTCACTTCTAAGACCCTTGCTAAAGAGCAAGTTTTTGATACGCACGAGTTCTATACCACTCTTTTTGGCAATTTGTGAGAAAGAGTCGATATTGCGGTGTCCTATAAATTTGCCATTTTGATAAATTGCTACAAAAGCCTCTTCATCTGCTAGATAGAAAAAGATGTCATTGGTATTAGCTGGTGTGTCATAAAAAGCTTTATATGCTATGAATCTTGGGAAAACGATATCAATAAAACCAAGTTTTTTAAGTGGCTCTTGCAAATAGTTCTCAAGCTCCTCTTTTACGATCGCAAAAGCTTCCACGAGATAGCTATTTTCATGCTCGATTGGATAAGCGAGGTAATCGATGGCATACTCTTTGTTTGGATCAAGACCACCTTCGTTGTAAAGTTTGAGTTCAGTTTGTACTGCTAGTTGCTCTTGTGAGAGGTGCAGGGGGAGTTTGAATGAAAGAGCGAGGATTTTATGCGATGGGATGAGAGCTCCAACAGGAAAATCTTTGAGTTTTTTACCATTGCAGCTATCAAATTTTCCCTTTTCATATAAAAAACAGCTATCTTTATAAAAAACTACCGCACCCATGCAACCCTCATTAATTAGTATGACTTATTATAACATAGAGATATCCGCTCTTGGGATAGAGCATGAATGAGGCTTTTTGGTTTTTGT
Organism: Nitratiruptor sp. YY09-18; assembly: GCF_016593235.1. Lineage (NCBI taxonomy): Bacteria > Pseudomonadati > Campylobacterota > Epsilonproteobacteria > Nautiliales > Nitratiruptoraceae > Nitratiruptor > Nitratiruptor sp. YY09-18. The sequence continues at coordinate 1,492,188 of NZ_AP023065.1, forward strand.
ATGTGAGTTGCAAGATCTTTTGCGCTTGTGTAATAAGTGAAGACTCTTGGGTGAGATTGTCATCTTTGTGCGGACGACCGAAACTATCGAAGCAAAGAGTATCGATACTGTTTTGCAGAGCGCTTTTTATCTGGTAGTGCTCTTTTTGTGCCATTTTTTTAAGACTCTGCTCTCCTAAATCTATACATCCTATGCCATCAGGCTTCGTCAGACCACTCTTATCATAGGCAAGTCCTTGATATTTAGCTTCCATCATTTTAAGATAAATAAAATTTGCATCATTTTGAAGGTTATGGGTCTTAAAACTATTTATAGCAATAGTTGCTAGGATCCCTATCACTATCATGACAAAGATAAGTTCTATAACACTCAAAGCACGTCTCATGGTCTTTGCAAGCTCCTTTTGTGGATCCTCACAGGTGCTGTATTGCCATTAATACTATGCACCACAAGATCAATTACCACATATCCGTTGGATTCTGGAGTCTGAATAATTCTCACTCTGTTTTGGCATGTTGGGTCGCTTGGATCTATATCACTTGCATTTTTATCACTGATATAGTAGTAGAGTACTGACACATTTGCCTCATAGCGGTTTTTTGGATCTTTGAAACTAAAGGGTGCGACGCATTTGCCATCTCTTTTGACTCCATGTATATGCAAAATCGCAGCTTCCAGCGCACTTTGAGCGAAAAGCTTGGCCTGCTCTTTGACATAATTATCTGCATAATGGTGCGCTTTGATCTTCGCATACTGCAGCGTTACGACAGATAGGCCTGCAAGCAGTAGCAGTATAAATATTGCCATGAGGAGATTGAATCCACTTCTCAAAACACCACCTTCATCTTCCCAAAGTGCACACCTACATCTGTGCCTCTAAATTTTTTTGAAACATCAAGATAAATACGCATCGTTTGGTTGACATCGCTTACTTCAAATCCACTGATATCTCTTGCTAATACTGTGACTTTTCCTTGAGCGTTGCCATGTGGGTCTGCGCAAAATGTCTCAGATTTCCATGGCCTGTAGTCATAAAAAAGCAAGAGCGTATTATTGATATCGCTGATATTGAGATCTTGTATACACCCAGCATCTTGCTTGATATCGGCTCCTCTAGCAATCGCATATGCAGTTTTGACAAGATAGTACTTCTCATAGATCCATTGTGGCTTGATACTGTCTGTGATGGTAATCTTATCCTGACCAAAGGCTACATCATACACATCTTGGCTCTGTCTGCCATGCCATCCAAAAGCATCTGGATTACTAGTAGTTGCTCTATCAAAGCTTTTGGCAAAGACAAGTCCGTAATCTGCTCCACCACTCAAACTTATAGTAGTCTCAAGAGTATAGTCGCTATTGGCTAAAGAGGCTACCATATCTACAAAAGGAATATATTTTCCCATTTTGCGATTGAGCTCATCAAATGCGAGCCACTCAAGCACTGGATAGCGCTCAGTGGAGGGGATCTCGTCAATATATGCGAAATTACCACTAGCTGGATCATAGCCGATCACAGAAGCTGGAATGCGATCTTGCATATATGAAGATATGATATCAAGAGCGATTTGGGATTCAAGAGAGAGTCTTGTCATCTCTTTAGCCTTGAAGCTTCTCACGATAATAGCTTGCATGGCTTTGTATGAAGCGACACTCAAAATTGCAATAATGACTACGACAACTACAATCTCAATGAGTGTAAATGCGCGCCTTGTTACTTTTTCCATGGCATTCTCTTGATCTGCAGTTGTCCGATATTGGACGCGTAGTAGTAAAGCGTGGCAATGTTTTGCCCCAAAATCTCCTGCTTTTGCATAGGAGTTGCATTGATCTCAATCAGTTTCACATTAGACGATGTACTTTGATATGTTTTGCTAAGAGTTACTTGCTGCTGTGGAGCAAAATCTTTGACATAGTGTACCTGTATATGCATACGGTAGGTGCGAGTATTATTGAAATTTGAGCTTGTGATTGCGACACCATGAAAATCATCAATATCATCAGGCAAGCTATCACCTCCATCGCTACCAATTACAGAAGCGTTGATGTGGTGCTCACAGTTGCGTGATCCTACAAAACCACCTTGGCGGTAAATTTTGGCAAATACTCCACACTGATATGCATTTGCACCATTTTGCACATCCAAAATATCATCATAGTGCGTATTGTGCTCATCCCAAGCTAATGTGCGAATAAGTCCCACAAGAGCAATTTCGTTTGAGAGAGCCTCCTCTTTGAGAATATTTTTATTGACTTTAGCAGTTACTTGTAAAATTTTTGGAAAAAGAGTAAAAGCAATAGCAATGATTACCATTGAAAATATTAGCTCGACAAGAGTCAAACTCCGTCTCATCGAAACACCTTCACGCCACGTTCAGATTTTGCAACGCCTTGATCAAATTGTGTGCCATTTGTCTCACCACTCTTGACAGTTTTGGCAATTGGTGGTCGATAGTGGTATTCGATACATGGATGCTGTGCACAAGTACTCGTAGCATCAATCGAGTAGTTTTCATCACTATAAGAGAACCAGAGCCAGCTAGGGATATCAATATGGAGCATCGCATCTTTGATGCTATTGGTATTTTGTACTTTTATTGTATAAAGAGCTTGATGAAACGTTGTACTTGTATTGAGCACTAGATTCCCACTCTGCATAGAAAAATTAGCTTTTGGATAAATATGTTTGATTTTCCCATCTGTTACAATACTGTGATCGATGTTTTTACGCCATTTTGGCACAATCTGCTCAGCCGAGCTGTTGGTATCATCATAGTAGATAATATAGCTTGTAGTATTGTCTTCACTCTTATGTGTCAAAAGATCTTGGGTTATGATCCTTCCGTAGCGAAAATGTAGAGCACTCTCTACATCTTCTTGCAATCCATTTGCATCACCATCACCAACATGTATCTTTGTAATAGTCACTTCTTGTGGGTTGACGGGCTTTGAGTAGTTTTTGTCAAAGTTAAACCATAGAGCAAATCTAGTAGAGCCATTATTATCTTGTGTAAAATTGGATTTATCATAACTCAATTGCAGTGACGCATTGGCATCAATGCTTCCTCGTGATTGATTTTGCTCTTTTGCATCTTGCAAAATATAAATAAACTCCTTTACACCGGCCAAAGGTGTATGCTCAAAAGTGATACCTAAATCATGCGCATAACATAATGCATTGTAATTTTCAGTCGTTTCATTTTCTGCATTTTTAGCAGTGATGTTGCCCTCTAAGAGCGCTGACATATGTAAATCATTGGAATAGTAGGTAAATATACCATTGTGATCTTTGGAAGTAGCGTTGATTTCAAAATGGTGGGGGATAAATCGATGTGTGAGGAGAGCTTTTTGGATAGTGAGATTTTTATCACTATTCCATATGTTTGAAATATTTTTATCTTTACAATCTACATAAGCAAATTTTTGTGTACAGATATCTTTTTCACGAATAGTTATATTTATCTCACCCACTTCATTATATGTAGCATTGGTTTGTGCTAATCCATTGCTAAAATTAAAATCTTCAAGATCTAGATCACCAAAGATACAACCCGGTTTTGTTTCATTTGCTTCTACAATAAATGAACTGTTTTTCGTTTCATTATAATCTTTTACAGCACTTATTGCATTAAACTCTACTGCTTTGAAAGTTATCTGGAATTCCTCATCTGCCCTAATAGGAGCAGTCTCATTGAGCTCTATTGTAAACCTCTCTGGACGTATTGCAAAATTATCAGTTGAGAGAGTCTGGTTATCTTCACTATTTAATGGACAAGATTCATTTACACCCTTTTTCCATGCTATTTTCACTTTTGCTTCTTTAACTGCTCTAGCTACTATTATATTTTGCCATTGAGAACTATTTGCCTCTATAAATTTTATCTTCTGCCAAGATGTATAGTTTTGTTCCATATTGTTTGCATCGACAATTTGTGCGCATACTGTTCCATTAAATTCTTGTAAACTCTCTCCCTGTTCATTAAGAGAAGCAATTGTTAATGAAAATGGCTGATTGACTATTTTTGTAGAAATATTTCTATCATTGAAATCTCTAAATGTATCCCAAGCATCAAATTTATATGCTTTTATTTGATTTTGTTCTTCTCTAATAACAAAGTTCCTTGAAAAGACAAATATCCCACCTGTTTCTGGTATGTGATGCCTTTCTGTATCTTGATAACTTGATTTAAAATAATAGCTTTTTTTGGAATAGCCTGATCCATCTTCATCTATTCGAAAACCTACCTGTGAGCTATTGAGTACACATCTTCTCAACCACCCTCCATCTATTCCATTTTTAGAATTTTTATTTGCCGCGATGAGCGGAGTTGTATTATAGTGATTGACGAAGTTGACAACCTTACAGCTATCATCCCAACCTACAAAATAGTTCTCTATTCTCATAGTCTCAAAAAGTACAGTATTGTTATAATCATCTACTATACTATCTTGAATATTAGGGGGAGCGAGCATATAGCCGATGGTTTCTTCTTTTACTATTTCACCATCTTTTTTATAACTGCTCTCATGCGTTTCACTTCTCTCAAGTGAAAGATAGATACCACTACTATTAACATCAATAGCTGTAGTCAAAAATGGGATTGAACGTATTATGGTTCCTTGTCGATATCTATCCAATCCTATTTCATTGTTTAATGTCTGAATAGTTCCAACTACTACAGGTTTACAACCAGAAAAAATTGTATCTACTTTTTCCCACTCATCTACATCCAGATAATTTTTACCTGATGAATGCTGCTGATACTTTTTTGTAGTTATGGTTCCCACTTGTATATAGGTGTTACCAATTTTATGGATACCTTTGTTGACAGCGAGGTAGCTAACATTTTGCGCATAATGTGGTCCATCTTCTCCTTGCGGCTCTGCCATAATAATATCAAAACCTGCTTTTGTCACATTTTTTATCCTTGGAGCAGCTGGATGGCTTCCATTTTTTTCTGCAACAACAAAAACTACAGGAACACTACTGAAAGATTTATTGAAATCCACATGTGTCCAATGAGGATTTGTTGTAGTATCTTGAATGGTCATATGACCACCTTCAAACTCTAAAGGGGTAATAGTTACATTAGAAGATATTTGACATCCACATTTTATACAATTCCTCTCACTTCCGTCATAATTTTTACCCTCTTTTTCATTATCAAAAATATTTTTTATTTCATCATCATTTAAAGCACCTTTCCATATTTTAACTTCGTCAATCTCTCCTTTAAAAACTTTATATGTGTTGCCAGAATATAAATTACCAATATAGAGATTGGAATCAAAATGCTTCAAATAATCACTCGATTCTGCTGCTGTCTTGTCAAGTTCACCATTAATGTACACTTTAACTCTTTTTTCTTTTGGCTGAGTTCCGTCGAAAACTATTGCTACATGTGTCCAATGGTTTTTTAATATATATCTATTTGTTGCAAAACGATTATTACTCCCATCAATATCTATATAAAGTTTTGCCTCATCAGCTTCTCCATCTCCATCGTTATCTTTCATTCCTTGATCATTCCAAAAAAAGACTCCATATGCATTTTCACTATTATAATTTTTTCGTTTTGAAATCACACCTCTTGCATTGTTTTTATTATCTTGACGAAGTTGGGTAGGATAAATCCAAGCCATAATTGTAAGCTTTTTGGTATCATCATATTCATTTTTATTCTTTATTTCTACATAGTCATCCATACCATCGAGCTCCAATGCCCTGCAAACTTTTCCCTTAGATGTATTGGCTCCATTGAGAGGTGTGCCGTTATTTTGCAATGAAGAGTAGTCTTCTATTTCCCTTTCATTACCAGATAATTCGCACTCATCAAAATGCCAATCACCCACTGGTTTTGGAACTAAAGGGCAACTTTTTAAAGGATGATGGTCAACGCCATACTTATCAATCGTGTAACTTCCTTTTCCACTCCAATCATCCCAGTAGTTTCCCTCTTTTCCATCATCGAATTTAGCCTTGGTATCATAGTTTTTGAAATGTATAGCATTATTGTAAAAACAATTATGATCTATTTGAAAGCCCAAATCCTTTTCTTCATCTTGTTTTAAAAGTTGAATACCAACATTCCAAGCTTTGTGATTGACATTTTTGATGATATTTCTTTTAATCTCACCCTTTTTCTTCAATTTTTCAAAATATATTCCCCAATTTATCGCCTTGTCGATAATGTTATCAACGATCTTGACCTCACCTTCGATCTCTTTAATATAGACCGCTTCGTGTTTGCAGTTGCGTATCTGGCTGCCAAGCAGAGAGAAATCGCCTTTAATTTTTCCTTTGCTCCAAATCCCCACACCTCTATCGGCAGCATCGATACTAAGATTTTCGACATATAAACTTCCAATCTCTTTGTCTTTTTTCCAAGTAATAGCAGCACTGTTATCGCCATGAAGTTTCACAGCTACATTCTTTATTGTAAACTTGGCTTTATTGGCACTATCACCGGCCAAATATATCCCTGTATCGGCAACATCGAGATTGATATCAAAGATTTGGATATCTTCCTCGGGTTTTGCAAAAACTATGCCCTTATTGCTTTTTACGGTTATATCTGCTTGCTTTATCTGGATATCTATAGCTTTGTCATTGAATTTTATTGCCGGATCATCACTGAAAATTTTCATATTCTCAATCTTTATACCGCTGGTTTCCTTATTAAAAACTATGCCAAAACCTTCACTTTGAATGTCAAGATTTCGCAAAGCAATATTTTTACACTTATCTATAGCATGGATAGCGGCTACATCATCGCTATTGGAGTGCCTCAAAGTCAAATAGGCCACTGTGATATCGTGTCTATCTTTACCGATTTCAATCAATTTGAATTTATCACTCTTTATCCTTACATCATTAGGGTTTTTCGTAGAAGAGATTAGTGTTAAATTATTTTTATTGATTTTAATAATCCCTTTAGCAGAATTTATAATATATGTGCCAGGGCAGATTTTTATCGTATCGCCATCTTGAGCATGCTTAACTGCATCTTCAATCGTGCTATATTGTGCTCCATTGCAGGAGTTATCATCATCTACGACAAGAGTTGTTGCATCTAAGATAGATACGAATGAAATAAGTAAAAATATTAGTCTCATACCATCACTTTACTCGCCACTGCCACTGCAGCCGTTTCACTTCTTAAAATTGTTGGTGTATCTAAACCTACAATTCGTTGCATTTGCGCTCTCTCCTCCTTGCTAAATCCCCCTTCCGGACCTATAAAGACTCTCTCTATATTATCGGAACATTGTAACTTTTCTTCACTAAAGTCGATACATACTACATCCGGATATTGACGCATAGCCTCACTAAAATTTTCCATAATCTCCAACTCCATTAAGCGGCTTCTACCACACTGCTGGGATGAGTTGATGAGGATTTTTTGGAGTTTTTCAAGGCGGAGTTTGAAGTTTTTTTGACTGCGGTCACAATAGACAAAACTAATCTTGCTCACACCAATTTCGTTGAGAGATGGAAGCGTCTTTTCTATGCTTTTGGGATCAATCACACACCACAAAATATGTAAATAGCGCTTGGGAATAACCTCTTTATACTCTTTGTGAACAAGTGTTAACAAAGCATCGCGTCTGCTTACCTGGTCAATTTTGTAAAAGTAGATATATCCATCGTGCATATTGCGAAGAGCTAGCTCTTTGCCTTTACAATGGCGGCGCACTTTGAAAATATAGTTATATACCTCACCCTCAATATGCAAAAACTCTTGGCCAGCTTCTGGATGGTAAACAAACTGCATCAGACTAAAAAGGCTAGTAAAATGACAACTATCTCTGCTACTACTTCAGCACCATACACCTTAGCCACCCATTTTTTATATACTTGTTGTGCAACTACTTCATCACTTTTGATGGGTTTACGCTTTTTGTTGATCAGAATCTGATGGACTATAACACCGATCATGACAAAAATCATTGCGCCTATTGCAATATTCCATACCTCAAACTTCGTTACAGCCATCATCAAGAGTCCGGTAAAAAGAACAATCCCTATGATTATATTTTGCATAAGCAAGAGATTTCCAAGTTTTATAGAAAACTTGATGAAGTTTTGCTCTTTGGCAATTATAAAGTAAGCAAGTTGCGAGAGAATGAGCAAGATTGCGCTTGCCATATGGGTGTGCTCAGAGGCTACAAAAAGTGTTTGCAAAAGCGATCCTTTCAAAGTTATGCTACAATCTTTAGAAACTCAATTATACCAAAGGATAGAGAATGGCAATAGCTGTCACAGAAGCTTTGCAACTCATTGAAAATATTCATACTACTAGAGCAAGAGAGACGCTCTGCATAGAAGAAGCCCTCGGTCGCATTAGTGCCCAAGAGTATCGAGCAAATATTGATCTGCCAAGTTTTAACAATTCTGCAATGGATGGTTTTGCAGTGAGGCTTGAGGATGCAGGAAAAGGGGTTAAAGTAATTGGCACTATCTTGGCTGGCAGCAGTGCACAACTAAGCGTAACACCAGGAAACGCAGTCAAGATCATGACGGGTGCCAAGATCCCAGAAGGCTGTGAAGCAGTAGTACCAATAGAAGATGTGGAGTTTGTAGGTGAAAGTGTCAAACTCCCCTCCAAAATCACTCCTCAGGCTAATATGCGCTTGCGAGGTGAAGATATCAAAGCTGGGCAGACAATTATTGAAAGGGGAGAGTATCTCTCAAGTTACAAAATCGGCCTTCTTGCTAGCCAAGGATACTCCTATATCGAAGTCTATCGTCCGCTACGTGTAGCGATATTTGCCACAGGACATGAGCTTAAAATGCACTATGAATCTTTGCAAAATGCGCAGATTTTCAACTCCAATACTCCATCCCTTCTCGCACGCTGCAAAGAGCTTGGCTGTGAGGTGACTTTTATTGGAAAAATTGAAGATAATCCACAAACGATCAAAGAGGCTATCGCTAATGCAAAAGATGCAGATATTATTATCACAAGTGGTGGAGTAAGTGTAGGTGAAGCAGACTTTACCAAAGAGGCTTTCAAAGATATGGGAATGCAGGTCCTCTTTAGCAAAATTGATATAAAACCTGGCAAGCCTACGACACTTGGCAAAATTGGTGATACATATGTGCTCAATCTTCCAGGCAATCCTCTGGCTGCAATCTTGAACTTTGAGCTTTTTGGTCGCTTCTTGATCAATCGCCTCAGTGGACGCAAAGATCCTTATATCAAACCTATCAAAACAGTAATTGCTCACAAGCTCACACTCAAACCAGGTCGCAATACCATTATACCTGGAACTTTTGATGGAGCAACCTTCTACCCCTTAGAAAAAAGAGGACCCGGAATGGTAAGGCCAGCAAGCTTGATGGATGGGTTTATTATCACAAAAAAGGATGCGTCACAAATTAGCAAAGAGGTGCTCTTCATCCCGCTTGCGAATTTTACTGCAAGCAAGATGTATGAGCTCTTTAGCGGGTAATTACTTTAAAGTAGAGATATAAACTGCAAGAGCTTCAATATCTGCATCACTGAGGCCTGCTACCTGGCCTTTCATCAATGCTCCCATACCGTATTGGTTGAGAGTGCCAGCTTTGTAGCCTTTGAGCTTTTTGATGAGCTCATCTTTGCTCATACCAGCAATAATACCAGATTTGCCTAAAGCTTTGAGATTACCTTTTTGTCCGTGGCATGAAGCACATTTAGTATAGAGCTCTTTGCCTTTGTCTGCTGCTGGTGCAGCTGCAGCTTTTGGCTCGGCTTTTGTCGCAGCCTCTTTTGCAGCAGTTGCACCTGCAGCTGCCGCTGCTGCTTGAGCCGGTTTTGCACCTGGAAGTGCTTCAGTTGCAGATTTTACAACTTCTTTAGCACTTTCAGTCGCTTTTTCTTTGATCTGCTCTACGGTTTCTTTGGCTTTTTGCGCTACATTGTGTGTAGCTTCACTTGCTTGCTCTGCTGCTGAAGATGCACTTTGTGCAGCAGCCTCTGCTTTTGGCGCTTCTGCTTTTGGAGCTTGCTGCTTGGCTGCCGGAGCAGGTTTTGGCGCTTCAACTTTCTTCTCTACAGCACTTTGCTGGCTTTGGGCTTTGGCTTTATGCTCCTCTTTATTACCACATCCTACAAAGAGTAGTGTTGCTGCAACTACTGAAATCAATCCTAGTCTTTTCATGAAGACTCCTTCTTATATTTTTTTTGGATTTATGATCTTATCACCGTGCAAGAGCTTCTCCCACATATGCCTATCACTCCACTCCTCTTTGACACCATCGGAAAATTTAATCAGTTCTAGTGCTATCTTTCCCATCTTTTCATTAAAAGCATCTTCTCGTGAAGCTCTAGCATATCCGGTCTCTGTCTCATGCACAATGACCTCTTTTATTATAACATCTTTCTCTTCATTTACTGTGACAGTATTTTGGAGCACCAAATCAACCATCAAAAGTATTACACGTGCATACTGCTCTGCACTGGGACTCACCGGCAGCTCCACCCATCTTCTACTCCATCGCTTCATAGCAGCCAGATACTCTGGATCATCCCCACTCCACAAAGTTATCGCATGATCAAATGAATCGATAAGCTCTTTGATGGTAAGTTTTGTAAGACCAAAATCATACACCATCTGTCCGCGATCAAGATGGCCTGAAGCAAAAATAAGCTCTACTTTATATGAATGTCCGTGTATCGATTCGCTACATCTTCTAGTTGTACAATTTCGCACAATATGAGCATTTTCAAATTTGTAAAGTTTTCTAATCAGCATAGCTACCTCATCTTTTCTCTATTCCAAAGTCTCACTTGCAATCTATCACTATAGATAAATCCATACAGCAAGCAAAACTCAGCTACAGCTTTATCGTGTTTTCGCAGTATTTCTACCTTATCTCCCAAAGGCATGCAAAACACCTCTACTTCCGGATAGTTCCCCGCTATATCTACAATCTCTTCATATGCGCGCATCTCTATGAGATTGCGGCTGAGAGTAAACTTGAAAAAGCTATATGCGGTATGAGTGACAATTGTGGCAATTGCCTCTTTATTGACGCGTTTTTCATATCTCTCGCCACTATTTGAGAGCTTCACTGCCATTGCAAATATCACATCTTTATAGGCTGGAAAGTTATCAAAATCGATTAAAATAGTAGCATTTGTCTCTATCGTAACGATATATCCCTCATCTACCAAATATTCGATGAATGTATAAAATATTTCATCTTTCCAATAGAGAAGCGGCTCACCACCTGTGAGCACTACGTGTGGTTTGAAATCAAGATATTGTGTATGCTCTTGCAAAATATCTATAAGCTCTTGCACATTTCTAATTTGCTGCCAATCTTTGTGGAACAACTCTTTGTTGACAGCGTGAATACTATCGCACCCAAAGACCTTCTTGCCCTTGACAAAATACTCACCAAAACTAGGACACTTGAGATTGCATCCGCCAAAGCGAAAAAATATGCTGGGTGTACCTACAAATTTGCCTTCACCTTGAATAGAGTAAAAATGCTCCACAAGATAGATCACATCATCCTCCTGTTTCATAGAAGGCACGACTAGAGACTTCGCTGTTCTCTTCACTCCAGCGATTCTCTTTTGGTTTATTAGCAAGAACCTCTTTGAGGATCTCTACAGCTCTATCTATATCACCCTCTTGCACTGCATCTTTGATACTCATTGCTTCATCAAAATAAAGACATGGAATAAGATAGCCTTCTGCAGTGAGGCGGATGCGGTTGCAGCTTTCACAAAAATCGTGTTTGTGGGGATCTATAAGTCCAAAAGTATACTCTTCATCAGCGAGTCTGTACAAAAAGGCTGGGCTGCTTCCCTGGCGCCCAATCTTTTCGATTGCATATTTTTCTTTGATCTTTTCTAGTATCTCCTTGCCATGCATCCCTTTGAGCTGACTGTGGGCATGGACATTTTCCATATATTCAATGAAGCGTACCTGCATTCCACGCTCTTTACAGTACTCTAAAATATCGACTATTTCACTGTCATTGACACCCTTGAGAGGAACCATATTTATTTTGACCTTTAGACCAGCATCTAACGCTGCATCAATACCAGTTAATACATTTTCAAGCACATCTTTGCCGGCAATGAGGCGGGCAGTTTCTGGTTTGAGTGAATCGAGAGAGATATTGAGGCGCTTGAGTCCAGCTGCTTTGAGGTCTTTGGCTATATCTTTGAGCAGATAGCCATTTGTAGTCATCGCTAGATCAATATCTGGCTTATAGTCATAGATCATTTTGATAAATTTATCTAGATCTGCCCTGAGTGTTGGTTCACCCCCAGTAAGACGAATCTTTGTAATGCCCTGATCAATTGCTGCTTTTACAAATTTAAAAAGATCTTCAAAACTAAGAAGGTTTTCTTTAGGTACCCATGAAAAAGGCTTTTCTGGCATGCAGTATTGACAGCGAAAATTGCACCGCTCTGTCAATGATATGCGTAGATAATCAACTTTTCGGCCATGTCCATCTATGAGCATATGTACTCTTTTGGTAGTTTTTTGTAGATTGTAGCAGAAATAGTAAAAAGAAATATTAAAAATGAAGGGTTTTGGAAGGCTTAAGCCTTCCAAAAATTAGTGAACCTCTCTCCAGATTTTCTGTTTCCATAGATATGCGAGGATTGAGAAGATAACAAAGTAGAGCAATACCCATGGTCCTAGGCTATTGCGTTTCTCTTTTTTGCGATCCCCTACTTTTTCAAGATAGGTGATCACTTTTTCTGTAGCCTCTTTTGTCAAACCTACACGAGGCATTGCTGTACCATGGAGAATCTTTTGTGGATCTTCCACGAAATCACGGATATATTCATGCCCTCGACTTCTAATAAACATAGAGAGATCTGGAGGAGTCGTTCCGAGATACTTTTTGAGATTTGATTCATACTGAGCGAGTTTGAGCTCAAACTGCTTCTTCTCAACTTCTGTTTTGAATTTTGGCTCTTCACCAATTACAGTCCAGTGATCGTAGCGAAGATTGTGACAGCGTCCACACGCAGTTTCATAAGCCTCTTTTGGAGAGACCTCTTTTGGTGCAATTGAGACAAGATATGCCACAATATCAGCCAAGTCTTGATCGCTACCAAAGAAATTAGGCATTGGAAAAGGCTTTTTATCATTGAATTTATGAGAAAGTTTAAAAGCCTTCACAGGATCTTTGATAACATTAGCTAAAAATTTATGATCTACAACAGCTGCAATGTTGCTAAGATCTGGTGGATTGACACCATAACTTGCACTTGCAGTCACTGGATCCATAGGAGCAGGGATGTTTTGGCTTTTGATTGAGTGACAGCCTGTACAACCATTATTCATAATAGCTTGCTGCCCTTTGTTTGGATCACCATTGAGTGCTATCGCCTTGAGATCACTATATGCAAATGTAGCAGGTTCATGGTGAGGGTGCATTTTCGAGTGTGCATACGGCTCGATACCCCAATATGTAATACCTACTAATACCACAATGATTGCTAATATTTTCAACTCTCTCATTGCGCACCCCCTCTATTTTTCACAAACACTGGATTGAGGAAAAAGAGCAAATAGAAGATTGCAAAAAGTGCAATTATGACTATTCCGTTTCCAAGTGCTTTTGTATACTCAAGATATCCAGCTATATAGAGTGCTAAAGTCACAAGAATTACTAAACTTAAGAGGCCTTTCTTTCTAGCAGTTACTGCCGGCAATGCTGCAAAAAGTGCCAAGAAACCTACAGCTGCTACATAACCGATATATGCATTGAATCCTGTTGGAGGAAGTTTACCCCAGATTGTAAGAACAATCATATCTGCTACCAAGAGCCAGAACCAAATAAAGAATCCCCCACGTTTTGCAGCAGGTGCTACCTCATCATTTTTGTCAAACCAAGGCAAGAAGAAGAAGATGATGTTCGCAATACCAAAAGCGATAAGCCCCATGTCCATTGCACTCAGTGGTCCAACATTGAAAAAGAATCCACGAAGCACTTCATAACTCCACAAGAAATACCATTCAGGGTAGATATGTGGTGGTGTCTTCATAGGGTTTGCCGGATCAAAGTTTATCGGATCCATTGCAAAGTCATAGTGATAGAACACAAGATAGAAGTAAAAAATCATGAAAACACCAAGAACGAAGAGGTCTTTAGAGATAAATACCGGCCAAAAAGGAATAACTTTTGACTCTTTTTTGAGCCCAGCTTTATATTTTTCAGCCTCTGCATCAAAATCTATCTCTTCTCCCTCTTGGTTGTTAACGTGAGGAATTCGGAGACTATAGAAGTGAAAACCAATAAGCATCATAATAATAATTGGCATCAAGAATACATGAAGCATGAAAAATCTTGTAAGTGTTGGGTCTGAAACGTAGAAGTTACCACGAATCCAAATAACAAGATCATCTCCGATAAATGGAATACCACCAAAGAGGTTGGTAATAACTTGAGCTGCCCAATAACTCATCTGTCCCCATGGAAGCATATATCCACTAAATGCTTCAGCGCTAAATGTGACAAAAAGCAGCATACCTGATATCCAGATCATCTCACGACCACGTTTATATGAAGCGTAGTAGATACCTGTAAGCATGTGGATATAAATTACGAGGAATACAACCGAAGCCGCAACCGCGTGCATATGACGCCACAACCAACCATACCACACCTCTTGCATGATAGTATAGTTAACACTATCAAAAGCAAGTTTTGTATCTGGTTTGTAATACATCAAAAGAAAGATACCACTGATGACAAGAATAGTAAACATTGTCATCAAAACAACACCCATAGCCCACAAAAAGTTGATATTTTTGGGCACCCAATACTCTGCAGCCAATACCTTCCAAAGTTTAGTCAATGCAAGTCTTTGGTCGAGCCACTCATATACACTATTTGCTTTTGTAAAATGTGCCATACCCACTCCTTACGCTTTACCGACCAATTTTTTATACTCTGGACCCTCTTCACCAAGCACTAACTTTGTACCCTCAATTTTGAATGGAGGAATATCCATAGGTCTAGGAGGAGGTCCGAAGGTATTCACACCACAAGCATCATACTCACCACCATGACATGCACAGTGAAAAATTTTCTTTTCTGGTTCCCATGTTGGAATACATCCGAGGTGCGTACATAGACCAATCATTACGAGATATTCACTATCACCTATCTTTACAAGACGTTTTTTTGTCTCATCTGGAAGATGGTTACAATTCTCTTCAGGGGGCTTTTTGAGAATAAAGATAGGTTTACCACGCCAAGTAACCGTACGAAGCTCTCCCTCTTTCATAGGAGAGAGGTCAACTGTAGTAAAACCAGCCGCCATAACACTTGGTAATGGATCCCATGTTCGCTTCATTGCATAGAGTGCTGCAAGTCCGCCTGCAGCTGCAAATCCACCAAACACCATACCAAGGAAGTCACGTCTGCTTTGTGCCATTGACAATCCTTTGTGATAATTTGGTCATCAGATTTTAGTATATATTTAATTAAAAATATATAAAATTAAATTATATGTAAGTTAAGAATTGCTTTTGAGAATCTCCATAATTTTATATGCGGCTTGCTCTGCACTCAATTTCAGCAAGTAATCGCGGTGTGGTTGTGGGATATCAAGAAGTGCCTCTTGGAGTTTCGCAGCATCAAATATACCGATATTGCGCACTTTTACGTTTTCTAAAGCTTGCACATACTCTTCATCGTCTCCAAAGTAGATAACTCTTGCTCCAGTTGCAGCAGCCTCTAGTGCACTTTGGGCAGACCCACTCACAAAAATTTTACTCTCTTGAAGAATCTCGATATACTCATCATATGCATAAATATTTTTGAAATACCTTTTGAGCTTCTCTTCCATATCTACAAAGAAGTAAAACCCTTCCAAAAGATCAAAATCAAAATCTATCAGCTTTGGAGCAATTTGGAGCATCTCTTTGTGATAGTCGCTATCTCCATAGAAAAAGAGTCGTTTTTCTTTTGTAAACTCTCCAAAATAGCGGCTATCAACCAAAACGGCATTGATAACATTATGCCCCACAATATATGGATTTATAAGATACTCTCCCTCTTTTGGCGCATCTTTGGGATCATAACTTATACGAAAAAAAGCTCCAAAATAGTCAATCATCTCTTGGTGAATAATCTCATTGTGTTCATCACTGTCATAGATAATTACATCACCTCTTTCACATATATTGCCAATATTGCGAAAATCCTCTATCCCTACAGCTTTTTGTATACCCAAAATTCTTTTTGCATATGTTGCAGAGCGAAACTCTGTTGTCATGAGATAGGTCTCAATATCTTTAAATTCGTGCATGAGTGCTACAGTACGACGCAAGCGATCAAGTCCTAATCTATTGTCTGTCTTTGCATAGAAGTAGAGTCTCATTTTTTCCCTTTTTGTCGCATTTTGATATAAATATGCAAGATTTCGATCGCTGCTGGAGTAATACCGCTAATCTCGCTTGCAGCAAAGAGTGTAGGAGGTTTGAACTTCTTGAGTTTCTCCTTAACTTCGTTGGAAAGACCACTTATAGCATCGATATCAAGATCTTGCGGGATTTTGACATCCATGAGCTCATGCATGCGCTCAATCTGCTCTTTTTGCTTCTGAATATACTGGGCATATTTTGCCTCAATGAGAATCTGCTCTTTAGCTTCAGGGCTAAAATCTTTAACGATTGGCGCAAGCTTTTCTAACTTTTCCATAGTAAAGCCAGCACGCGCTGCAATATTTTTGAGACTTGTTTTGTCAGTAATCTTCTCTTCACCAATTGTAGCCAAAAAGACAAGATTCTCTTTGGTTGGTGTGATGTATGTATTCTCTAAGTATTCTAAACCCTTTTCGATCTCTTCACGTTTTTTTATCATCCTTGCATAGGTCTCTTCATCTATGAGACCGAGCTTGTGACCATACGGCATGAGGCGAAGATCTGCATTATCTTCACGAAGCAGCAAACGAAATTCAGCCCTGCTAGTAAACATTCTGTATGGCTCTTTTGTCCCCTTTGTAACTAAATCATCTATAAGCACACCTATATATGCTTCATCACGCCCTAAAATAAGCGGCTCTTCCTCTTTGATAGCCAAAGCTGCATTGATACCTGCCATAAGTCCCTGTGCAGCAGCCTCTTCATATCCAGTCGTTCCGTTGATTTGTCCAGCAAGGTAGAGATTTCTGATTTTTTTGGTCTCAAGAGTGTGTTTGAGTTCTGTAGGATCTACATAGTCATACTCTATTGCATAACCATAGCGTACAGGCTGGGCATTTTCTAAGCCCTTGATAGAGCGGATCATCTCTAGCTGCACATCTGGTGGCAAAGAGGTACTAAGACCATTGATATAGTACTCTGTAGCCTCTAGGGTCTGTGGCTCTACAAAAATATGGTGGCGCTCTTTGTCACGAAAACGATAGACTTTATCTTCGATACTTGGACAGTACCTTGGCCCAACCCCTTCTATCTGCCCCGTAAAGAGAGGGGCTCTGTGAAAATTGGATTCGATAATCTCATGGGTTCGTTCATTGGTATAGGTGATGTAGCATGGAAGCTGGGTAGGATTGAAACGTTTTCGATCGGTTCTGAAACTAAACGGAATAGGATTTTCATCGCCCGGTTGCACTTCCATTTTGCTAAAATCGATGGTTTTTGCATCGATTCTTGCACATGTTCCGGTTTTTAGCCTTCCAAGTTTAAGTCCAAGGCTTTTAAGCGAATCACTGAGTGCATTGGAAGCGAACTCCCCTGCTCGTCCCGCTTCTTGTTTGATTTCTCCTATGTGAATAAGGCCTCTTAAAAAAGTGCCTGTAGTTACAATCACCTTTTTTGCATGGTAAATATTTTTTAAATTGGTCTCTACACCAACAACCGCATCTCCTTTGACGAGGAGCCTGTCCACCATCTCTTGTCGCACTTCCAAATTTGGCGTATTGAGCACTATGGTTCGCATCATAATGCGGTACCTGTCCATATCGATTTGCGCTCTGCTTCCTCGCACAGCTGGACCTTTGGAGGCGTTGAGGATGCGGAACTGTATACCTGTTTTATCAGTCGTCAGTCCCATCTGCCCTCCAAGGGCATCGATCTCTTTGACAAGATGTCCTTTTGCCAGACCTCCGATCGCCGGGTTACAGCTAGCGGCACCGATTTGCTCAGCCAAAATGGTAATCATCAACGTTTTCATACCCATACGGGCACTGGCCAGTGCCGCCTCGATACCGGCGTGTCCTCCACCAATGACAATAATGTCAAATTTCATATATTGCTCCGTTTTATCTTTGTTATAATTATACAAAACTTAAGAAAGATTAAACTTGCGACAAGATAGTATCAAAAATCTTCAAGAATTCAAACCAAAAGAGATGCGATGTTCACAGGCCTCATTCGAGAAATAGCAACCGTCTCACATTTTGATGGCAAACATCTGAGACTCAAAGCAAAACATAGACCAAAAATCGGTGATTCCATTGCTGTTAACGGTGCATGTTTAAGTGTAACGAAACTCTATAACGATGGTTTTGAAGTAGAACTCAGCGATGAAACAAGAAACGTTATCGCTTTGGAAAACTACAAAGATCGCGTCCATATCGAACCAGCGATGCGACTTAGCGACAGGATAGAGGGACATATCGTCCAGGGACATATCGACACACTTGGTACAATCATCTCCATAAAACCGGGAATCAACTCCACCGATTTTTTGATCAAAATTCCAAAAGAGTACATCAAGTTTGTTATTCCAAAAGGAAGTATCGCGATCGATGGCGTCAGCCTCACAGTCAACGAAGTTTACGAGGATTCTTTCAGACTTACCATCATACCAATCACCCTCAAAGAGACACTTTTTGGCACCTATACTGTGGGACGCAGAGTAAATATCGAAACAGATATGTTTGCAAGGTATCTTTTCCATCTTTTTGATAGAGAAACTTCTTTAAATTGGGAATTGATCGATAAATTCCACGCATTGTTTTAATATAGAGAAAACTTCCTTCTATTTTTTATTTATTGCATAAATGCTATTTATTTTTGAATATTTATAGAAATATTTTCGTATTTTTTCAAACATACTTTTTAGCATTTGCTCTCCTTTGTAAGTATTTAAATATAGAACAAAAATCATCATTTTACATTTTCATTACCGTTTGTATTTTCTTGATCAACTCATTTTTATTGTATTTTGAATAGACAGTAAGGATATTTCTCTTTTTTGCCTCTTTTTTAAAACTTTCCATTTTACTATGAGCCAGATATTCTGTAATAAAAATCACCATATCAATATCAGATGGTATTTTTTTGTGAAAATTTTTCTTCCTACAATCAAAATGTACTACTTTTATTGCTCCAATTTCATAAAGAGTCGATTGTATATGCTTGATTTTATCGGCACCTATCAGTAAAACTCCCACAATATACTCCTTTATAGATAATGACTGTCGTTTTCAGTAATTAAAAAGTAATTTTCTTGTTTTTATCTTAAATTGATAACAATAATCAATTTAATAAACAATTAAGTTGGGCTGTACTATTATTTTAATAATGATTTTCATTTTCAATAAAAAGGGGCCATCATGACCACAGGAATCAAAAGCAAACAGGCAAAAAAAATTCTCACTGATGCTTGCATTATATTTTTAAAAGCTAAATACTCAAAAATAAAAATAAGGAGAAAATCATGACAGTACCAACAGCTTTTTTTGAAAAAGTTTTAAAGCCGGATATAAGTTCAATATTAGAGTTAGCTTCTATGAATGAAATGATATACCAATACAATTTCGATATAACCACACTTAACAATAGAGATTATAAACAGAGAAATGCTCTTTTTTATGCTATCTATTTTAACAACTTGGAAAACTGCAAATTTCTGCTTAAAAACAAAATCTCTCTTTGGGTAGAACCACAATATCACGCATTAGATTTTGCAAGATCATTAAGAAATAAAAAATGCTATGACTATATTTTGCTTTTTTTAAATAATAAATATATTTTTTCATAAGGAGGAGATGCTATGAACTATCCTAGTGAGTTTATTATTACAGAATTTACTGACGGGTATGTAGAAGAGGATTTTTTGTTTCATGAATTAGGGTTTGAGTATGCATTGGATATTTTGGAAATTCCTGATGAGTTTCTTGAAGATGTTGAATATATTGCAGATGAGGGATTAAAGATATTTCTTGATGAAAGAAAGATAGAAGAGTATATAGGTATGGATTGGTATTACAATCTTTTACCTTATGAAGCAAAATTAACTATATAAAGGATCCGATTATGACAAAAATTATCTATGCAACACAAACGGGAAATACAGAAAATATAGCAAACCAAATTGCCCAAAAAATTGGTGAAAATGTAGATGTTGTCGATATTGCAAACGCAACAAAAGATGATTTTGAAGAGGCTGATTTTTTGATCATGGGAACTTCTACTTGGGGCGAGGGAGAATTGCCTGATGAGCTTGAAGGAGCTATGCCACTTATTGAATCTTTGGACTTAAAAAATAATAATATCGCTCTTTTTGGCTTGGGAGATCAAGAGGAGTATGGGGAATATTTTGTCAATGCTTTGGGAATTTTGTATGAAAAACTTAAAAACAAAGGAGCCAATATCGTAGGTTTTACCTCAACCGATGGGTATGAGTATGATGAAAGTAAAGCTGAGATTGAGCCAGGAGTTTTTTGTGGATTAGTTTTGGATGAAGATAATCAAGATGATCTTACCGAACAAAGAGTCGATAGATGGCTTGAAGAAATTAAGCCCTATATAAAGTAGGAGTTGCAATGCGACTAGCTGGATTTATCATAAAAAATGGGAGAATTTATGAGATTCTCCCTAAGACCTGTTACTTTGAAAGTATAAGTGAAAGAAGAAGGCTCTTTTTTGAAATAATCAATTTTACAATGCCAAAAAGTTTTCGCTTTAATTTACAAGAGTATGATTTTACAAACCAAAACATAGCTCAAATTTTTATGCAAAAAATTGTCTCACTTCTACCCTTTTGGGAAACTGCATTGCTATTTTTAATGCAAACAAATTTTCAATTTTTAATAAATTTAGATAAAGTATTTTTATACATTGTCTATAAAAGAATTTTAAAGAAAAATCCTAAAAAATTTGTCTCAATACAGCCTCCATTTATCTATATTGATAATGGTAAAAGAAAAGTAAGAATCCATCCTCTATGGAAATCCAATTTTAATAAAACTACTATAGAAAAAGAGATGCAAATAATGGAGAAAAATGTAGAGCACTATATCGTTTTTCCAAAACAAAACTACTTTTACCGCTACAAATCTATCTACCACCAAAATTGTGAGATTTTACGCATTGTGCCATATTCATTCTCTTTTTTTCTTAGAAAGAAGAAAGAACTCAAAAAAATTTATGATTGAATTGGGAAATTCATAACGATTGTAGAGCTCGAGAAAACTCTCGAGCTTTAATGATGACTATTTTTTGCACCACATATATTAGAAGAGGAGCATCCTTTACAACTGGTGCAGGCATTTGCATGTCCATGAGTATCTTTTTTAGTATAATGTCTATAAATATACCATATACTGGCAATACCGATTAATCCTATTATTAAATTTTCCATTTTTTCTCCTAAAAACCGAGCAATAATCCGATTTGATAAATCAATGTTGAAACTATATAAGGTGTTATTGTCGTAAGAGCAATTGCACCTCCAACCATTTTCCATCCAAACTCCTGATAAATTGCTCCTAATGTAACGATACAAGGAATCCACAATAGACAAAATACCATATAAGAAAATGCTGAAAGTGGTGTAAAACTCTCTTTAATCTTCTTTTGTAAAGGAGTCTTTTCTGTTTCTATTTCAAACACTCCTGGGACTATACTTGTAAACATAGCTCTGATAGAATCTTTCACAGCAATAAAAAAACCTGTAATTTGTTCTTTTATATCTTCATTGAAGGTGGTAGCTTTATCT
This sequence comes from Nitratiruptor sp. YY09-18, assembly GCF_016593235.1. Taxonomy (NCBI): domain Bacteria; kingdom Pseudomonadati; phylum Campylobacterota; class Epsilonproteobacteria; order Nautiliales; family Nitratiruptoraceae; genus Nitratiruptor; species Nitratiruptor sp. YY09-18. Next base: position 1,514,104 of record NZ_AP023065.1, read on the forward strand.
TCCCCTTCGGCTTCTTCTTGCACATCATATACTTGACCTAAAGCACCTATAACCGCTTCTTTTGCAATAGTTCCGGGAATTAATGCCGCCACAGGTCTCCAGTCATCAAATCCTGCCGGTTTAAAAACAGGTGCAATTGCTACAGCCGCTTTTCCAAGAATTGTATCTTGCGGTTTTGCTCCGTAAGGAATATTTATTACAACCCATAAAAGAACCATTGTGGCCGCAATAACTGTTCCCGCTTTTTTTACAAAAGCCCCGGTTCTTGATGCAATGGATTTCCAAAGCATTTTTCCTGTAGGAAATCTGTAAGGCGGCAGTTCCATAACGAAAGGCGGAACTTCTCCTTTAAATACAGTTTTTTTCAAAATTAGACCAACAACAATGGCCACTGCTATACCGATAAGATACATAAGTAAAACAATGCCTGCTTGATTCTCTTTAAAAAATACAGCTGTAAAAAGAGCATAGATAGGTAGCCTTGCTCCACACGACATGAATGGAACGAGCAATGCCGTCAATTTTCTGTCCCTCTCATTTTCGAGTGCCCTTGTGGCATAGATAGAAGGCACATTACAACCAAAACCTATAATCAAAGGAATGAACGATTTTCCATGCAAACCTATGCTTCTCATTGCCCTGTCCATAACAAAAGCGGCTCTTGCCATATATCCGCTCTCTTCAAGAAGTGCTAAAAAGAAATAGAGAAAAAACATAAGAGGCACGAAAGTTAACACAAGACCGACGCCTCCGATGATGCCATCTATCACTAAAGACTGCAGCCATTCAGGTGCTCCTGAGAGCATAGCGCTTGTCCATTTACCTATAAAACCGTTTATAAATCCGTCTGTCCAGTCAATAAAGGGTCCGCTTCCATCAAATGTAAATTTAAAAACTATATACATCATAAATATAAAAATCGGAATTCCGAGAAAACGGTTTAAAAATATTGAATCAAGAATATCAGTTAAATCCTTTTTTCTCTTTTCTGTGGATTTTAGTGTCTGTTTGATCAATGATGCAATATAGGTATATCTCTCTTCTGCTATGACGCCCTCGGCATCATCGTTAAAAACTTTTTCAAATTCCTCATGCAAATCCATACATCTATTAGGTTCTGGGAATTTGTCAATAATATCTTTTTCGCCCTCCAAGATTTTAATTGCTGTCCATCTTTTGGGATAAGGAAAGTCTGAGGGGATTAACTCCATGGCTCTTGTTATAAATTCTTCTGTAACGGTTGAATACTTAGGCATTTTTGGTTTTTCTTTTGTCTTACATAACTCCTGAATCATCATTAAAAGTTCTTCTTTTCCAACTCCTTTGGTTGCGATGGTCGGTATAGCTCGAACCCCTGTAAGCTCATAAAATTTTTCTATATCAAATCTATAACCTTTTTCTTTAAAATCATCCCAAATGTTTAAAGCCATAACTATAGGAATTTCCAATTCCATCAGTTGCACTGTAAGATAAAGATTACGCTGCAAATTGGTAGAATCGACTACATCAATTACAATATCCGGTTTTTCTTCAAGCAAATATTCTCTTGCAATTTTTTCTTCTATAGAATAAGGGCTTAAACTATATGTCCCGGGAAGGTCAATAAGTTTTAAAGTCATATCTTTAGTAACAAGGTCAGCCTCTTTTTTTTCAACTGTTACTCCCGGCCAATTTCCAACTTTCAGGTTCGCCCCGGCAATGGCATTAATTAATGTCGTTTTCCCAACATTTGGATTTCCTGCAAAAGCAACTCTACATTTCATTTATATTCCTTCTACTTCTATCATCTGAGCTTCATTTTTTCTAAGGGAGAGTTTATACCCTTTAATGGTTATTTCTATTGGGTCTCCAAGAGGTGCAATTTTTTCAACTTTAATTTTTTCACCCTTAATAATTCCCATATCCCTTAATTTTCTTTTTATTGTTTTATTTTCACCAACCACTGCTTTGACGACAGCTTCTTCTCCAACTTTTAATTCGGAAAGTTTCATTCTTCTTCCTCCACGATTATTTTATCTGCCAATCCAAATCCCAATGCAATCCTGGACTCCCCAAGTTTTACGAGCAATGGCCCTCCATCATTTTTTAAAAGTTTTATTTCAATCCCTGGAGAGATTCCCATGGCCAATAATCTATCTATTGCTTTTCTACCTCCCCTAATGTCAACAATTTTTAATTTTCTTCCTACACTTGCCATTGTTAAAGGCATTTTTCACCCCTATAATTATTTTTTGATGTTTGGGGATAAATCTTTCATAAGATCTATCACCAAACATCACTATGCGGCTGAAATTGCCGCATAGTGTATAATTATTCAACAAAAATCTTTTCGGCAAGACCTTCACCGATAATATGTTTTTTACCTGTCTCTTTGACCATAACCATCAATGGCATTCTTTTGGGATCTTTAATATAAAGTACTTTTATAATGGAACCTTCTTTAATCCATTTTTCATCATACATCTCTTCTTCTCCATGGGAAGCTGCAACAAGTGTTATAGTTCCCGTCTCACCTTTCTTCATGAAGCCGAGCTGCTTTTCGCCCTCTTCGGTTTTCACAAGGATCGGTTTGGTAGGAGAGACATGAACCACTTTTTCGTCTTCAATTTTGAGAATTTTATCTTCTCCTTCTGGTAAAAAAGATTCGATGGTAATTTCTTTACCTATATCAAGTCCAAGGGCTTGAAGTCTTTTATACTCCTCTTTTCCTCCCTCAATGGAAACAATCTTTGCGCTCTCTTTGGGAGCAAGTTGTGCAACTCTTTTTTCATCTTTATCAGTCACAATTACTCTAGCTTGTTTAAAGCCTAGTATCCTTTTATTTCCTTCGACCTCTACAACCACTTTTGATTGAAAATGGGTATCGATAATAAGAGTAGATCCCTCATCTATAGCATATTCAGCCAGTTTTGTATTGGCATACTCGCACAGATACTCATCAAATCCGACAACTTTTAACTCTACTCCTCTTTCACTGTTCCAAAGACTCTTTTTTTTCATTTTTTTCTCCTTTTTTATTTTTGTGTGATTGCCCCAAAAGGACACATTTCACATGCCCTTTGCAAGCATGCTACTTCCATATCATTTTGCGGATTTCGTACTATCTCATAATAGCCATCTCCACCTTTTTTGATCATACCTCTTCCTGCTCTCAATGCTCTGGCACATCTTTTACACTTCGTTCGATCTATTGTAAAAGTTGGCATACTCCTCCTTTCGCTCTACTTCTAATAATGATAACTAATATCATTATTTACCAAAATTGTATATCCAAGAGCATTAAACATTTCTTAAAATGATAGTCATTATCATTTTAATTCGATTTTTATCAAGATGAGCTATAATCGTATTTTTAATTAATTTAATTTAAGGATTATAGTTTGGAGTATCTTCTCTATTTTACAGTTACCCTGATACTTTCTACTCTATTTGCTATGGGTGGCACTGGCTCTGGAATTGCCCTAATACCTGTTTTACATCTCCTTGGTATCGGATTTAATCTGGCTAAAGCTGTAGGACTTTTTGTAGGTTTTGCAACCACTTTTACTTCCAGTATCATGAATTTTAAGCGGAAGGTCCTCGATGTGAAATTCGCTCTCCCGCTTGCTTTGACGCTGCTGGTTTTTGCTCCAATCGGTGCACAGCTTTCACGATTCGTGGATGAGAAAATCGTCAAAGTTTTATTTATTCTATTTCTTTTTTTCAGCGCTACAATGATGATGTTTTTTAAAAAGGAGCCAAAAGCACATTTCCAAAAACCATGGGTATTAGTGATACTGGGAATAGTAGTAGGTCTTCTTGCCGGACTGCTTGGTGTGGGAGGCGGAAATATGCTCCTTCCAGTTTTGATTCTTCTAGGTTTTGAGCCCAAAAAGGTAGCCGTTGCAGTAAGCTTTATGGTGCCTTTTTCCGCATTTACCTCATTTTTGAGTTATGCCAGTTTCGTACAAATGGATTGCATTCTTTTGGGAGTCTGTGCAATTGCCGCTATTATTGGAGGATTTATTGGAAATCATATTATGCACGTTAAACTCACCCAAAGCCAAACAAAGAGAGTTATTGCAGTCATTTTATATATTTTAGCAATACATATGGCTTTCACTCTTGTCGCCTAAAAATTAATATAAAATGCTCTATTAACATATTTTTATAAATTTTCTTTTAATGTGCCATATTTACTATAACTATAAAATCCCAATAAAAGTAAAGCAACTCCAATTTGAGCGATTGCTGTCTCAATTGTTGGAGAATATCCAAAATAATCCCTTAAAAACTGCCAATTTGGCAAAAAGATTGATGGAGTAGCACTTATAATATTTGCCGTTTGCAATCCTCTAATCCCTGCACCTACAAAAATAATTGAAAGGATAGATAACAACAATCCAGTTACTTTAAAAAAGAGATTAATCGGCAATTTTTTTATACCCTTTATTAGTAAAACAGCTACAACAACGATAACTGCCAAACCAATTAAAAATCCTATCCATACCGCCTGAGGATAAGAGTCTTGCGCTAAAGCCTCATAAAAAAGCACTGTTTCAAATCCTTCACGATACACTACCAAAAATCCTATAAAAAGTAGGGTAACAACACTTCCTGTTTTTATAGATTTTTCACTCAGCTCCTTTGCATAAGCAACCCACCCTTTTACATAGGTGTTGTGAAAAATCCAAGCTGTTACAAATATAAGCATAATTGCCGCAAGCAAAGCACTACCGCCTTCTATAAGCTCACGATTTGAGGTTGAAATACTGATAATCTCTTTTGCTATGTAATAGGTTGCAATTGAAGCAAAAACTCCTAAAGCTACACCGCCAAAAAGAAATATTTTATCTCTTTTACTATTAAAAAGTGTAAGCAAAACTGCCAAAACTAAAACGGCTTCGAGACCTTCTCGAATAATAATCATCATCGATTGAAGCATAGAATTAGCATAGGAAAGTTTTGATTCCAGCTCAATTTGAGCTTGTTGCAATTTTTCTTTCAATATTGCTGTAGTTTTTGGCAAATTCTTTATATCTTTATGCGCAAGCTCATATCCCAATCCTTTTATATCACCAAAGCCATCCCAAAAAAGCCCTTCAATTTCAGTAGATAGCGCTGGATCTCTTGGTTTTAATCGTATTTCAATATCTGGATCAAAAAAGCTATATGCTTCAAGTCTAAAAAAATCAGCCTGTTTAAAATTATTCTCTTTTGCCATTTTTAGCATTGCATTTAAACTACTGTTTATGTGAGAGACTATCTCTTTTGGAGTCTCTTTTATATCTTTAAGTCCTGTGGCAATGAGCACAATCTTTTTCGCTTCTTTTGTTAGCGTTTTAACCTCTTTTTTATTCTTCTTTTTTTCAATATTAGAAATAATTTTTTCATAAATTGCAAGCAGTTTTTGAAAATCTTCTGGATTTATATTAGAAGATAGAGTCAAAATTTTTTCTTTTGCTCTTGCACTAAAAATAACAGCTTCAGTATATTCTAAATTATTTTTTATATTGCCTTCATCATCTACGCCATTTGAGTAATCAAATGCTGTTAGTTTATTGTATCTGATAAATGACTTTACATTTGCTTGGAGTTCTTTAGGTGAGAGTTTTTTTGATTTAAGAAGCAAAATCTCTTTTTGCAAAGCAACAAGCCCCTTTTTAAAGGCCTCTTTGTCCTTTTCTTTTATCGCTTTTTCAAGCTTGCTAATATCGATATTTTTACCAAGTACAGTAAAATACTCTTTTATGAAAAAAAGCTTTTCAAGTGGTTTTTGATTTACTTTCAAATCCGATTTTTCAAGTGCGATAAAAAGCTTTTTGATCTTTTTAGCAAATAAAATCTCTTTCTTTACATCTTCATCAAAATCCAGCATATCAATTAGATCAAACATCTTTTTATCATAAGCTCTTGATTCAAGTTTTACAATGAGCTTTGCTTTTGCTTTTAAAAATGCTTCTAAACTTTTAGCACTCTTTATAGCTTCTAACTCTTTTAAAAGGTTTAGCTTTTGTGCCGTGTCTTTAAAAAAATCAAACTTTTCATCCAAAAAATTTTGATGCTGTAAAATTGCCATCTGTTTATGAAACAGCTCTTTATCTAAATAGTATCGTTGCTTCCAAAGCTCCATACCAAAAAGGATTTGAATACATAAAACAAGGAGAAAAACTCTTTTCATCTTATATCTCCTTGCTATCTTGCGCCATTAAAAATTTTGGTATAGGAATGTTTCTATGAAGCGATTTTATAATCAGCTCCTCATAGGCAATCTTATACCAAAGTTTTGCCTCAAGTTTTTTGACTTTTTTCCCATTTAATGGGACTTTATAAGTAACTATTTGAAATCCTCTTGGTGGAATAGGAGGTCTTGTTAAAATAATATCAGCTGTTTTAAAAGTTAGGTGATCCATTATAATATTGCCTTTTTTATCCAAAAATCTCTCTGCCCAAATGACAACATCTTTTTCTCTATCACTCTCACCACTATTAAAAATTGTGCTGTTATTTTCATCAAAAGCTTTTAACTGCAACCAGATATGTTTTTGATCTATTACTCCTGTTGGCAGGTTATGTCCAGCTCCTACATTACTTACCTTTACTTTGACTTCAAGCTCATTGCCAATTTGTTTTTGAGAGATAATCTCTACTTTTGCTGCTGCTTTTAAAAACTTTTCTGTTACTGGTCGTTGTTTATCCATAAGTTCAAAATATTTTTTTGCACTCACTCCAGGTAATACTCCACCTCTTATAAATAAAAGCTTCTCTTTTAAACTTGTATCTTGTAAAACATGATTACCACCCCAAAAATTATGTGAATATTTTTTTGGTTTTTTTATGATTCCTTTTTGTAAATTGGAAATAAACTCAACCGGTTTATAATTCATATGGCAATCTTGGCATGTAATATTATTTTTCGCATACCAGCTATTTTTCCATTCATCATAAGTGCTTTGTGCTTTTAGCACTTTTGTTGAAGGAGTTACTGGAGGATAGTATCTTTCATTATGGCATGCTCCACAAAACGCTGAACTTCTTAAAAGCTCATTTGTTTTTGCACTTCCAAAGGCTCTTGCATGGTCTCTTGGACTTGCCAAAATTGCAGAGCCACTTAAATTATCATACGCTTTATTTAGATCAAATGTAACTGCTCCATTACCAGTTTGTGGATCTGCTTTTGTAGCTGTATGACAAAAGACACATGCCAAACCTTCTGTTTGCACATCGCTTGGCTCTACACTTATAATTGGATTATTCCGTCCCATAGCAACTTCCATAGGATTATGACAGCTATCACAAAATCTTGAAAGTTCCCTTCCATGATGCCTTTTTTTAATTTGCACATTTGCCTCAATGGAGTTGTCATAAACTAAATCTCTACCACTGATACTATGCAAAGATGGCACCCATTCTTCAAACTCTTTTTTATGACATTTCACGCAGGCTGAAGAGCTTGGAATTGCTTTTGGATTTCCCATTTTTCCATCGGCTGTTGCCAAATGTCCCGGGAAAAATGGCTGATCTTTGCCCCAAGGAGTTGAGTAAAAAAGAATATCTTTAACATCTACTCCCTTATACTCTTTTTTAGGTGTAAGTATGTAGATTATGCTCACACCTAAAAGAGAAAAGATAAAAGAAAAAAGAATAATCTTTTTATATTTTTTCATCTATTGTCCTTGTGTTTAAAAGATAGATGCAAAACAAAAAGCAGAGTAAAAAAAACCGCTATAATCAAGTGAATATTGGATATAAAATCATAAGTTTCAAAACGATAATAGATTGGTTTGAAAAAATAGCTTAGATACGGAATAAAATGGGCTAAACCGCTTACAAAAAGAACTATTAAAAGTGCTAACATAAAATATGAAAGCTTTATAAAATTTGAACTGTTGGCCCGCAATTTTGAGGTTTTGATATGTTTTGGAAGAGTATAGAGCAGATAGAAAACAAAAAGCACACCCAGCCACAAATGAATATTTAAAATAGTCTCTGCGGCACCCCAATTTAGTGGTGCCGCAAAGTAATAAACAAATCCGCTTACAAGCATTACCACCGCAATGGCAATGGTATATAAAGCATAGTTCTTCATTACACATTTGGCTTAATATGTAGTTTCTTAGCCGCTTTTGCCATAAGTGCGCTTAATCTATCTGCCATATCTTGAGCCTGGGATGCATATGCATCAGCATCTTCTGGTTTAAAAATATGCCCAGACTGCTCTTTCATATAGATATCATCCACAAATGAAACTAAATCATAAAAAGCAAGTCTAATTTGACTATCTAGTTTTGGATCAACTTTTTTTAGTTTTGGATGAATCGCCGCTTCATATGCAACTTTAAGCCCGCCACTAATTCCTTTGATATCGAAAATTCTTGAAAGCGCCACAAAAGCTTCAGATTTACCAAGGATTCTACTATTTTTCCAATCCTCAAAATAATCGCCCATTGTTGGAATCATTGTAAGCTCAGCCGTAAATACATCGGTGAGATTCATCTTAAGATCTTTTACCTTATCTTTTAGCTCTTTTGTATACTTTGCAAAATTATCCGCTACGCATTTAAGCCATTTTGCGTTTGGAAGAGCTTCACCTTTTGTAATTTGACCATCACCATTTAAGTCAACTTTTTTTGCTACATATGCTTCATGCGTTCCCCAAAGGGTTGGCTCAAGCAGATAGTGAAAAAAGTTTCCGGGTCTTTTTGTGTTGAATTTGCATTTATACGGGCACTTCAAATCAAAAGGTGCTACATCTTCATTGCCTTCGCTTGCAGGAATTCCGGCATCCAAAATAAGGTCATATTTTGCAGTTTGTGGCATACCAGCAACAAGTCCTTCAATAATCTCATAGTTGCTTGATGCTTCAAGCCACGCCCTTTTCATCTGTTCTATATCTTTTGTAAGATCTTTTCTGTTTTTCTTCCAAGCTTTGTCATAATTAAAATGAAAAGCCTTTATGTCTTCATAATAGTCATCTGCAATCTCTTTGAGCTTTTTTGCTTCATTATAAAGCTTTGTAGCGTGCTCAAGCTCAAACTCTTTTACTTTGTTTATCCCGCTATCAGCTAAAAGAGTTCCTGAAAGAATAAAACCTGCAACCATTCCCATTACCATTTTTTTCATAATCTCTTCTCCTTTTTAGACTAAATTAATCTCTACTATTTGCAATATTTCCTATCTCTTTATCAATCATAAAAAGACCTCTACCTTCTGTCCCAATAATCTCAAACTTATCTAAAATTCCTTTAAAGAGAGCCTCTTCTTCATGTTGCTCTGCGGTATACCACTGCAAAAAGCTGAAGGTAGAATAATCTTTTAACTGTAAAGTAAAATCTACTAAATCAAAGATTTTTTGTGTGATAAACTGCTCATGCTTATATGTTTTTTCAAAAACTTCTTGCAATGAAGAAAACTCATTTTCAGGCGCTTTCATACCGGTTATAATGGCTTGCGCGCCTGTTTCATTGATATATTGAAAGAGTCTTTCCATATGTTCCATCTCTTCAGCTGCATGTTGATTTAAAAATCGAGCTGACCCTTCAAACCCTTTTGCCTTGCACCAAGCGCTCATCGCTTTGTAGATATTTGCCGATTCAAACTCCAGCATCATCTGCTCATTGAGTCTCTCATTAAGCTCTTTTTTTAACATGTCTATCCTTTTGATTGTTTTGGCAAAAATGCCTTAAGCAGCCCTCAAAAAAGGAGTAAGAATGAAACTGGCACTTGAGGGCTGCCTAAGGCATCTAAAAGATGCCTTAGAAAGAGTAATTGACAAAAAATCTTGTGTTGGTAAAATTATCTCCATTAATATCATCATCAACATCACTGTAAATGAGATCAAAACTTAAACTATCATTGAACGCATAGCTGATATAGCCATCAAATTCTGTTGAGTCCACATCGTTTTTATCTGTTAAATTCAAATACCCCACACCAAAAGTCAGTCCATCCACTCCAAAAGAGCCCAAATCAAGCTCGGCATTTACATACCAGGCATCTGCATCCACTCCACCCTCAGCCAATGTGAGCACTTCGGCTGAAGTAAAAAACGGACCTCCTCCAAAACCGTTATCTGCTGTATTGTCATTGCTTTTGTTGTAAGCAATACCTAAGCTAAATCCTTTATACCCTGCACTAGCACTTACACCATAAATTGAAGCAGCATCAGCACTTTTGTAGTTTTGATACGCATACTGCAATCCTATTGCATATGAAACCCCGTTTGCCTCGCCTTCATAATTTGCATCCGCATAGAAAATCTTGTCAATCGCAAAGTCATTTAGGTAGTAATACCACGCTGAAACTGCTAATCCTTCAATTCCTTCATACGTTATACTTGCAACTTGCACTCCATCATCACCATTTAAATCTTCAAAGCTTGAAGGATTGGGCGCATCAACACCAGCCCATCGTTGCACTTGTCCTAAAATAATTGTAGTATCAGGTAGATCTTTATTGATTACAAGTGCCGCTTCAAAGGTATTTGGAACCATTGCAATATCATCCGTATCGGCAAACGGCGTATCAATCTCTTGTCGACCGACTTTGATAGTCGTATTACCGAATTCTCCTAAAAGATAGGCTTCTCCTAAAATTGAGTAAGATTTGTTGTTTGCATTAAAAAAGCCAAATCCTTCAGCCCCGTCATTGATATGCCCAACAACATTTGTCGTATAAAAACTAGCTCCTGCACTTACTCCTTTAAAAGAGTTTGTTTCAACATGAAGTTTTCCACCTAAAGACATATCACTATTTGAGTCATCGTCATATTGATATCCAAGTCTGATATATCCGTTAACAGTTTTTATAAATTCATTTTTTAAAGAGCTCCCTTCATCTGCATATATCGTAACACCTAACATCATTATAGTGGTTGCACTAAGTACAATTTTTTTCATCTTCCTTCCTTTCAAAAATTTTATATCTGAAATTTTAATTCACATAATCTTGGTTAATTCTTAAAATGATAATTGATATCATTTTAAGATTTTACTAAATTTTTCTATTTTGCTTTTTAAATCATTTTTACTATGTTTACTATATACTGTAGGAATTTTTCTCTTTTGTGCCTCTTTTTTAAAAACTTCCATTTTGTTGTGCGAGAGATAATCTGTTATAAAAACAACCATATCAATATTACTTGGAATTTTTCTTTTATAAAAATTTTTCTTTCTACAGTCAAAATGAATCACTTTCGTTGCACCAAGTTCAAAAAGAGTAGATTTTATTTGTTGGACTTTATCTGCACCTATTACTAATACTCCCATAGCGTTCCTCTCCATGTTTTAATAATGAATTTCATTTTCATTAAAAGTTTAAGAAAAAACTGCTTAACCCAGACTTAATATGATAATGATTATCAATTTATGAATAGTTCTTTTATACTTAAAAACGATGGTATAGCATTTTATTTTGCTTCATTGACAAGAGCAATATTGTTAAGTTCATACTTTTTTAAAATATCTAATAATTTCACAATCCTCTCATAACGGACATCTTTATCAATTCTCACAAAAACCGGCTGTTTTTTATCTGCTACCCTTGCAAGAGACCCATCCAGCTCTTTAAAAGAGACTTTTTTACCTCCTAATGCAAGCTCAGTTGAAGATAGCTCAATTGTGATTTTCTCTTTTTCTATTGTTTTAGCTGATGATTTACTACTTGGCAAATTAAGCAGTAGTGCCAACTCATCTTTTTTAAAAACGGTGCTAACTAGAAAAAATACCAATAACAAAAAAACTACATCAATAAGCGGCGTCATATCGGGAGTTATCTGCTCTCTTCGCTTCATAGCAACTCTTTTTTATAAAGAGATGGCAAGATATCACTTGTAATAGCAACTTCCAATCCATCAAGCATGCTAACAAGATAGTTATATCCCACAACATGGGGAATGGCTACAATAAGTCCAGCTACTGTGGTTATAAGAGCCATAGATATACCACCGGCAAATGTTGATGGATCGCCCAATCCACTTTTAGATATTGCTTCAAAAGCAAGCAAAACCCCGATAACCGTTCCAAGCAGTCCAAGCAAAGGTGCAATAGAGGCAATTATTTTAATTGTTCCTAACCCTCTTTCAAGATAGTAAAGCCTTTTGGCAATCTCATCTTTGATAAGCTCCATCACGATATGCTCATCATGAAGCGGGATTTTTTTAGCTTGAATGTAATCAATAACTTCTTGCAAAATCACGGATTTTTTCCGTTTTGCTATAAGAATCTGGATAAACTTTAGAAACATAATTGTGTATCCTATGATATTGAGGACGATTAAAATATATACTATCACGCCACCTTTTTCTATATAATCCATCAAATGCATACTCTTCCTTTCATTTTATTACATATTTAATAGGAACAACGATATCTAAATGATCTACGCCGAGCTCTTTTGGTATAGGCTTAAACTTTCCAATTTTTTGCAATGTCTCGATTGCCCCATTATTGAGTCTTTTATATTTTGATGGTTTGAGGATATTTACATTGGTTATCCTCCCATCTGCTAATATTGTAAAACTTACAACCACTACGCCTTGCTGTTTTAACCTTTTTGCAATTTTAGGATAATATTTTTTTGCTTCAATTTTAGCTTTTACTAAACTCATATAGTTTGCTTTTACTCTATTTTTCAAAATGGTATTATCTCGTTTTGTTTCTGTTTTTGGCACTCTATTTTCATTCTTTTGAATGTTTTTTATCATTTTTTGATGTTCGCTAGATTTTTGCTTTTTAGATAGTTGAGGCTTAGAGTTTGATTGAGGTTTAGGCTTAATTTTTTGCTTTCGTATAAGCTTTTTTTGGGACTTAGGTTTTGGTGTATGTTTATATTTATGGCTTAGCTTTGGTCTTGGCTTAGATTTAGGTTTAGGTTTTAGCTTTGGTTTTGGTTTGATTTTTGGTTTGGGAGATAATTGAGTACTTTGTTTATATTGAATATTTCTTATAGATTTATACCTTGGCTTTTGGATAGTAATTTTATAAAGCTTTAGTTGTTGAATCTCTGTTTTTTGCTCTTTTATTGATATAGGTGTAGTTTTTGAAAATAGAAAAATCCCATGAATGAGTAATACTACAACAAAAATTATAAATTTTATATTCTTGGAAACTTCCAATATCTACCTAATTTTACGAAAATCGTTTTTTATATTCAGTAATAAAATAGATACTGTGAATTTTTGAATGCATATGTATCCATCTATTTAACTTTTTAAATATTTGCAATAGAAATTTCATTAATCACTCCTACTAATAAATTTTGTAAAATAAAGTCTAAAGAGATGAGCAAGGATGACTACATAGTTATTAGATCACTCCTTATTTTTCATATCAAAACTCGATAATGAAATTTATTTTCAAAAAAGTTTACACAAGGCATTCTTAGTTACATCTTAAAATGATAACGATTATCGTTTTAAGCTCTCTTTAACATCTCTTTATATACGATTTTGATAGTCATTATCATAAAGGGAAGCGATGGATATAGATACCTGTCTTAAAAAGAGAGGATTAAAAGGGAAAAAGATTAAAGAAGCAATTATTGAAATATTAAATAAATCTTCACAACCTTTAGCAGCAGAAGAGATTCTTGCACGTATTGAAGAGTTTCCTATAAGAAAACCTACACTCAATACTATCTACCGTTCCTTAAGAATTTTAATGGAGTGTCAAATTATAAAAAGTGTCACTATCGAAAATAGAAAAGTTTTTACAATGAAAACATATAAATATGAAGTTTGCCATATATGTGGAGAAATTATACATTTTGAAGAACTAAAAAACCAACCTGAGTGTTCATCTGAAAATAAACCGAATGGAATAGTGTTTTACGCAGTATGTAAATTTTGTAATAGACAAAATGCAATTATTTTACAAGGAGAAGAAAATGATACACAAGAAAGATGAAATGCAAACACATGGCAGCTATTTACCTGAAAAGATAATAAATTTGCTGCTATTACTATTTACAACAATAATAGTTTATAGCTATCTCGTATTTTCTCTTGAGGAGAAAAATATAATGAGGGCTTTAAATCAATGGTTTGCATACATATTTTAAAGATTGGGAGGAAGATATGAAAATGAAAATTAAGAACATCGGGCTCTCTATAGCCCTAGCAACAATGCTTTTACAGGCTGAAGATATAAATTTGGGTGAAGTGACTGTCACAACAGCAACCAAAACAGAAAAAAATATAGAAGGTGTAAGCGCTTCAGTTATTGTAATTGACGAAAAGACAATAGAAAAAATGGGTGCTTCTACGTTAGGTGATGTTATCTCAAAAACTCCTGGACTCATAAGGCAGTATGGAACGTTTCCTTCAGCTTCAAGCAAATCAAAATCCTCTATTTCAATTAGAGGAATGGGCGCAACTGGAACACTTTTTTTAATAGATGGCCAAAGAATAGCAGGAGAAGTTAAAAATCCTTACGATCTTGATCGAATTCCAGCATCAATTATTGAGCGTATAGAAATTGTAAAAGGGCCGATGAGCACTCTTTATGGTGCAGATGCAGTTGGTGGAGTTATCAATATTATCACAAAACAGCCAAAAGATAGATTTCAAGGCTCTATGGGTATTCAAAGCGGTTCAAATACAAAAGGAGAAGGAAGAAACAATAATGCCTATTTTAATATGAGAGGGAAAAAGAATAAATTAAAATATAGCTTTTACACAGATATCTCCCATTCAACTCCATATACCCAAAAAGAAAGAACATATGTAAAACTTGGTGGACAAAAACTGAGTCCTTCACAACTGCAAAAAGTTCCAATAGTACCATACTTAAAACCCAATAATCCACAAACACATGGAAATCCCTTTTATCTGCAACCGGACAAAACTTCTAAACCTATACCATTAGATCCAAATTTAGTTAATCTCGATAGAAAAACTGCTTTAGATGATTTTAACAGATTCAAAAATGATTTTAAAAAAGCAGGAGTAAAAGACTTTTATGATACTGATGTCACATATAGAGAAAGAGCAAATGTTTTTAATGTGGGAACAAAAGTTGAATATGAACTCAATGAGCAAACTTCATTGGGAATAGATTTTTCTTATATGAAAGAAGAAAGATGGGGAGTATATAATGCATATGCCCACCCTTTTGGAGTAAAGCCTCCTATAGGACATCCCAAAAATCCTATTGTAGGGCATAAACCAGATGGAACTCCTGTAAGTTTTGTTGATAAAATAGGACATCCTATGGGAATGTGTCCAGCATGGAATGTTCCAGTAAACTCTCATGACAAAAACGATAGACGAAATATTGGCGCTTTTATGAACTATTTAGTCAATGATGACTTATCGTTGAAACTGCATATATACAACTCCTACTATAGAAAAAGAAATATTACTACTATGAAATATTGGAAGGATTTTGGTTTTAAAAGCGAAAAAGAGTCTGCAGCAAATAGTATGAATGCTAATGTTGATATTACATCATACGAACTTTTAGCTAACTATGCCCTTAATGACGCACATCTTTTAACCTTTGGGACTGAATATAGAGACGAAGAAAGAGAGGCAACCGTTTTTGATTCTACTCCAAATATGGGAAAAAAAGAGGTTGATTATAAAGCCATCTATTTACAAGATGAGTGGGAAGTTAGCGATACTCTTAATGTAATTGGCGGAGCAAGATATGATGCTATAAGCAATGCAGACAATAAAGCTACTTTTAGATTGGGAGCCGTCAAAAACTTTTCAAAACTCTTTAATCTAAGAGTAAATTTCGCACAAGGCTACAGAACTCCTGATATCAGAGAACTCTATATCAACAAACAAACCCCAATGGGACTAATTCAAGGAGCAGAAGTTGTTGGATATGATCTAAAACCAGAATTTACCAACTCTTATGAGATTAGTGCAAGTGGGACAAAAGAGCACTTTAGTTATGAAGTGGCTTTTTTTCTTAATAAGATTGATGATCGCATACAAAAAGTTGCAGGGAGTAACCCCGGCTCATATACGTTTATAAATGTCAGCGATGCTGAGACAAAGGGAATGGAACTAACCCTTACTTACGATTTTGAAAATGGCTTTACTACTGAGCTTACCTGGAATGAGCTAAGAACTGAAGATAAAAAAACAAAAAAAGATTTGGAGTTTAATCCAGATAGAGTTGTAGCTCTCAAGTGTGATTACACTTTTTCTAAAAACTTTAACATAAACCTAATAGCAACCTATACAGGCAAAGAGCACTATACACAAATGACACCAAAAGGAAAAGTTGAATTGACAACAGATCCTTTTACATTGGTAGATCTTACAGCATCCTATAAATTTGCTCAAAATTATGAACTTTTTGGTGGAGTAAACAATCTTTTTGATGAAGATGTAGATGATGTTCTAGGCTCAACTGTTGGAACTTATATCTATGCAGGCTTAAGAGTAAATTTTTAGCAAAATATTTTCAGGTTATAATCAACTTAATTGTATATAATTTTGAAATCTATTATCATAATCATAATCTAAAGGATTGATATGAAAAAAATGTTATTGTTACTCTCTGTGTTTTTGACATTTTCAATAGCATCAGAGAAACTTGAAAAAATTGTTATAGCAGGACCTTCTGCAAATGTATCTCATCCGATTTTTCGTATGATTGAGAGCGGGGCTCTCAAAAAGTATGCAAAAAAAATTGAGTTCAAACTTTGGAAAAATCCAGATCAACTAAGAGCGATGATTATCAATAAGGAAGTAGATTTTGTAGCGGTTCCAACAAACGTGGCCTCAATTTTATATAACAAAAATCAGCCAATTAGACTCCTTAATGTCTCCATTTGGGGGATTTTGCATATTTTAGTAAGGGATAAAAATATAAATACCCTTGAGAAGCTAAAGGGAAAATCGCTTCTTGTTCCTTGGAGAGGCGATATGCCAGATATCGTTTTACAGGCCATTATGAAACAAAAGAAATTAAGCTCTAAAGATATTCATCTTATTTACGTCTCCAATCCAATGGATGCAGCTAGCCAGCTTATCATGAGACGACAAGACAATGCCCTCTTGCCAGAGCCTGCAACATCGATGGTGCTTAGAAAAACACACTCTTTTCCTATAAGTATCGTTGCTCCAGAGCTTTATAGAGGAATTGACTTGCAACAAGAGTGGGCAAAAGCTTTTCATACAAAACCTAAAATTCCACAAGCCGGTATGGCAGTTGTTGGGAAAATGAGAGAAAACAAAAAAATTGTTGAAGCTTTTGAAAAAGCGTACATTGAGGCTATGCAGTGGTATAAAAGCCATCCAAAAGAGGCAGGAAAACTTGTTGTAAAATATGTAAAAATGTTTACACCAGAGGCTGTGGCAGACTCCATTAGCCATGTAAAAATGGAAGTTGTTAAAGCAAAAGAAGCAAAAAAAGATATTGAATTTTTCTTTGAAAAACTAAAAGAGCAAAGTCCAAAAATCATAGGTGGAAAACTTCCTGATGAGGAGTTTTACTACTGATGGATGCTCTTAAAAAAATCATCAAAGACTTTCCAAAATTTTTATGGAGTGGTTGGGGCTCCATAGCTGCTATTTTTCTTTTTATTGCAGCTTGGGATGTGGGCAATCAAATTTATGGGGATATGATTTTGCCCTCCCCTTTGCAAAGCTTTCAAAGTGTTTTAGAGCTGTTTCAAGACAAAGAGTTTTTAGAGAATCTTTCTATTACAATTAATAGAGTGATTGTTGGATTTGGTCTCTCTCTTTCAATTGGAACGCTCCTTGGCTTAATAGCCGGTTTTTTTATTACAGCCTCCGTTGCAAGCCGTCCAATCATTACAATTTTAATGGGAATGCCACCGATTGCCTGGATCGTTTTGGCGATGATTTGGTTTGGTATGGGAGATATGACGGTTGAATTTACCGTATTTGTCGCATCTATGCCAATAGTATTTATTGGGGCTTTGCAGGGAACAAGAACGCTAGAGGATAAATTTGAAGAGATGGCAGATACTTTTAAAGTGCCAAAGTTGATGAAATTTACCGATATTTATCTGCCTCATATCTTCTCTTATATCTTTCCTGCTTGGGTCAGTGCTCTTGGAATGGCTTGGAAGATCGTTGTAATGGCGGAGCTTTTGGCTACAAGCGATGGTATTGGTGCGGCTTTGGCAATGGCTAGAAGTCAGCTTGATACCAAAACAGCTCTTGCACTTGTTGTTATCATGATTGCTCTTTTAATGATTGTAGAGTATATCTTTTTAGAACCTATTAAAAAAGAAGTGGAAAAATGGCGCGATTGAAGGTAGAGCATCTGACATTTTCTTTTGGATATAAAACAATCCTTGAGGATATCAGTTTTGAAATAGATGAAGGAGAAGTTGTCTCAGTTGTAGGACCAAGTGGTGGAGGAAAAACAACACTTCTTAGGCTATGTGCGGGTCTACTGGATAGACAGGAAGGAACGATTGAAAATAGCTTCAAAACACAAGCAATTGCCTTTCAAGATGCAAGACTGCTTCCATGGAAAAATGTGCTTGATAATATCGCTTTTGGTCTCAAAGCTCAAGGAGTTTCTAAAAAAGAACGCATCAAAAGAGCAAAAGAGATTGCTTTGAAATTTGATTTAGAAGAGGATGATTTTGAAAAGTTTCCAAAAGAGCTGAGTGGTGGGATGAGTCAAAGAGTCTCATTTGCTAGAGCCCTTGTCACAAAGCCAGAGCTTCTTTTTTTAGATGAGCCCTTTTCAGCTTTGGATATTGGTCTCAAAAGAGAGCTGCAAAACCATTTGATTGAGCTTATCGATAAAAAAGCAATTACTATTTTTTTTATAACACACGACTTAATGGAAGCAGTGAAACTGAGCGATAAGATTTTTGTGCTTGAGCCAGATCCGGGTAGAATCGTTAAAACTTTCACAATCGATATTCCACAAAGCAAAAGAGACGATAGCTATGTTTACAGCGAAACTGCAAAGCTGTTACAAGATCCTTATATTATAGAAACGTTTGAACTGGAGTAAATATGGCAGCTACAAAACATTATGAATCCTATCCCAAAGGAGCTTTTCCTACCTATCTTGCTTACGGTTTTCGCCCGGCCTTTTTGCTGATGCCTCCTTATATGATTCTTTCAATTCTTCTTTGGGTGCTTTACTACAATGGTTATATTGCTTTGCCATTTATTGGTGATGGCATGAGCTGGCATATCTACGAGATGCTTTTTGGAGTAGGATTTTTGGGAATGGCTGCCTTTATTTTAACAGGAGCACCTGAGCTTTTTCCTGGAACCGTTCCAATTGTTGGAAAAGAGTTAGCTGCTCTTTTTGGATTTTGGATAGTAGGTAGAATTGCCTTTTGGACGATGGGAGTTATTGGAGTCTATCCGGCAGCGATTATTAACATAATCCTCTTTGCCTGGCTTACCCTTTTGGTTATCAAGCCAATCTTGAAAGATCCAGCCAAACGCCATGTCAGTATCGCCTATACCTTTATAGCCGTGCAAGTTGCACAAATTTGGTTCTTTTTAAGCGCTGCAGGAGTTGTAAAAACAGATCCTTTAGATGTTTTAAAGCTCAGCCTTGGCGTATTTTTGATTCTTATTATTCTTGCAATTCGCAGAGTAAACACAGAAGCTGTCAATGAGATTTTAGAACATGAAGGGTATGAAGAGATCTTTTTTGCAAGACCTCCGGCATATAACTTGACAATTTTTATGATTGCTCTTTTTAGCGCACTTGAATTTTTCTTTCCGCAAAACAGAGCATTAGGCTGGGTGGCTTTAGGCACAGCAAGTGCAGCTTTGGCAATTTTGAATGATTTTATCAATTATGAAGAGACAAATATTTTATTTAAAAAGCTCATTTTCTCATTAGAGCTCGTTCCAATTCTTATAGCTATTGGTTATGGACTCATTGGCTATAACTATTTAACCGGAATGAAACTTTTTAACGGAGATCTTTTGCATATGCTTACAACCGGTGCATGGACACTTTCGTTTTATGTGGTTATGATTGTTGTTACGATTGTTCATACTGGAAGAGATATCGCCAAAGCAAGAGACAATTTTATCTGTTTGGGAACAGTCTCTATCATTATCGCAGCACTGCTTAGGACAGCTGTTGCCTTTTATCCTGAGTATGCACAACTGCTTTATTTTCTCTCTACTCTTTTTTGGATAAGTCCTTTTGTTATCTATATGATACGATATTATAAATGGTTATTGAGCCCAAGGGCTGATGGTCTTCCTGGATAAAGGAGTATGATGAGACTTTTTATAGGTAGTTTTGCTCACATTCCAAAATATCAAGAAATAAAAAATAGTTTCTCATTTCTAGAAGGAAAGTGGGTAGAAAAACGCAATCTTCATCTTACATATATTTTTCTTGGCGAGATAGAAACTCCAAAACTTATAACACAGAAATTAGAAAATTTTTCTCCAAATCTTTCGCCTTTAAAAATAGAAGGACTGGGCTTTTTCGGTAATCCTGCCAAAATATTATATGCAAAAGTCGATGACCAATCTTTGAGTGATGTGGTCAAAACACTCCAAGAGAGACTAACAATAAATATTGATAAACCCTTCATTCCCCACATAACACTATGTCGCATAAAAAAGGTCCATAATTTTAAGCGCTTTGTAACCACAGTAAAAAGTTATGAGAAAAAAGAGCTTGGCTTTATTGAGCCAAAAATCCAACTTATTCAAAGTATACTTACGCCAAAAGGGCCTCGCTATATTCCGTTACACTCTTTTATATGAATTGCTAACCAAAGAGAACCTGGTACTACTTCTACAAGAGTATGTGGCATATATGCAGGAATAAAGAGATTGTCACCAGGCTGAAGATGGTACAGTCGTCCTTCCATTTTTAGTTTTGCTTCACCTTTAAGCAATACAACCCATTCATCAGTTTCATCTTTAAAATGTTTTGGAGTTTCTACCCTGCCTGAAACAATACGTACAATTTCTACCTTTTCATTCATAAAAAGAGTTGTAAAATCTTCATCCTTTCCTGGAATAGTGTATTTATAGAGATTTAAAATCATCTTCACTAAATTTTTCTACCTGATATGTAAATATCTGCGGATGATACTCAAGGCAATTTGCCGGAAGGCCGGCTTTGAGACAAAGATGTGCAAAAAATTGATCAAAATCTGGCAATTCTTCCCAAACTTGTGGCAAAAATGTTGCCTGGCGGCCATCAAGCTTAAGAACTACTCCATCGACGCCGGGACGAATCTTTTGACGCAAATCTTCAATATCTTTATACTCAAGGGGCTTTGGCTCACTCAAAAGGGATATCTCTATTGTTATTTTGTCAAACTCCTCTGGGCTCAATGGTGGAAATCTTGGATCTCCAAATGCTGCTGCTTTTGCATTCTCTATCAAATCATCAATGAGAGGTCTATAGGCTACTAACGAACCGATACATCCCCGTAGTGAACTTCGCTCATTTATTGTCACAAACACTGCGCCAGGTTCAGCAAGTCTAGGGAACATTTGTATCAGGCGCTGTTTGACTTCATCATTGAGCTCTTTATGCCCCAAAAATTCCTCTTTTATTGCAATACGGGCAATATTGAGCATTGCCCTTTTGAGATTATCATCAATCATCTTCGTCTCCTTTATATACAAGTCTGTTTCTTCCTAATTTTTTTGCCTCATATAAAGCCTCATCAGCCCTTTTATAGAGGCTATGGACATCATCACCATCTCTATATTTTGCCACACCTATACTAATAGTTACTTGACCATATACTCCCTCAAATTTATGTGTCGCAATTTTCCTGCGCACATCTTCTAAAAGTTCGAGCACTTTTTGGACGTTTGTAGTTTCAAAGATTATGAGAAACTCCTCCCCACCTATGCGGAATATGAGATCACTTTTGCGAAATTCGTGCTGTAAGATGGCGGCAATTTCTCTAAGAACCACATCTCCTACATCGTGGCCATAAGTATCATTGATCTGTTTGAAATAATCAATATCAATCATTGCAAAGAGCAGATCTGTTTGGAGTGTTGCAGCTTTTTTGATTCCCTCATTGGCAACTTTTTCAAAGAAGTAGCGATTGTAAAGCTTAGTCAGAGGATCTATGATTGCAAGTTGTTGGAGTCTTTTTTGCTTTTGATACTTTTGTGTTATATCAATAAAGATTACTACAAAATCTTCTTCATTGAGTCTACTCGCTTTGACCTGGAAAATATACTCTTGCTCTTTATAGCGCACCTTTGCATAATACTCTTTATCAGGATGCGCTAGGATATACTCCGTCCACTTTTTACCTTCAATAATCGCATCGATAAATCCTTCTTCATGAACGAAGAAATCACATATACACTGATGCTCGCGCAAAAACTCCTCTAAATTTTTATAATCATTGAAGTATTGAAAGAAGGTGCTATTGGCATATTTCATTGTAAAGCCATCATTAATAATCACAATCTCTTGGATCTTATCAAGAATCGTCGCAAAATACTCATACTGCTTACGCAATTTTTCAACCATCTCTCTATTGAATATTTTCATAATGATTAAAATTGTAAAAATAAATAAAACAATCATAAAAATAACACGATATATGAGAGACTTACTAATAAAGTCTGTGAGTACTGCATTTTTCTCTTTACTAAATACTATCCATCCCAAAATTTCGCCTTCAAGATCCTTAAGAGGATAGCGATAAAAAATCTGCCCATTGATTGCTAGAGGTTCATTGCTGTACAAAACCTGTTCAATATCTATATTTTGTATCTGTTCAAGAAGCTGTGGTGATGTATTGGAGTTGACAACTTTATACTCTCGTACCATACGATGCAGCTCTTTTGCATAACTTTTATACTTTTTGTCAAGCAAAACAACTGCTTCAATTCCTATACGTTGCAAATCTTTCACAATGGAGTTAAACTGACTAAAAGTTTCAAGATATCCTTGGAGCTTACCCTCGATAAAAATTGGTACAAATGCTCCAAAATGGATACCACGACAATCTAAAACAATATCAGTTTTATAGCTGTTCTTTTTTTGTGAAAACTTTTTACATGTATTGTAATGTATAATTTTATATGTAGCATAGAGTATAGTGGCATTCGTGTCAACAATGGCAAAATGGATGTTTTTGTAATTGGTATATCTGCGTAAATTTTTACTAATTTTTTCCAGATATGGTACTTTATGCTTTAAAAAATACGGCTCAATATCTTTGTGCTCACTTGTTGCTATTGCCAAAGCAAGGGTTGAGTTTTTTTTCAAATTAATCTCATTATCAAGTACAAGTTTTGTTTGTTTTTTAAATTTTGCAATAAATGACTTTTGAATATCATAGAGATTCATCGATGCTAATGCCACAAAGAATCCTATCACGGTAAAAATAATACTATAGCGTTTCAATATCTTCATCCTTTATAGGCTTTGCGCATGAGCGCATCTTCTTCGTTTCCATATCTATGCGTCTAAGAGGAAGCTCTTTTTTGCTTGCAATCGTCATTGGCTTGAGGCTGCCAAGTTTTAGTTCATATACCTTTAAACCAACTTCATGAAGCGCGAGTCTCACAGGAGTTGCTTGCGAATAGGTTGTAAGGATTCCATCATCTGTAAGGAGTTTTGCTATATCTGTAAAATACTCAACTGTCCAAAGAATCGGATTTTTCTTGGGACTAAAAGCATCCTGATAAACAACATCAATAGCATGAAGGCTTTTGATATACGCTCTCGCATTACCTATAAAAAGCTCTATTGTAATATTGTCACTTTGAAATCTTTTTGTTCGTAAAAGTTCCAATAAAATCTCTTTGTAGGGTGCTAATTGTTCAGGATAAGTAAAATCTGGAAGCAGTTGTAAAAGATTCCTGTCAAGTTCGGGCGAAAATATCTCTATAGATTTCACACGATCTTGATGGAAAAAGTGATAGAGTGTTGCAAGTGTATTGATACCTAGCCCAAAACAGATATCAAGAATGCGCAAATGCGGTTTGGAGCAGAAAGTAAAAGCTGGGATGACATGTTTTTGTAAAGCTTCGGTGAGTGCCCCATCTTTGGTGGAATGGTAACACTCATCAAACTCATGCGAATAGAGAGTCAAACTCCCATCATTACTTTGACGAATCTCATACATCTTCTATTAGTTCTTTAAACTTTTCGGGAGGCCTTCCCAAAACAGCTTGATCTCCTTTGATAAGAATAGGACGCTCAATGAGCCTTGGATGCTCGCACATCGCTTTGAGAATCTCCTCTTCGCTTGCATCTTTGAGGCCGAGTTCTTTATAGAGTTTTTCCTTTTTGCGCACAAGTTCACTTGGTTTCATACCAAGTTTTTGCAAAACATCTTGCAACTCTTGGCATGTTGGTGGTTCATCAATATAGCGGCGCACCTCCACATCGAGACCTTCTAAAAGCTTGTATCCCTCTCTGCTCTTTGCACATCGCGGATTGTGCCATAGAATATACTCTGCCATATCTACTCCTACATGATCTCATCAAGCTCACGAAACATCAACGCTTCGACGATCTCATCTATACTCATACCAGCTCGCGCAAGGAGTGCTCGAGCGCCCAGCTCATACGCTTCATCAAGATTATCATTTTTATCTGGAGTTATTATATAGTCAAAAAAGTCTTGTGGAAGTGCATCGAAAAAATTGATTGCTACTATTTGCATCCCTTCACCAAGCTCTAAAAAAGCGTAGCTTGTTGCTTCTTTTGTAGGAGCAACAATACTCTCTTCTTTATTGACACTTTTTACTGGTATCACTATATGCACGCTACTCTCCAATAACTTCTACACTCTTTGGATCTACATCACACTTATGCTTGTCAATTGCACCCAGATCCAATTTCAACTCTTCATTGTTCATAATACCTATACCACTTTCCACCACATATTTAGCTATTCTTTGTGCTTTATTGAGTGAGTGCATATAGCAGCTTCCACACTGGTAGACATTGAGCTCTGGAATATCTTCAATGCTTTTGAGTGCTAGTATGTCACGCATACTCTTTTCCCAGGCTTGTGCAACACTGAGTTCATCGGGTCTACCAATCACACTCATATAAAATCCCGTGCGACATCCCATAGGTGAGATATCTATGATCTCAACATCATCACTATTGAGATGACTGCGCATATATCCTGCAAAGAGGTGCTCCAAGGTATGTGTACCTTTGACACTCATGATCTGTTTGTTTGGCTTGACAAAACGCAAGTCATAGACAGTAATTGGATCACCGGATGGTGTTTGCAACTCCTTGGCTTTTCGCACTGCAGGCGCATGCATTCTTGTATGATCTACTAAAAAACTCTCTAATAGAGGCATATTTTGTTCCTTTAAATTATTCTACAATAGTATTGAGTGAAGAGTTTTGCGCTTCTAAAACGTTTTGAATTGCTTTGGAGATAATATCATCAGCATCTATATTGTGCTTGCAAGCAACACCGATAGATATTTTACTGTTTGGATAGAGCTTTTCTAAGGCGTAGAGGATTTTATTTGCAACTTTTGCATGGGAATCTGGTCTATTGGCAAAAAAGAGAAGCGAGTAGTAGTGATCATCAATTTTGGCAAATCTATCTGCACAACGAGTATTTGAAACAATTATCTGCGATATATCTTCACTGCCATCAAAGGCAATAAGCATGAGGCAAAAAGGAAGTTCGTATCTTTTGGAGATACACTCAAACTTCCTAACTTCCTCCTTAATTTTTTCTTTGATTATCGGGTAGATATAACCCATTAGACTCCAGCCTCTTCTCTTCTTTGGAGATACTCCCATCTTGTATCGACAGCTTTTTGCCATAGATCAATAATGTGTCTATTCTCTGGTTTGAAGAGGTGTCTAAATCTTGGCTGTGCAGCAAGATACTCCTCTACCGGAATTTTATTCTTTGGTCTATAGGTAATATTGAGCTTCGTGCTATAGATAATTCCGTGCTCATCACGCTCATTGATAATCTCATAGAGTGGCCATACACAGCTCTCGACTCCAAGATCACTCACTTCTATAGTATCTTCTGGAGCGTGCTTCCACTCAGTTGTACAAGCACTTTGAGCATTGATATAGACAGGTCCATAAACTTCAAAACCTTTTTGCACCTTTTTGATTAAATCTTTCCATTTACTTGGACTTACCTGCGCAACATAGGGTGCACCATGATCTGCCATGATCTCTACCATGCTTTTTTTCATCATCTTCTCACCATAGCTCACACTACCAGCTGGACTGGTTGTCGTACTTGCTCCTATTGGTGTAGATGAACTCCTTTGCCCTCCAGTATTTGCATAGACCTCATTGTCAAGACAGACATACATGAAGTTGTGACCTCTCTCAAATGCTCCACTGAGTGACTGAAAACCGATATCATATGTTCCACCATCACCTGCAAATGCAACGATTTTTGGCTCTTTTCCCTCATCTACCATCTTTTGCGTTGCTGGTGGGAGCTTGCCCTTTTTCTTCATTACTTCATATGCCGCACTTACAGTTGCTGCTGCAACTGCTGCATTTTCAAATCCGATATGGATCCAACTTACATCCCAGCTTGTCTTTGGATATACCGCCGTACATACTTCCAAACATCCTGTCGCAGTAGCAACAATGACAGGATCATCTGTCGCATTGAGAACTTCTCGCACAATAATATTGTGCGAACATCCAGGACACATAAGGTTTGCGCCCTCAAATCTATCATTTGATAGTGACAACTCTTTTAGATTTTTGATCTTTTTTACCATCTCTTCCCCCTCTTAATAAAACGATAACTTCGGACCTCTAAGTCCCAAGAATTGCTGCAATGGCACAACAGCTTTGCCAGCTTTTGCACACTTATCAAGATCTTCATATACCTCTTTGAGCATATCGATCGTAGTATCGCGTCCACCAAGACCATAGATGTAGTTGAGCATTACTGGACTCTTGCCATGTGCTAGCATAGTAGCACTAACTTCATTGAAGAGTGCACCAAAAGTTCCGCCAGGAGCACTTCTATCCATTGCAGCCACTGCTTTGACATTTTCTAGAGCTTTTGCAACCTCTTTGAACGGGAACGGTCGAAGAACTCTCAGACTCACAACGCCAGCCTTAATGCCCTTCTCTCTCATCTGATCAGCTGCAATGCGCGCACTCTCTACAGTAGTTCCAAGAGCAAAAATTGCCACATCCGCATCATCCATTTTATATGTGTAGACAAGGTCATACTCTCGTCCGGTTCTTTCCTTAAACTCATTAAAGACTTTTTTGATAGTATCAAATGAGTTCATGAGGTCGTGGTGTTGACGCGCTTTATGCTCAAAGTGCCAATCCTCTTCAGTCTGCACGCCATGCGTTACAGGGTTTGCAACATCAAGCATAGTATTTACAGGTTTATATTCACCTACAAACTCTGCAGCCTCTTCATCTTGGAGAGGGCGAACATTTTGTGCAGTATGCGAACAAATAAATCCATCTTGATGCACCATAACTGGAAGGCGGACATTAGGATCTTCACCAATTTTAAAAGCCATAAGTGTAAGATCATACGCCTCTTGTGGATTGTATGAGCACAGATTTATCCACCCAGCATCTCGTCCAAGATACATATCTGAATGATCTCCGTTCACGTTGAGTGGAGCTGCCAAGGCACGGTTAACTACTGTGAGAACAATTGGGAGTCTCATACCACTTGCTTGGTAGAGCACCTCGACCATAAGTGCAAAACCTTGTGAACTTGTAGCAGTTGCAGCACGCACACCTGCAGCACTTGCAGCCACACATCCACTCATTGCTGAGTGTTCAGACTCAACCATAATAAATTCACCATCTACATACCCATCAGCTAAAAACTTAGAGTAGTTTTGCACGATTGGTGTTGAAGGTGTAATAGGATAAGCTGCTACAATATCTACCTGCGCTTGGCGCAGTGCATGGGCAGCAGCCATGTTTCCATCCCAAACCTCTACTTCATTTAATTCAAACTTTTTCGCCATTTGCTATCCTTTACTTCTTCTCTTCTTTTTTGGGCCACATACTAAGTGCTTCATTGTTATCCATATGCTCTGGAAACATCAAAAGTGATTTTGGATTAGTAGGACATACTTCCACGCATATACCACAACCTTTGCAGTGCTCATAAATAACGCCGATCATCTTTTTATCACGACTAAGTATTGAAATATCTGGACAAAATACCCAACAAAACTGACAATCGATACAGAGGTCTCTGTTATAGACAGGTTTTTCTACTCTCCAATCCCCTACTTGCCATTCATGGGAGTTTGTAGGAGCATATGGCCTCTCTTCCATAGGTACCTCGACTACATCCTCAACAGGCTCAGTAAAAGAGAAGAGCGCTGCACCAGGAATAAGCTCATTCCAGCCTAATTCATTAATCTCTTCTACCTTTTTTATCTCTTTCATATCTTTTGCCATAAACGATCCTTTATTTCACTTCATTGTAGGCACGCTCAATCGCCGCCATATTTGCATCGATGATTTTTTGTGGAAATTTTGCAAGAACTTTTTTCATCGCATCTTTAAAATAATCAAGCTCAAACATTCCCGAAACTTTCATCAATGCTCCAAGCATTGGAGTATTCGGAATGGCTCTTCCAATGGTATCGAGCGAAATTTGCATACAGTCCACTACATACACCTCTTTGCCTTCCAACTTTGGCTGTGATTTGATAAGCTCCTCTTTGGAAAGGTGTGTCGTGATGATATATTTTGTATTCTCTTTTTCATTTGCAGTAATATCAGCAGTATATGTAAGACCTGGGTCAATTACCAAGACATAGTCTGGTCTCATGAACTTTTCGTGATTGAGAATTGGCTGTTCATCAACTCTGTTGTATGCAGTCATCGCCGCACCACGTTTTGCAGATCCATAAAAGGCAAAAGCTTGTACATATTTTCCTGTATTAGCAACTACATCGGCTAAACCTTTAGCCCCTGTAACTGCCCCCTGTCCAGCACGACTATGCCATCGAATCTCTAACATTTTCTCTCCTATCGCTATTTGTTATTAAATTGTAATCAACTCCATCTTAAATACTCATTAGAACCTATTATGTCTAATTAAAGATGAATTTACTCTTAGTTATACCAATTGACAAACTCTTTTTATAAACGCTACTCCCTCAAGGGGTGTTGCAAAGAGGTGGCGGCTGCACTTTTGCATATGCTCTTTGGATCCATAACCGCATGATACACCAATACCAGTAATGTTTGCAGCATGTGCTGCCTCCATATCGAGGCATGTATCACCTACCATAAAACTATTTTGTAGGTCACTTTCAAGATGGTGCATCGCTTTGAGAATTGGCTCTGGATGGGGTTTGTGGTGCAAAACATCTTCAGATCCAACCAACACGCCAAAATAGCTCATCAATCCCATATATTCCAAAAGCTCCCTTGAATATTTCCCTGTTTTTGTAGTCACAACTCCAAGCTTTGCAAAAGTCGCAGCCTCTTTGAGAGCTTCGCGTGCAGTAGGAAGGAGCTTTGTCTTTTCTTTGAAGATTTTGCGATACTCTACTTTATATCTTGTAACATACTCTTCTACATTCTCTTTAATACCCAGATGGCGAAACATGAAATCGAGAGGATGACCAATAAGTGTCAAAATCTGTTTATCTTCGGGGGGCTCTTTGCCAAAGAAACGAAACGCTTTGTGAAAAGATTCTAATATCGCTTCGGTTGAGTCGATTAAAGTTCCATCAAGATCGAAAAGAATCGTACACTTCACGGCTTGATCCAATCGATCTCATTATGCATTATGCCAACAATTGATGGTTCAACATTTTTGATCTTTGCATTTACTGCTGTAATTGCATTTGGAATATATAAAAAGATATAGGGAGAATCTTGAACAATATGATCAAAAATTTTTTTGTAAATCGAAGCTAACTTCTCTTGATCTATTGTTCCTTCGGCTTGTTCAATGAGTATGTCTACTTGGTCATTTTTATAGCTTACAAGATTAAATCCTCCAAGCCTGGCACTTTTGCTATGCCAGATACTAAATGCATCTGGTGTGAGCCCTAGTGACCAGCCAAGCAAAACTGTATCAAATTTCCTTGGAGTAACTACTGTATTTAAAAAAGCCTGCCACTCCATTGCGCGAATTGTCACTTTCACACCAATTTTTGCTAGCTGATATTGAATAATCTGTGCTGCATACATACGCAAGGAGTTGTTTGAATTGGTAGCTATCTCAAAGACCAAAGGATGCTCTTTGGTATAGCCAGCCTCTTTGAGTAGCTCTATTGCTCTTTTTGGATCATATGGAGCTGGCTTGATGGTAGGATCATATGCAAAAGTGCCTGGCATAAAAGGACCAGTGCAGATGCGCGCATGGGAAAAAAACAATAGATCTATGAGAAGCTTTTTGTCGATTGCCATATCGATGGCTTTGCGCACACGAATATCTTGAAATTTTTTGCGCTTGAGATTGAAGCCAAGATATGTATAGCCATGGCTCATCTGCTCATAAATCTTGTAATGTGTTTTAAACTTACTACCAATCTGCCTCTCATACTGCAGTGGTGAGAGACCACCTACATCAAGCTTAAATGATTTGAGCATCAAAAATTCTGTGGCTGGGTCTGGGAGAAAGTGATAGACAATCTTTTCTATGTGGGGTTTATGCTCAAAATAGTGAGGATTTGCATAGAGCGTAATATCTTGTGAAACATTGAAGCTTTTGAGCATATAGGGCCCTGTGCCGATTGGATGCTGATTGAAGCTACTTGTCATAATATCTTTTTCGTTCTGCAAGATGTGTTTAGGTACAATCCCTAGCATCCATATCTGCAAGGCTTTGAAGTAGGGTTTTTTATACGTAATGAGTACTTTGTGGTCATCAAGAGCTTTGATAGACTTTACATAGCGAAAATCGCTTGCATAAGGTGTGAATATCTTTGGCGAAGTTATAAGCTTGTAGGTAAATATTACATCTTCAGCACTAAAGGGCTCTCCATCATGCCAAGTAACTCCTCTTCTAAGTGTTACAAGAAGATGCCTATTATCGAGAAATTTCCACGATTTTGCAAGATCTCCTACGATTTTACCATTTTTATTATATTTAAAGAGTCCATTGAAGATCCATCCAGCGATTTCAGCACTGGCACTATCTGTTGCAAGTAGTGGATTTATGCGAGATGGACTTGCACTAATTGAAAGATGCAGAGTTGAAGCAAAGAGTGATATTGAAAAAAGAGCTATACATATGAAACGTTTCATAAATCCTCCCAGCATTGCTGGGAAAATTGTACCATTTTATTGCACAGGCTCGAAGCTATTGCCTTCAGCTGCCCAAGCATAGATCCCACCAGCTAAGTGGGCTGCATTTGCATACCCAGCTTGATTTGCTAAGAAGTTGCCAACACTTGCGGTCCTGCTACCTGTACGACACACAAGCACAAAAGGTGTCTCTTTTGTAGGAACATACTTTTGAAACTCTTGCATAAAACTTTCTATATTATAGTTTCCGTACTCATCAAAAAATGTGAGAAGTTTTGATCCAGGAATCACTCCCGTTTGACGCCACTCACCAGGTGTTCGTATGTCAATAAGAACGACGCCTTTATTGGCCAACTCTTTTACCTCTTGAGGAGATAAATCCTTCAACATTTATAAATCCTTTGATAGCATAAAAATATTGGGAGTGGGCAAAAGCCCAAAAAGAAGAAAATTATCTTTTTGAAAATTGTGGAGATCTTCTTGCTTTGTGCTTTCCGTATTTCTTTCTCTCAACAACACGAGCATCACGAGTAAGAAGGCCGTGAGGTTTGAGAACTTGTCTGAGACTCTCATCTAGCTGGCACAATGCCTTAGAAATTCCATGCTTGAGGGCATCAGCTTGTGCACTATAACCACCGCCGAGAGTTGTGGCTACAATATCTACACTCTCTTCCATTTTTGTAAGAGTCAATGGAAGTCTTACACGAAGTTTTAAAGCTTCATGGCCACCAAGCCACTCATCAAGAGTCATACCGTTGACAATAATTTTCCCACTTCCTTTTGTAAGCCAAACTTTAGCAGCGGCTGTCTTTCTCTTTCCTGTTGCATAGTATCTGCTCATCTTAGTTTCCCTTCACTTGTGCTGTATGAGGATGTTCGCTTCCCGGATAGACTTTAAGTTTTTTAAGCATAGCGCGGCCAAGTTTTGTTTTTGGAAGCATACCGCGAGTAGCTAGTTTAAAAAGTTTTTCAGGATTCTTTTGGCGAAGCTCAGCAAGCTTTTCACTTTTGACTCCACCAAAATATCCAGTGTGTCTATGATACTCTTTGTTCTCTTTTGCACCACTCACTTTTACTTTTGATGCATTAATAACGACTACGTAATCACCGCAATCTACGTGTGGTGTATAGTTTGGTTTATGTTTACCACGAAGAAGTGTTGCAATTTCAGTCACCAAGCGACCAAAAGTTTTACCTTCTGCATCAATAACATGCCATTCTCTTTGCACTTCTTGAGGTTTTGTCATTTTTGTAAATTTCATCGCTTACAACCCTTTACCAGATTTGATGTGAAATATTACTTTTTGATAGCTTTAATTTCGCTTAATTTTAGTATTTTTTAAGCTTTTACGAGCATATCGCGGAGTGTAGACATCTTATATTTTTCAAATACTGTTAGTTTATCTACATTGAGCTTGACAATAATATTCCATCTGCCTTTGAGAGGGAGCTTTGCTTTTGCGATATACTCACCATCTTGGAACACGGCTTTTGTTTTGATGTCATATTTTGTAGTCTCTGGTCTTGTAAAGAGAACAATTGCTTGTGCATCTTTTAGCACATTACCATTTTTATCTACTATTTTAAATGCAAAAGCAGCATCTGGGAAACCCAGTTTTTTTGTAAGGGGAATGAATTTGTAGTTTTTATTGAACTCTTTTTGCATCTTTAAAATATCGTAGATGTCTTTATCTACATCTTGATATTTCATCATATAGCTATTATCAAGCTCTACAGGGTTATCTATAGCAGTCTTTACCGTCCAGACTCCCATAGCTATAGCAAAGAGCACAAGTCCGATAATGAAATGTGGCCAATAGTTTTTGCTTGTCATCGCTTTATAAATCTCCTATAGATAAAATTGCCTAAAATCAAGGCGATTATAGAATAAAAGAGTATACGCATCCAATAATATATATTTCTATTGGTATTTCCTATGGCTGATTTAAGTTTGATTTGCTTTTTATCTGCTATTTGCTCAGCAATTTCAGAATATCCATTGAGTATTGCAGCCTCAACTGCTGCGTGAGGATTTTTAAAATGTGCTGTGAGAATTGGAATTATTGTTCCTTTCCAAGGAAGTGGACTAAGAATTGTCTCTGCATCGACTAAATTTTTAGGATTTTGCACAATATCTACTTTTTTGTCTTGAAGACTAAGTGTTAATAGTACAAAAGGGGGTTGCAATTTTTTGGCAATTGCAGATTCATACTCTTTTATCTTTTTACCCTCCATGGATTTTATAACAACAACGAATACTTTCACACCTGTTTTACTCGCAAGCTCATTACCAATTTCATTAATTTTATCGACCGTTTTTTGGGGCAGTATATTGTCATTTTTTAAAATGAAGTTATTGGCAAAAAGAAGTGAGGAAGAGAGAATTAAAAGGGCAAAAGCCCTTTTAAAAAGAGTGTAAGACATTAACCTACGTAAGCATGAAAAGGAGTCGCTACTGCCCACAAAGAAAGCGCCGCCATTCCAAGCAGCATCCAACCAATGATTGCTTCAAACTTATCTACCATGATAGCCTCCTCTGGCTTATTTTTCGAATTTATACTTATGCAGTGTATCTCCACCTACTGGTGTACCATGCACAATGATATGTTTTTCATTTTCAAGATCTGGACCAAACATTTTGATACCAAATGGATCTACTACTTCATAGTGTTGCTGTGCAGTAGCATTTTGTGTCTTGATTGCAGCTGTAGTCAAAAATGCCAAAATACCCAAGAGCAATGCAACTGCTATGAAATATCCAGTAAGACCATGTAATGACCAAATGCTTCTATTTTCCATTTTAAGCTCCTTCACTTAGTGAGCGGATGTATGTAGCAACCGCTTTTTCTTGTACAGGAGTGAGTCTACCTTTGAATGAAGGCATGTGTCCAATAATACCTTTTTTACCATGTTCAAGAACTTTTGCGATTATGGTGTCATCATATTCTCTAAGGTTTGGTGCTTGACCGCTCATACCACGGCCATCTGGTCCGTGACATCCTGCACATACGTTTTGGAATACCTCAGCACCTTTATCGTTACCTTTGAAGCCATTAGCTACATATTCAGCAACTGCTTCAGCATCTGCGCCACTAGTAAGTCCTGGAGGCATCATCCCTAGAGGATAGCCAAACTGTCCATTTGGGTTTCCAAGAGCAGCTGAACCTCTTGCAATGACATCAAGAACCTCTTTTTTAAGAAGTCTTCTTGTCAAGTCTTGTGCTTTTCCCTCAATTCCTGTTCCATCAATTCCGTGACATGGAGAACACTGTACCAAGAAAACACCCTCACCCATACCAAGAAGATCCTCTTTTGTAGGGTTAGCCCATTTGCTTTGGAATTTTGCGTTATATGTTTTTACCTCTTTATTATATTCACCTATTTGCGAATAAGCATTGAGAGGATATCCTACAAGCCAGTACCAAGCTCCCCAGATGATTGTACCCATAAATGCCAAAGACCAACCAATTGGAGAGTTGTTTTTATATTCGCCGATTCCATCCCAATTCTCTTCTTTGAGGACACCCTCACTCTTACCCTCTTTGATCTGCTTGAAGTATTTAGCTGCCACACCAATTGTCAAGATCAAAATAGCAGCAGCACCAAGCAGAGCCAACTGGTTGACATTATCGCTTAACCAATTCATTTTGACTCCTTAGTGTTTTCTTCTTCTAAAGGCTCTACCGGGGGAGATGTGAGCTCATCATCGAGCGCCATCTTCCCATACTTTTCGTAATTTCGTTTACCTTTTTTCTCGCTTCGATACAAGTGGATAATGTATCCATAGAGCACTATTGTCAAGAAGATTACTAGCACGAAATACGCTATCCCTTGTATCAGCTTGATATCCATACCTATTTCAACCTGTTAAGATATGCGATAAGTGCAACAATTTCAGGGATTTTGCCCTGTTTTACCATATCTACAAGATCTTGACGTTTAGTCTCTTCAGCAACTTTAAGCGCATATGCAAGTGCGCGTTTTTTTGCTTCATCAAAGCTTCCCAATGGAACGTCTACTTTTCCATCACCGTCTATATCTTTATCATATGGAACGTTGAATACTTTTTTCACTGTCAATGCTTCTGCATACGCTGTCTCAAGGTCTGCCACATTTGTAAACATATGCTTATATGCTGGCATGATAGATCCAGGAACTACGCTTGTTGGATCCCACATATGGTTTGCATGCCAATCACTTGTACGATAGTTACCTACTCTGTGAAGATCTGGACCAGTTCTTTTAGATCCCCACAAAAATGGTCTATCATATGCATATTCCCCATTGAGGCTGTACATACCGTAGCGGTCTGTTTCACTCTTGAATGGACGAATAAGTTGTGAGTGACAAGCATTACAGCTATCTTTAATATATACTTGTCTTCCTGCAAGTTCAAGCAAAGAGTAAGGTTTAGCTCCTGCAACTGGGCGAGACTGCTGGGCGAAATCAGGAACGATTTCGATGAGCCCAGCAAACGCGATGACTACAAAAACTCCGACTGCGAAAAAGAACGGATTTCTTTCTAACCAACCAAACATTCAAGCCTCCTTATCCAGCCATCGGTGAAGCAAATGCAGGCTCTTTTTCGATTTGCTTAGCCGCTGTCATAGTTTTATAGAAGTTATATGCCCACATAAATAGACCAATGAAATAGAATAGGCCACCAATACCTCTAAGTGTATAGTAAGGATGCAGTACAGTTACAGTATCGATGAAAGAGTATGCAAGGTTACCATACTGGTCAACTGCTCTCCACATCATACCTTGAGTAATACCAGCAATCCACATGCTTGAGAAGTAAAGAACGATACCTGTTGTTTGGAGCCAGAATTGCATTTCAAGAAGTTTTTTGCTGTAAATTTCTCTTTTGTAAAATCTTGGAGCCATGTGCATAATAGCTGCAATGATCATGAACCCAACCCATCCAAGAGTACCATCATGTACGTGTCCTGGAATCCAATCAGTAAAGTGCGCAAGTGCGTTAACTGATTTGATTGATTGAATTGGACCTTCAAGAGTTGAGAGCATATAGAAAGTTGAAGCCAATACCATAAACTTAATAAGTGGGTTTTCTTTTAGTTGTCCCCATTCACCTTTCATAGTAAGAAGCATATTGAGCGCACTACCCCATGAAGGTAGAATGAGAATAACTGAGAAGATTGAACCCATAGTTTGCATCCAATCTGGGACAGTTGAATAGATAAGGTGGTGACCACCAGCCCAAAGATATACAAACATCAATCCCCAGAATGAGAGGAGTGAGAGTTTATATGAATAAACTGGCTGGCCAGACTCTTTTGGAAGATAGTAGTAGATCATTGCAATGATAGGTACAGTGAAAACAAATGCAACAGCATTATGACCAAACCACCATTGTACCATCGCATCGTTTGTACCTGCATACATACTAACTGAGTGGAGTGGATCACCCATTCCAGTTATAAGGTAAGTTGGTACTTCCATGTTGTTGAAAAGGTAGAGCATTGCAACACCAAGGAATGTAGCAATGTAATACCACATAGAGATATAGAGCGTTTTTTCTCTTCTAATACCGATAAGACCAAAGATAGAGATACCCCAAAGTACCCAAATAAGAACTACTGCAATATCAAGTGGCCACTCAAACTGCGCATACTCTTTTGAAGTAGTATAGCGAGCGAGCAATGACACTACTGCTGCAAGTGCTGTGAAGAAGTAGAGCCAAAAATGTAGCTTCGCAATACCTTGCAAAAATTTACTCTCTGCAAGACTTACCTTTAAAACTCTTTGTCCTACATAATACCATGTAGCCCAAATACCGCTGAGCGTAAAGCCATATGCTACTACATTAGTGTGAATTGGTCGAAGTCGACTAAAAAGACTATACTGACCAGCAACATAGTTAAGCTCAGGAAAAGCCAGCTCAAAGGCGATCCATACGCCTATACCCATCCCCAATATACCGAACAAGATAGCTAGATAGCTAAACCATCTTGCAACGGTATAATCATACTCGATTGCAGGATTTTGCATCTAAGACCTCCTATAGAATTTGTCATAACGATGACATACCATTACGGAGGTTATTATATGCAATCAAACTTGTAAAAAACCTTAAACAGCAAAGAAATAAGTATTAGTATAAATATTCAGATTATTTTCAGCTTTCGTTCAATTCCCCAATTTTTCGTAGCTGTTGTAAATACTATGTAGCAAAACTTTAAATTTTGTACTATTTTTATTACTTTTTATTCACTTTTTGATTAATGACAATTATTTATATTTTATGCATCTGCTGCATCATGTGATGCATATGCATCTTCATCATTCCTGGATGTGTCCAGATCATATAGCCTTTATAAATGAGATAGATCCCATAAAGAGCAATAATAATAGCTGCAATCTTGATCATCAAAAGCCTAAACGAAGAGCTTTTTAAAAATCCTGCAACAGTGCCTAAGCCAAACATTACCGGAATAGTCGAGAGACCAAATACAAGCATCACAACAGCACCCCAGAATGGACTTCCTGTAGCTGCTGCACTTGCAGCAAAGAAGTAGACAAGACCGCAAGGGATAAAGCCATTGAGCACTCCAAGCAAAAAGAAACTTCCAAGTGATTTAGACTTGATGAGTCTACTAAAGATGGTGCGAAAGAGTGGAAGATTTGTAAGATTTGCTTCTATGGAGGTGAGAAATTTGATATTACCTGAGAGGCTGAGCCCCATAAGAATCATAACTACACCTATCAGTACAAAAAGCAATGCATGGGTGGTAGGAGAAACCATAAAAATCGAACCCAAAGCGCCAAAAATAGCGCCAATGAGCATATACGCAATTACTCTGCCTATATTATAAACAAAGTGCGCCAGCGATTGAGATATTTTGGATGTTTGTGGATCAATCTTGGCTGTAGTATATGCTACTACAAATCCTCCACACATCCCTACACAATGCCCCAAACTACCTAAAAATGCAACTGTTGCGATACTTAAAAAATCTATTGTATTGATGGTTAGATCCTTTTAAAATCTTTTTACGATATTAGCATAAAAAAATCTTCCTGGCTCATTGATAAGCACTGGGTTTCGCCCACCAATAAGAGACCTTCCAACATATGTATTATTCATCGCATATGTTTTATCAAATATATTATCTACTCCGATTTGTAAATCCAGAGCATCGCCAATATACTTAGAGAGTTTCCAGTTTACTACTGTCCATCCATCGATCTTTTGCTCTCCATTTCCAGCATCATAGTTATTCCAAGAGCTACTCGCCAACCCTTCAACCATCCAATAAATATCGCCATTATCAAAGCTCAGTGCTACTCTTGCATGCAATGGTGGAATCTGTGCCATATCTTTATCGCCACCTGTATGGCCAAAGCTATCTTTTTCTCCTCTTTGATAACTAAGAGCTGCTTCGATCATATAAAAGTCACCAATACTTCTTTGCGCATCCAAGGAGAATCCCCAAATATGAGCATCGATATTATCCCATGTGAGGTAGTATTTGCTTGGATTGCTATTGCCCACATTGGAGCGATATGCATATATAAAATCATCAACATTGCTATAAAAGAGCTCCGCATTGATATGAGTCTGGTCAAAGGTCGCATCAATTCCTACATCAAACTCTTGATTTTTTGCCTCTTTGAGATCTGGATTGCCTCTGCGTGACCAGTTGCCGCGCATAAAACCTATAAAATAGAGTTCTTGTCCATCAGGTACACGCACACCTCTGCCATAACCAAAATATGTTGCGATATTCTCATCCCAGTGATAAGTCACTTTCATGTTGTATGATAGATCATTGAAGGTGCGTTTTTCGTGCCCTTTATAGTAGTTTTGAATAGCACCAATAGAAGCGATTGTTGGGTCTTTGAGATTTTTGGCTTTAATTGATGTATCATCGTAGCGAAGGCCTGCTTGGAGATCCCAATTATCAATATTCTTTCCAACTTTCAAAAAGAGAGCACTATTGAGAGTATGCACATCAGGAATACGTACCTGCTTTGGCTGCCATATAGGCTCTTTATAACATTTTCCATTCCATAGTCTCAAGGATGAGTCGATTCCTGCACTCCACACAGCACCCAAAGTATCAAAACTGTTGCGCAGTTTCAATCCTTTGACAACACTCTTGACATGGTGCGTTCTATACATCATAGGATTATTGGCGCTGTTACGAAATTCCGTTCCCATATTGTGCACAACAGAAGAGTAGTAACTACTCAGCTGCAGCTCTTTTGAGAATTGGCTTAAATTATTTATGGTGTATTTGCCATTGACCATGAGCGTCTTATCAAGCTGTGCATCCATTTGAAATGCTGGATAGAGAACATTGGTGGCTTTATCTGTATACATTGCCAAATCAAGGCGTTGATTGGATGTTGGTTTATAAAAACTCTTTATATGAACACTTGATCTTGTGTACGCGTCTATATCTTTATACTTCTCTTGGTATGCGTTTGGATCGTTTTTGCCAAGCTTCGCCCAGTTTTGTTCCACGAGTGTTTTGCCGCTCCCATCTTCATACTGCCCAGCATTCTCATAACTTACTCCAAAACTCACACCAGCCTTCTTATCAGCTGCACTTCCCTTAGCTTCAAATTTTTTATATGAAAAACTCCCTAACATTGCATCAAGCATTGTATGGAGACCAGGAGTCGGATCGGCACTCTGCACTACTACAGCACCACCCATACTTCCAAAATTTTCTACATCAAAAGGTCCTTTGACAACACTGATACTCTTTACATCAGTAATAGAAATATGCATAAGAGGTGGATCCATGCGATTGGGACATGCACCATATATTTTTGCACCATCTACTAAAATATTGATATCATCTCTTTTGAATCCGCGTAGCACGATATCGTTGCCAATAGCGCTAGCGCGCACCATA
This sequence comes from Nitratiruptor sp. YY09-18, assembly GCF_016593235.1. Lineage (NCBI taxonomy): Bacteria > Pseudomonadati > Campylobacterota > Epsilonproteobacteria > Nautiliales > Nitratiruptoraceae > Nitratiruptor > Nitratiruptor sp. YY09-18. Next base: position 1,554,119 of record NZ_AP023065.1, read on the forward strand.
TTGATAGAAGGAATGTAGTTTGCAAGTATTTGGGCAAGATCTTGTTGGCGCGAGAATTTTAACTCATCAGTATTGAGAGACTCAAGTGCTTGGGAAGTAATAGAGATCTTTTGGATAGTGAGTGAATCAGCAAGAAGGATACTACTAGCTAGAAAAAGGCCTAATGATACACGCATCGGACTTCCTTGTTATTTTTTGTAAATATAACAAGGAAGTGTTAAATGATTGTTAATCTTTATGAGAGCATTTGGCAAGCTCAATATTTTTAATTGATTCAAGTCTACCCAAAAGCTGATTGAGCTCTTGGATATTCTTTTGGCACTCTTCTTCAAGTTTTGCTTTTTTCTCTTTGACAACCTCTATCTGCTTATCGATATCTTCAATACTTAACTTGCAGTTTTTGGCCATTTCCTCCTCTTTTTGCAAAACCCATTCGGTCATCTTTTTCAAAAACTCTAGCATCTTTTCTCCTTATTTTGTAAGATTAAATCGCGAAACTCTTTGAAAATATAGCGACTATCGTGTGGACCTGGTGAGGCCTCGGGGTGATGCTGCACACTAAAGACCGGCCCATCTTTATAAAAAACACCCTCAATAGTTCCATCAAAAAGATTTTTGTGTGTGATGAGCGCCACTTTTTCTATACTATCTGGCACATTATAGTTGTGGTTTTGTGCCGTAATTTCTACTTTTTTACTCTCTTCGTTACGCACAGGGTGATTTCCACCGTGATGGCCAAATTTGAGCTTAAATGTCGGATAACCATGAGCAATAGAGAGGAGCTGGTGTCCAAGGCATATTCCAAACATCGGAATTTTTTCCTCTAAAAGTCTTTTGATATTTTCATGGACTTGCTTTAAAATCAATGGATCACCAGGGCCATTAGAGAGGAAAACACCATCTACTTTGCCCTCTTTATATTCTTGAATTATCTGCTCTACGCTAAAATCGTGAGGAATCACCTCAACTTCAAGTTCAGCTTCTACGAGGTTATTGAGAATATTGCGCTTGACACCAAAATCGTATACATAAATTTTGGCTTTTGGGGTCGGAGCATCTTTGTAACGAAAATTTTTGGCATCATATATGGCATAGGTATGTTTATACGGTTTTTTTGTAGAAACAGATTTAATATAATCTACCTCTTCTATTCTTGGAGCAGCAGCCAAAAGCTTTGCAAGCTCATCTTCATCACTAACTTCTGTTGAGGCAATCATCATACAAGCACCCTTGTCGCGGATGGTTTTTGTAAGATATCTTGTATCTATATCACATATACCCATTACATCAAATTCACGCAAGAGAGCCTCAAGCGACTTTTGTGCTCTAAAGTTAGAGTAGCGAGGCTGATACTGGCGCACTATGATACCCTTTGCCCAGGCACTACGGCTCTCAAAATCCTCATCATTTACGCCCACATTCCCTATTTCTGGCATCGTAAATGTGACAAACTGCCCTGCATAGCTTGGATCTGTAACAATCTCTTGATAGCCAGTCATTGAGGTGTTGAAGACTATTTCTCCTGTCTTTGTCCCTTCGGCTCCAAAGCTGTGCCCTTCAAGCATAATTCCATGCTCAAGATAGATCCAGACCTTTTTCATAGAAGCATTCCTCTCTTTTTGAGCTCATCTTCAAACATTCTTGTATAAACAAGTTCAAACTCTTCAGTACCTGGAATGAGCTTTTTTTTGTAGTGACTGATCTTTTCTAGTACAATATCTTCAACCTCATCATAGCTTTTTATATATTTTTCGATTGCATCATAGATGATATTTTTGATGCGGTTGTCTGCTACAGTATAGTTGATAAGATCCTCATCATAGAGTTTTTTGAAAATTTTATGGGCTATATCGTTATATTTTTCTTCATAATTAAGAATCACACCATACTCAGGCGCTAGTTTCTTTTTGATAAGCCAAAAGAGCTGCTTGGAATCAGCCATATTAAACTCGATCTCATCCTCATTCTCTTCCATAATCTCTTTGACTCTCTCATCCAAAGCCGCCTCTTTTTTGAGCTCTTGTTCAAGAACCTCTTGTGCTGCACGCACTACAGGCTCCACGCCTTGCGTAAACGTTACCATATTGCTATTGAGCAGATCGATTGCTATTTTGTTGGCCACATATGGCGCATGAGGAAGTCGCAAACGCATAAAAACTCCTTAATTTTTTACTATAGTATCTTCTCTATCTGGACTTGTAGAAATGATGGCTATCTTTGTCTGGGTAAGCTCTTCGAGAGCCTCAATATACTGTTTTGCTTCGACTGGGAGATCATCCCATTTTCTAACCCCCTTCACACTCTCCCAACCATCAAACTCTATATAGATAGGTGTTACATTCTCCAAATCACTAGGAACATAATCGATGCGATCACCTTCATACTCATATGCAGATGCTACTTTTATCTTCTCAAATCCATCGAGTACATCGAGTTTCATAATTGCCATCTCATCACAGCCATTGATGCGGCTCGCATACTTTGCAGCTACCGCATCGAACCATCCACACCTGCGTGGACGCCCTGTAGTAGTGCCAAACTCATGGCCCTGCTGGCGCAGTTTATCTCCCTCTAGTCCAAACTCTTCAGTAGGAAAAGGACCATTTCCAACACGGGTACAGTAAGCTTTGGCTATACCAATCACTTTACCGATATCTTTGGGTGACAAACCTAGACCGGTGCAAGCCCCTGCTGCAATTGTATTAGAACTTGTTACATACGGATATGTGCCGTGATCGATATCGAGCATTGTCCCTTGTGCACCTTCGAGCAAAATTTTGTGCTCACCAAGCTCCAAAATATCCCACAAGTAGTTTGTGGCATCTATCACATAAGGCATGAGTGCATCACGATAAAACTCTAGTTCTTTACGTAGCTGCTCACTATCTGGCTTTTCGACGCCCAATGCTTTAAAGTATGGCTCATTGATAGCAAAATACTCCTCTATTTTTGCTTGAAGCTTTTTGGTATCTTTGAGCTCACCCACACGGTGCCCTTGGCGTGAGACTTTATCTGCATAGGCTGGTCCAATGCCTCTACCTGTAGTGCCTATCGCTTTTTTGCCACGCATGCGCTCTTTTGCCTGGTCGATTTGCGCATGGTATGAAAAGATGAGATGGGCTTTGTCGCTAATAAGAAGCCTTCCATCAAGATCATCAAACTGCTTCATCTCCTCTATCAAAGCCTCAGGACTCACTACTACACCATTTCCGATTATATTAACCGCTTTAGGATTGAGAATACCAGAAGGAATAAGATGTAATGCTATCTTTTTACCACCTACGACGATAGTATGACCGGCATTGTGTCCACCCTGATAGCGACATACAATATTATACTCTTGGGCAAGAAGATCAACGATTTTTCCTTTTCCCTCATCACCCCACTGAATTCCTACTATCAAATCTGCTGCCATTATTCACCTTTTTCCATCAAAGCTATTAACTGGTCTGTATAGATTGCAAAACCGCTCGCCATTATCTCTTGGGTCTCATAATCGCCACCGGTTGCGATTGTATTGTTATGAATAAAAAATCGAAAAAAGAGATCTTTGTAGTAGCGCATATTAGCATAATAGAGTGGCGCTATTATTGTGTTATCGTAGTTAATAAACTGTGCCAACTCTTTAATTTTCATAAGTTCTACTTCTATCTCTTGTGGCAAAATACCCACTAAATCATCAATCTCTTCCACACTTTGAAGCTCAAGAAGCGGCTCCATCCAGCTATGCTCACATGCTAAGAGTCTATCTAGATCGAGCTCTTTAAAGATCTCAATATCGATCCCATATTTTTGTGACAAAATTTTAGGGATCTTTATGTTTGAGAGTTGCAAAATTGGAGTAATACCAAGTTGAGCGAGAATCTCTAGGACGATTTTGAGATTTTCACCGCTTCTTTTACCTTCCAGCACTTCAGCACCTATCTGGTAAAACTCTTGTGTAGGGTAGCGAAACACAGGCTGTATATAGAACCAACGCTTATGCTTGGTACTACGCCCCAGCCTATTTGTGATGAGGCGCACTACATCAACAGTGCTATCAGCTCTTATTGTGAGTTTTCTATTCTTCTCATCCCCAAGACGAATAAGTTCTGTCTCATCTTCGAGAATTTTATGCTGATGGTATGAAAAGTAGGGAGTGACAATCTCTTCAAACCCATACTTATAGAGTACTTCACTCGCTCTTTGCTCTATTGCTCTTTTAAGACGCGCACTTCCATTGAAATAGAGCCGTGCACCTTTTGGAATTTCGTGTTGATAAATCATGCTATTCCTCGAAAAAATAGATCTCATTGAATATTTTGTTGGCTTCGCCTGTATATGTGCGTCTGCCAATATCATCCAGCGCTTTTTCTATGGCATTGACCACCCATGCAGCCTCATTTGGCTCGATTATTCCCATATGGTTGATGCGAAAGAGCTTCTCTTTGAGATGCTCTTGTCCACCTGCGATATTGACGCCATAGCGGTTTTTGAGAATTTGACGAATCTTGGGCGCATCATCATCGATGATAGCTGTCATGGCATTTGCTGGCTTTTTGGGATAGATTTTAAGACCCAAAGCCTCTAAAGCTACGCGTGTTGCAGTAGCACGCCTGTCTGTTTGATCATATATTTCATCAATCCCTATCTCTTGAAGGAGGATTGTTAGGATCTCTTTAAGACCGATGACAAGTGTTGTCGCTGCAGTATATGCAGTAGTACCTTCACGCTGCTTTTTGAGCTCACTCGCTAAATTGAAATAAAATCCTTCGCCATCGCCAATTTTGCGGATTGCATGGCTGCTAAGACCTACCATCGCAAGACCTGGAGGAAGCATGAGAGCCTTTTGACTACCCGTAATCAACGCATCGATGTTTGTCACTTCAATCGGCTCTACCCCAACTGCTGTTATACCATCTGCTACTACACTGATCTCTGGATTGATCGCCTTTATTGCAGCTGCTATATCTTCAACAGGATGGCGTAGTCCACCGCTACTTTCACAAATCTGTATAAAAAATGCATCGATATCTTTATGCTCTTCTAGAGCCTTTTGCACATCTGCAACAATTGCTGGAGTATCCCACTCATAGCGCAGTTCTACAACCTCTTTGCCAAATGCTTGTGCAATCTTGACAAAACGTTCACCAAATTTTCCAGCATTGACAATGAGCGCTTTTTTCTCACACAGATTTGTCACACACGCTTCCATAGCTCCTGTTCCAGTGGAAGCGAGCACTACCGCATCTTCCATCTTCAAGAGTTCTATGAGAAGCTTGCGTGCTTGCAAAAAAATCTTTGTAAATTCTGGAGTTCTGTGATGAATTGTTGGAGTTGCCATAACTTGGCGAATACGCTCAGGTACGGGAGTTGGTCCAGGAGTAAAAAGGAGCATCGATAAATCCTTCTTTTAGAGGTTTTAATTAGTATAACAAAAGAAGGATTAAAAGGAGATTATAGGATGGCAAGCCAAAGCTTGCCAAGGATGGGGCAGGAAATGGAGTGTTATTTTATTGCAATTTTCTTAACGTTTTCTTTTTGCTCAACTTTTGGAATAGTGATTTTCAAAACACCATCTTCTACAGTCGCTTCAATCTTTTCTGTATCAGCATCTGCGGGGAGAGTGAATCTTCTCTCAAATTTTCCAAAGAAGCTCTCCACTCTTTTGTAGCCTTTATCCTCTTCCTCTTTTTTGAATTTACGCTCACCACTCACGATGAGCATGTTGTCTTTTACTTCGAGGTTGATATCCTCTTTTTTTACACCTGGCAAGTCAACTTCAACATAGTAGGCTTTCTCATCCTCTTTTTCGTTGACCGCAGGCATCCAAATACTTTCAGACTGTGCTGAAGATGGTACCATTTTATTTTCAAATTCAAGCATAGATGATATTTTTCTTTCAATATCGCGAAGCTCTTTGAAAGGATCGATAACTACTGGAATCATCTCTCACCTCCTTAACTTTATTTTGTGTAATTATATCATTTTAGTCTGTTATTGTCAAGTTTAGTAATGGTAAGGCAATAAACTAAGTATTATTGAGCGATTTATACTCAATAATACTTATAGGTAAAGACTATTCTATGTTTACTACTTTGATCCCATCACCGCCACATGCGATAAAACCAAATTTTCCATCTTGTGAAAATTGAAGATCTAAGGCTGGATAAGGTAGATAGATCGTTTTTACTAAACTTGGATTTTGTGGATCACTCACATCCCATACAGAGATTGTAGCAATAGTATTGAGCAGATAGAGTTTTTGCCCATCGGGAGAGAGCACTGGTTTGTACACCTCATAAAGCGTTGAAACATCTTGTATCTCTTGTGTTTGAAGATTTACGATAGAAAACTTGGATGCTCCCCAATATGAAATATACGCAAAATCCCCCTGCGAATCTATGCTAAAGCTTTTCATACCATGTGTTTGCACTCTTGTAAGAAGTTTTGGCTTTTGCGCATCTGCAAGATCATAAATACCAAGTCCCTTGCAGCTATCGCAAACATAGAGTCTTCCTTGCAATACTTGCACTTGATATACGCACCCTTTGATGTGGCGTAGTAGTTTGATTCTATTTTTATCCACTACATCTATGATATAAAGCCCCTTTTCTCCTGCTGCTAGATAGAGGGTTTTCTCATCAGGTGCAAGAGCAATATCTATAATCTCTGCATGATCGAGTCCAAGGTTGCATGCAATATCACCACTACTTAGGTCATAAAGAGTTACACCCTTTTTTCCATCTGCAATATATAAGAAATTGCTGCTTGCATCAAAAGCTACATCATACACATGTCCATATGTATGGAGAGTATAGAGAAACTCTGGAAAGTATGGATTTGCAATACTGAAAACTTGCACACCTTTTGCACCATCAGCTACATAGAGATAGTTTCCATCTCTCATCACATTCCAGCTAAAACCTGGAGTGTCATACCCACCAACAATATCACTAAACGCCTTTACTGTCTTATAAACAATAAAAGCTTGTCCATTTTCTATATTAAAGGTAAGATTTGGCAAAGCCCAACTGTTACCGACTTGTAAATAATCAAACTCATGTGTAATAGGATCTGCTCCCATGAGTTTATAAATGGTTCCTGCATTTTTGGATAAATATATCCATGAGAATCGTTTATCGCTATCTCTTGGAAAATCGATAAAAATAAAATAGCCCGATGGATCGCAATCACACAAATCTATATCATCAATTTCCTTAAAACCAAAAGCATTCTGCGGTGTAGGTTCAGTTCCTAGGAGACGATAATATTTATGCTCTTTAACGCTCTCATATACCCACTCATTATAGGATATATAGCCATCATTATTAAAATCATATGGATAAAAGAGTCCTTTTATGGCAAAAGATTTTGATGTTAGATAAGCTTTTAGATCATTAATATAATCACTTGAAGCAGTTGCGCCAAATAAAGAGAACCAAATACCCATAAAAACCAATATAACAATTTTTTTCATACTATCTCCTTTTCAATCTCTGTTCCTATCTGTTTGTAGAGATTATAATAATAAAGAACAAAAGCTTCTACCTCTATCTCTTTTGGGAGGAATCTCTTTCCCTCTTTTTTAATAAATCTATCTAAATATTTCTTTGAATTTTCTTTATTCAGATAAATTAAGATAAGATTTTTATACTCTCTTATATACCAACTCTTTAATTTTATATACTTCTCATAGCTAAAATCTACAGCAATATCTTGTTTAAGGAGAAAACTCCACAAGCAAAGAGACCCTGCAGATGCAAGAGCCCCTCAACATAGTATGGTTGCACCTCATCTACTTCCATCCAGCCAATGAGTGAGACTGCACGGGCTGCAATATCGTGTAAAAGATACTCCCATAATGTATCATCTTCAAATAAAAAATGCGCTATTAGTCCACCCGTTGTGGCCTTAAACTCTTCTGCATTTTTAAACATTCCCGATCTATTCATGAGCATCTCGCTGCTCTCATCCATCCATAGAATATGTCCATACTCATGCCCGATAGTAGAGATATCATAGATTTTGTACCAGATTTGTGGCTCATCTAGAACTCTGCGTATCTTTTTTACTAGCTCTTTGCCAAAAATTTTTGTAGTGATTTTCATAGGTGGCTTTGCTTTGAGTGAGGAGAGAATCATATCGGGATAGGCGAAGATCTTTTTTCCATGCTCTTTGCTCACTACCTCATCGTTTGGTACTACCTGAGCACTAAAGAGTCCATTAAACTCACTTCCATAGAAGCTAAAAGGTCTTCCCACATAGAGCTGCGTTTTTTGGAGATTTTGCAATGTACTCTCATAAACAGATGGAGCTTTCACACCAAGCTCATCGTAGAGCTTGCGAAACATCAGCTCCATCTTTTTGCTGTGATCTTTTTTGGGATATTTTGGATTTTCTATACGTACATCCCACTCTAGTGCCACAGCTTTGCGGTAGCGATCCTCATAGTATTCAAGGGGATGACCAATTTGCACAGGTGAAGTAATTTGCATCCAAGCTCTATCCACATCTGCCCATTTTGCTATAAGCCTATCTGGATCCTCTTCTTTTAATGCCTCTTTAATTTTTTTAAAATAGTATCTCCACTCGTTTTCTAGATGAAATACTTCATCTTCTAAATCTCCAAGCTCTTGGATAACCTCATCGATTTTTTGAAGAGCCAAATCTACCTCTTCTTTGAAGGCTTGGGCATAAGAGAGCCTATGAAAATTCCCCTCCTCATCAATTTTTAGCACACTATAACTGCGATCTGCAGGCTCTCCACTATGCCCTCTATCAAAGAGTTGTTTCTCATTCAACATATAAAAAATCTTCTCTTCATCCCCATTGAAAAATTCAAAGAGCTCTCGATTGATTCCATATATAATTTGCGCCATCCAGCTTGTATGCCAAGAGCTAAAAACCTCTCCAATGCTATGTGCATGGCGCAAAATTGCTCTATAAAAGGGAGTGAGAAGCTGTGCTTTTTCTATTTTTTCTATTCTTTTTTGAAAAAGAGAAAGATAGTAATTACTCACCCATACATACGCTTTTTCGCGAACTTTTATCTGTTCATCCTCACTCAAATCTCTTATGACTTGCAAGAGCGCATCTTCTCTTAAATTTACCAAACGGGTAATTGCTGCAAGCATTGTCTCTTCGTTTACTTCTAAGCTAAGATATTCCAAAAACTCCTCTATAATATAGTAGCGCTCCTCCATTTTTGGATCAAAGAGTGAGCGGCACGAGTGCAAAAGATCATAGAATTTTTGCAACTCTTCTTGCTCATCTTGAAGCATCTGATACACGTGATGAAGATCTTTACAAAATTTTTCTCTCATTGCAATCTTTCCAACACTATTTTAGCTAGCTTTAAAGCCTTTGCACGATGGCTTATCTGCCTTTTAATTTCACTATCAAGCTCACCAAGAGTCTTCTCATATCCTTGGGGAATAAACATTGGATCATACCCAAAACCTTTATCTCCTCTTGCTTCATCTATCACATCTCCCCACATCCAACCATGCACTGTAAAGATGCCATCTTTTGAAGCTATAGCAATTGCTGCTGTGTAGTATGCAGGTGTGCGTTTGATCTCTTTTTCTTTGAGCTTGTTTATCAGTTTTTGGAGATTATCTTTATCACTCGCACCCTCTTTGGCATAGCGAGCACTATAGATACCAGGCTCTCCTCCTAAAGCTGGTACACTGATACCACTATCATCAGCTATGACTATTGCACTAGGGTTTTGCAAAGCATCATAGATGGTTTTTGCTTTGATAATGGCATTCTCTTTAAAACTCTTACCATTTTCAATGATATCCAAATCCCCTAAAAGCTCTTGATAAGGCACAACATCTGTACCTAGAAGCTCTCGAATCTCTTTGATTTTGCCCCGATTACTAGAAGCAAGCACTACTTGCATAATAGACCTTTATTTAAAAATTTGGAGTATAATTGGCCTAAATTTTACCACAAAGGAGGGGTATTGAAAGCCATTGTCAAAAAGGTTTTACCACTTAGTCTCATAGTAGCGCTAAGATTTTTTGGTCTCTTTATAGTTCTAGCAGTTCTTTCGCAATATGCATTGCAACTGCCAGGATCAAATGCATTTTTGGCTGGTGTAGCTGTAGGTGGATACGCACTGACACAAGCCCTGTTGCAAGTACCTTACGGAGTTTTAAGTGATAAGATAGGAAGAAAAAAGACTATCCTTATAGGGCTTCTCATTTTTGCAGCAGGATCGGTGCTCTGTGCTGTAGCTGATAATATCTGGGTGCTGCTCCTTGGTCGTTTCTTGCAAGGTGCTGGGGCTATCGGAAGTGTTGTTACTGCAATGATTGCTGACTTTGTCCGCGAAGATGAGCGCGCTCACGCTATGGCTGTTATGGGGATGGTGATAGCTCTTAGTTTTGCAGCTGCTATGATTATCGGCCCAATCATTGGAGGTCTCTACAGTGTCAAAGCACTCTTTTGGCTCACTGCAATTTTGGCTATTATGGCTTTAGCCATTCTTTTTACAGCAGTACCAGAACCTCCAAAAATTGTACACCACTACAGCGAAGAGGAAGCAAAAATCAAGCATGTTTTCAAAGATAAAGACCTTGTGCGCATGTATATAACATTCCTCTTCCACTCGTCTACCATGGCAATTGCCTTCTTCCTCATTCCAATTCTTATGAAGCAAAAGTTTGGTATGGGTCCAGAACATTACTGGAAGGTCTATTTACCGGCAGTAATCTTTGGAATTATCTCTATGGGGCCGGCTGCAGTCTTTGGTGAGAAGTACCACAAAGGTAAAGAGGTTTTTATTGTCTCAATTCTGTTCATTGCCGCTGCTTTTGCTCTCATGGGCTTTAGCTACTCATTTATACTCTTTACCATCGGTGCAGTCTTCTTCTTTATCGGTTTTAATATGTTTGAGCCTCTTTTGCAAAGCTTTGTGAGCAAATTTGCAAAAGTACACCAAAAAGGAGCTGCACTTGGTGTCGCCAATACATTTGCTTATATTGGGATCTTTCTAGGTGGTGCAATTGGGGGTCTACTCTATCAATATGGACACGAAAAAGCCGTGGCAATTTTTGTGCTTTTAGTTTGTATTGTCTGGATATATTGGATAGCAGGAATGCGTAATCCTGGAGTAAGAGCAAATCTCTTTTTGGATTTTGATAACTACGATAAAGAGAAACTCCCGGGGCTCAAAGTCATGGATGGTGTGACTGATTTTTACATCAATGAATCAGAGAAGATTATCGTTGTCAAGTATGACAGTGAAAAACTTGATGAAAAGACGATCAAAGATTTTTTGAAAAAAGAGTAGCCTAGAGGCTGCTCTTTTTTTGTGCTCTTTTTTGTTTTGTATCTTGCAAATCATAGAGCATCTCTACGCTATTATAGAGATCTTCATAGCGCTCCAATCCCACATGCGCAGTAGCAAATCGCCCTTTGCGATCAAAAAGAAGCATATAAGGAATGGATCCACTCCAATTTGTAAGCATGGAGATATACTCAACAAACGCTCTATTCTCTTTTGATGAGAGATAGTCAGCTACCGGATAGGTCACACCAATTTTTTGCAGCCTTTGCATATCATACAGATCCAATGGCTCTTGTACATGGATTCCTATGATTTGCACCTTCTTCGCTTGTGCTTTTTGCAGTTTCACAAGCCTTGGTATCATAATCTGACACGGAGGACAGCGTTTGCCAAAAAAGTCGAGGATAATCACTTTATTTGGATACTCCTTGACCTTTATTCCCTCATCGTTGACGGTTATATGAATTGTTTTATTTGTAATAGTTGTAAGTGTAAAACTCTTTACATCTGTCTGTGCTGCAAAGAGTGAAACAAGAAAAAAGGTTAAAAGCAAGATTTTCTTCATACATTCTCCTTCTATTGATTAATGAGCCAAACTGCTACGCGCTCTCCCGGCTCTTTGTCTTTTTCTTGGGGCTTTGTAACCACAAGTCCTCTATCATCTCCTAGCATATTAGTCAAAATTGCACTGCTTCCCTCTTTATTCCCTGCAAAATCGACAAAATACTCCCCTCCTTCAATTGTGACACGGCAAGGAGTGAACTCGGTTTTTTTGCTCTTTTTGCGAAATCGCTCTTTAAGCGTAGCCATAACGATTTTTGGTTTGTACTCGGTACCTTGGAGGCGATAAAGAAGTGGCAGAGCATAGAGCATGAACGTCACTGTGCTCGAATATGCAAATCCAGGCAGTCCTACGATAAACTTCTCACCCTTTTTCGCTACCATCACATGCTGCCCAGGCTTGATCACCACACCTTTAAAAGCCACATCCGCCCCAAGAGTGTCGCGGATAACATCTTTGACATAATCGTAGTCTCCTACGCTCACTCCTCCTGTTGTTACTACCATATCAGCACTTTCAAGAGCCTCTATGAGACCTTTGGTGATAGATTCTCTATCATCCTTGATAGCACCAAGTTGAATAGGCTTAGCATGGTGGAGTTTTACCAAAGATTCTATGGTGTAGTTGTTGGAGCTGCGAATCTGTGCACTGTTTGTCTGGGCTTGTCCAATCTCAAGCACTTCGCTTCCCGTTGCTACAATCGCAACTTTTGGCTTTTGATACACTTTTGGCATCACGACATTGAGGCTCGCCATTACTCCCACTTCTGCAAAACCTATCTTGCTCCCCTTTTGAATTAAAACTTCACCTTTTTTGTAATTTTCACCAATAGGTCTGACGCTAAACCCTCTCTTCACAGGCTCTTTAATAATGATATCATCACCCTCTACTTCCACATTTTCGATAGGAATGAGCGTATCGGCTCCTGGAGGCATAAGTGAACCAGTAAAGGTCTTGATAGCCTCTCCTTTTGCTACTGCACTTTTTACTTCACTCCCTGCTGGAGTAGCACCAACTACTTTGAGCCTACCCAGCTCCTGATCTACATAGCGCACAGCATAGCCATCCATTGCTGCAGTAGGTGCTGTAGGATTATCGCTATCGGCTATAATATCTTGAGCTAAATAGTAGCCGAGGGCATCTGTGACAAAGAGCTTTTGTACTCCTACCGGTTTGACCTCTAATGAATTGAGAATCTGCATAGAATCTTCGAAACTTATCATCTACACATCCTTATCTTTTGTGTGCTATTATACAATACAAGCATACGTAAAAAGGGTAAATGATGGAACTCAATTGCGCCGATGCAGTTACAAGCGAAGATCGACAGATTGCTTCAAATATAGAGAGTGTTGATCTTGCCATCCAATTTGCACCCACTACAACTCTTACACTCTATTCCAAAGAAGATTTCAATCTCTCAGACATCATTTTGCTCCTTCACAATTTTGATATCGCAGTCAAAGACAATATCACCGCTCAAATAGGTGATATTTATATTAATAAAATGGTCATACTTGCTCCTTCTAAAGAGCTTGAAAAAAATCAAAAGATTTTCAAAGAGATATTTTTGCAAGCAATATCTGGCAAAATCTTACACAAATGCTCCCTCTATGCCCTTGCTATCAGTGAAGGGATAGGACTTGAGCAGATCATATTTTTGCGTGCTATGGTTAAATATATGGGTCAGCTTGTTGGCGGCAAAAAAGAGGAGAGTATCGTCAAACTTCTCAAAATCCATCACCCTTTTGCAAAACTTTTGTGTGAAAACTTTTTTAGCAAAAAAAGTAGCGAATCAATGACGCAGTATCTTGAGGGAGTCGAAAATTTTGAAGAGTATAAACTTTTGCATCTACTCAGCGAAGTGGTTCGCAATATCACTCGATCAAACTTTTCTATGCAAAAAGAGACAAAATCGTTCAAATTTGCGGTTGATCGCTTCAAACATCTCCTCGATGATCTCAATCCAAATATCGAAATCTTTGTATACCACAAGGATTTTTTAGGAGTGCATCTGCGTATAGATAAAGTAAGTAGAGGTGGTATTCGCTGGAGCGATAGGGAGGATTTTCGCCAAGAGATCAAATCTTTGATGGTAACACAAGAGATGAAAAATGCCATCATTGTACCTGCTGGCGGAAAAGGAGGCATCTATATCGAAAAGAGTGTCGATAAGGCTACTTTTACCCACTACTACTCCCTCTATATTGATGCAATGCTCGATCTCATCAACAAAAAGCCAACCAAAAAAGGAGACTTTTACTTTGTCGTAGCTGCTGATAAAGGTACTTCAGATATGAGCGATGTTGCCAACACCATTGCTATCAAAAAAGGCTACTGGCTGCGCGATGCATTTGCTAGCGGAGGAAGTACAGGCTATAACCATAAAAAACTCGGTGTCACAGCCCATGGTGCATGGATCAGCGCAGCCCACCACTTTATAAACCGCGGTATTGATATCTTCAAAGATCCACTTACAATAGTTGGTACAGGAAGCATGCGAGGAGATGTTTTTGGCAATGGCTTGCTCATCAATCCAAACGCCAAACTCCTTGGAGCAATAAGCTCCAAAGAGATCTTCATAGACCCAAATCCCGATCCTAAAATTGCATACGAAGAGCGCAAAAGACTCTTTGAAGAGCAAAAAAGCTGGGATGCATATGATCCCAAAAAAATTAGCAAAGGAGGAGGAGTTTTTAGTCGCAGCGCCAAAAAGATCACTCTCTCACCCCAAATCAAAAAACTCCTCGGTATAAAAAAAGAGTATCTCAGTGGCGAAGAGCTTGCAAAGAAGCTCCTTTGTGCAAAAGTGGATTTACTCTATATCGGAGGGATTGGAACATACGTCAAAGCAAGTGACGAGCTCAATATCTATATAGCAGACAAAGCCAATGAAAATGTGCGAGTAGATGCCAAAGATCTCAAAGCCTACGCCGTTTGTGAAGGCGGCAATCTAGGATTTACACAAAAAGCGAGAATCGAATATGCAAAAAAAGGCAAACATATTAATCTCGATAGCATCGATAATAGCGCAGGTGTAAATACAAGCGACTATGAGGTCAATACAAAAATCGTGCTCAACCAGGCTTTGGATGAGGGAAAAATCGATGAGGAGAGAAGAGTAGCAACGCTCAAGTCCCTCACCCAAGAGGTGCTTGCAAAAGTATTTGATACCAACTATCTCCAGCCTCTTGCAATCACACTCGATGCAAAACGCTCAGTGCTTTTGCAAGAAGAATTTCTCAAAACTATCGATATTGTGGAGAGAGAGGTGGAGTTTTTCAAACGCAAAGATTTTGCAATTCCAAGACCCAAAGAGATGTACCAAGTCATTGGGGCTGATGGTGCTATTGTACGACCCGTTCTTGGTATCTTACTCTCATTTTCAAAGATTTTTCTAAAAAACTTCATCCTCCATTCTCCACTTGGAGATGAGCCATTTTTTGAGCACTATCTCTATAAATATTTCCCCAAAAAGCTCTACCCATTCTTTGAAAAAGAGATACTCTCTCACCCACTACGCAAGCAGATAATTGCCACAATAGCTGCAAATATTATCATCAATAATGCTGGAGCTACGTTTGTCAGCGATTACGATGAGCTTGGAGACCAGCGCTTTACCATCAAAATCAAGGCATACCTCCTCCTCTACACTCTTCTTGGTATTACAAAAGTCAAAAAGGAGCTATATGAACAATCGTTCATGCTCAAAGAGAAGCTCTTTGATGCTCTTTTACAGATAGAAGACTCGGTGGCTTTTGCAGTACAGTGGGCGGTGCGCAATCATGAAGAGTTTAATCTCGAGCCTTTTCATATTCTTAATTACAAGCAAGAAATAGCAGCGTTTCTCAATTTGGAAAAAGATCACAGTGATAACTTCATGCAATTTATTGATCTCATAAAATTTATCTATATAGCAATCTTTATCAAAGAGCTCAAGGAGTTTAAACTCCAAGAAGTTCTCGCACTCATCGATGCAATCATCAAACGTTTTAAAATCGATGCAATTTTGGCACTCATTTATGCTATTACACCAAACAACTCCATCCAAAGAGATCTCAAAAAGCAGCTTGTCAATTTGGTAGAATATTTTGTAACAGTAAGCGCTAGAGGAGTGGTGGAGTTCACAAGATCTAGGGAAACACTACTTGAAGGGCTAGATAACTACATCAAAGAAAAAAATATCGATACAGCTGCAATTGAAGAGGCTTTAGAACAAGCCAAAGTGAGCAAAGATCTGCTCGCTCTTACAAATCTTATCCACAGACTCTTGCTAAAATCTATCTAAAAGACCACTTTGAGGGAGTTTTTGGCTCCTATCTCTTGCATAGATCCGCTCACCATTTTTAACATCATATTTCCAAATTGGTGCATGGGCTTTGAAATCTTCCACAAACTCATCAATAAGCTCAAGGGCTACGCGTCTTTTGGGACTAAAGACAGCAGCCATGTAGCTTGATGTGTGCACAGGCACATTGCCGATTGAGTGTGCCATTTTCAAAACTGCACCTCTTTGCTTTGCCTTTTCTTGCCACTCATCAAACCATGTGCGCAATATCGGCTCATATACATCAAAACTGAGAGCCTCTATTCCATTTTCAGCGCGCACAGTTCCTACAAAAGTAATAAAGGCTCCAAAATTTTTATCCTCCCCCCATGCCCTCCAGCGACTAAAGATTTTATCAACATCGAGTTGTCCCCTATAGAGTTCAAGCATCTTATCCTCCACATACCGGTGGCAAGAGAGAGATTTTGTCTCCATCTTTGAGTGCGATATCGAGACTATCTACAAGCTTATCATTGACTGCAACGGCTGATTCTGCAAGCCACTTTTTCAGCTCTTGGTCTTGCTGCAAAACTTTTGCAACATCTTTGAGGGTTTTTGCTTCAATCTGCATAGGTTTTTTGCCAATTGGACCGAGAAATTCTACTGTTACCATTGCTATCCTTTTTTAGGAATTTTACCATATAATTAGACCCATGATAATTGGAAAAATTGACTTTATCAACCTGTTACCATTCTATGTTTTTTTAAAAAGAGAGCTTACATTCCAGGAAAAATCAGCCCTCGAATTTTATAAAGGGGTGCCAAGTCATGTCAATAGGCTCTACAAAAAAAGACGTGTCGAAGCGGCTGTAATTTCAAGTATCTTCTCTCGCAATCAAAAGTGCAGCAGACTTGGTATAGTTGCCAATAAAAAGGTTCTAAGCGTTTTGATCTGTCCAGGCGAGGATATGCCAGATAGCGACTCCAATACATCCAATATTCTCGCTCACATTTTAGGAGTCCAAGGACGTGTGCTCATAGGAGATAAAGCACTGTTGCATCAAGGTGATTGTCAAGATCTCGCAACATTATGGTATAAGCGCTACAAACTCCCTTTTGTTTTTGCACGCTTTTGCTACAGATGCAAAGATTATCGTTACAAAAGGCTCAGCAACAAATTTCTACACTCGCATATAAAAATCCCACACTACATCCTCAAACGCTATGCAAAGCGAAGCGGCCTTAGCATCAAGCAGATTCGCACCTACTTGGAATTTATCCACTATACTATCGGAAAAAAAGAGGAGCTCGCACTCAAAAAATTTCTCTCTTTAGCGATAATAGAGCAAAAAAAATCCCGAGGCAACGATGCAAAGAATATTCGCTCTACTCATTCTCACAACAGCTCTCTTCGCACATGAACCTATCAAGCCGATACCAAAGAGCGTATCGTATAACCGTGATCTTGCAAAACTTGGGAAACTCCTTTTTTTTGATCCAATTCTCTCACGCAACAATTCCGTTTCGTGTGCTAGCTGCCACAATTTTTCACATGGAGGAGCTGACAATTCCCCGGTCTCTATAGGAGTATATGGGCGCAAAGGCCACATGAACTCTCCAACTGTATTGAATGCGGTTTTTAACTTTGCCCAATTTTGGAATGGTAGAGCAAAAGATCTCAAAGAACAAGCACTTGGACCCTTGCACAATAGCGTAGAGATGGATATGGAGGATTCTCTCATAATGCAAAGGTTGCAAAATTCTACCCTCTATCAGCCGCTTTTTCAAAAACTTTTTCACACTTCTGCTATTACAATCGATCAAGTCGCTATTGCAATCGCAGAATATGAAAAAAGCCTCATTACACCAGATTGCAAATTTGATAGATTTTTGCGAGGCGAGACAAAACTTACCGAAAAAGAGTATAATGGGTATATTCTCTTTAAAAAACTTGGCTGTGCTACATGTCACAATGGTGTGAATATTGGCGGAAACTCCTATCAAAAGATCGGAATTTTTTACCCCTATAAAGGCAAAGCACTCGATGATAGATATAAAATCACAAAAGACCCAAAAGATCGCTATGTCTATAAAGTTCCAACACTGCGTAATATTGCCCTAACGGCACCATATTTTCACGATGGAAGCGTCAAAGATCTACGTAATGCAATCAAGCTTATGGCAATATACAACCTTGGAGTAAAATTGAACGACAAACAAGTGGATCTTTTAGAGAGCTTTTTACTTACTCTCACCGGAAAGGTACCTACACAATAATGCCTAAAAGACTCCGATCAATTGCCCTAACTCTCGTACTTGCTTTTATCACTTTGGGATTACTATTTTATTATGAGCACTTTGCAAAAGCATTCTTTACCAATAAACATGGACTCTACACTACAATATACAGCATCTATGAATTAGAAACTGATCTTAACTATCAGCTTCTCAAAACCTCTTTTTATCTCTATGATAACTATGATGAGCTTGCCAATACACAAAAAGAACTAATAAAAAAGATAGATACTCTCATCAATCAGCTTCTTGCAAACAACTATATTGACCTTGCAGATGAAGTAAAAAAATATAAAAAAGCTGTTGAGCAAAGAATAGAAGCAATTTCACACTACCTCATCCTCAATTCAACTATGAAAAACTCCCTTATTTTCTTAGCAAATCTCACTGATAATCTTCCAAAAACTCTCAATAGTGAAGAGAAACAAAAACTTTTAGAACTTATATTAGAAACAGTCATTTACAAAAATACATTTGACAAGACCTACTTGGCTGAGAGTAAAGCAACACTTCAAAATCTTGAAAAATCTCTCAAAAAGAGTGAAGATGGACGCCATCTCCTTCACCACCTTCAACTCATAGTAAAAAGTTTTCCCATCTATTCGCAGCAACTCAATGGCATTATTAACACCTCTACTCTTACTACGCTCAAAGAAATTGAGAAGAGGCTTCACAAAAGAATAGAAGATGATGCCAAAAAGGTCAATCTCCTCTTTTTCATCACTATACTTTTTTTCCTTCTAGCTATATTCTTGATCATCTACTTCATCTGGCGCCTTGATAGAGAAAACAGAGCGCTGCGAGCTCTTGAGCAAAAACTACGCCAAAGTGCAATTACTGATGATCTGACAAATCTTTATAACAGACGTGCGTTCAAAGTAGATGTGCGCAAAATTAAAACACCTTTCTTTGCCCTTGTGAACATCAATGGTTTCAAGCACTATAACGATTTTTATGGAAATAGAGTGGGTGATCATATTCTGCGAGAAGTCGCTAAAGCTCTTCAAACAATCATCCCACCTAAATACAATGCAAAGCTCTATAGAGTGGGAGGAGACGATTTTGGTATCTTAATAGAAGAAGAGACTCCGATAGATGATGCTACATTTGCAAAGAGGATTATAGAGTACTTCAATAACAATAAAATTGTCTTCAAAAGTGCCCAAATGTATATAACAGTAAGTATCGGTATAACGCGCAAGCGCCCTCTCCTTGAGACCGCAGATATGGCACTCAAATTTGTCAAACAAAATATCAATTTGCTCTACTTTACATATGATGAGAGAATCGGCTTTTTTGATCAGATCAAAAAAAATATCCAACGTAGCAAAATATTAAAAGAGGCTATTGACCAAAATAATATAATCCCCTACTATCAACCAATCATCGATAATACAAATGGGAAAATTATTAAATATGAAGTTCTCGCTCGTCTCAAACACAATAATACCATAGAGTCGATTCATCCCTATCTTGAGATAGCAAAAGAGATCCGCCTCTATCGTGATATCACTCTCAAAATTACCCAGAAGAGTTTTATATATGCATATGAATACAAAAAGCCGATTGCTATCAATATCTCTATGCGCGATATCGAAGACCCTCAAGTTATCTCTTTCTTTGGCAAGATTTTTGAGCAGTATCCAGGTATAGAAAAACTTGTCACTTTTGAGATATTGGAGAGTGAGACCCTCTCGGACTATAACGCTGTTAAAGATTTTATCTCCATTGTAAGAGGCTATGGATGCGAAGTGGCACTTGATGATTTTGGAAGTGGCTATTCCAATTTTGCTCACGTCTTCAACCTCGATATCGATTATCTCAAAATCGATGGCTCTTTGATCCAGACACTTCCACACGATGAAAATGCAAAACTCATCGTCTCAGCAATTATCTACCTGGCAAAAAAATCGGGTATCAAAACTGTAGCTGAATTTGTCAGTTCCAAAGAGATCCTTGAGGAGGTCAAAACACTAGGTATTGACTACTCGCAAGGCTACTTCTTGGCTAAACCACAGCCGAAGTTTTAAGAAGCTGGCTAAGATGTTTTCTATATGTATCCCAATTAAGCTCTTTTCTTGCAACACCACTTTGCACTGCAGCTTGAGCAACAGCTATTGATATCTCTACTATGAGGCGTGGATCAAAAGGTGTTGGGATGATATACTCTGTGCCAAATTGCAACTTTTTGCCATAGATCTTTTCGATCTCTTCCGGTACTTCAAGGTGCGCAATCTTTGCCAAAGCTTTGGCTGCAGCTATCATCATCTCATAGTTGATTGCTCTGCTTCTTGTATCTAAAGCTCCACGAAAGAGATAAGGAAACCCTAGCACATTGTTGACTTGATTAGGAAAATCGCTGCGCCCTGTGGCAATAATAGCTTGGGGCCTTACGGCTCTCACCTCATCAGGCATAATTTCTGGTACAGGATTGGAACAGACAAAGACAAAAGGTGCCTCTTTCATCAATGCAATATCCTCTTGTGAAATTGTTCCAGGCTGTGAGAGTCCCAAGACCATATCAGCTTCAGCGAATGCCTCTTGGCGCGAGAGGGTCTGTGGATAGGCAAACTGATGTTTATAGCTATTAAGATCGGTACGGCTTTTGTGCACAACCCCTTTTGAGTCGATGAGAATAATATTTTCAATCCCAAAGTAGCGATACATCTTCGCACTTGCAATTGCAGCAGCTCCACTACCAACAATGACCACTTTGAGATCTTTTGGGTTGCGTCCTGTAATCTCACAGGCATTGAGAAGCCCAGCAGTTGTGACGATTGCGGTACCGTGCTGATCATCATGCATGACTGGAATATCTGTAATCTCTTTGAGTCTCTCTTCCATCTCAAAACACTCTGGTGCTTTGATATCTTCAAGATTGATACCACCAAATGTTGGTGATATTGCTCGCACCACCTCAATAAACTTCTCAGGATCCTTTTCATCCACCTCAATTCCCACTGCATCTATGCCTGCAAACTTTTTGAAAAGAATTGCTTTCCCTTCCATCACAGGCTTTGCTGCTAGTGGTCCGATATCTCCTAGACCCAATACTGCTGTGCCATTTGTTACGACTGCAACGAAGTTTCCCTTGGTGGTATACTCATATGCTAGGTCTGGATTTTGAGCGATCTCTTGACTTACATACCCAACCCCTGGTGTATATGCAGTAGCAAGATCTCGCTGACTTGCAAAAGGTTTGGTAATTGCGATCTCTTTTTTGCCAGGTTTATGAAGCTTGTGATATGCTAGAGCTTCGGCTTTAGTTATTTTCATTTTTTGCCTCTAAAAGTTTTTCTACACGTCTGATTGTCTCATCTTTTCCAATGATCGCCATAATATCAGCTAGATCTGGGCCCCCGAGCTTGCCTGTAAGAGCCACACGCAGAGGCTGCCCGATCTTGCCAAATCCGATCTCTTTTTCGTTGACAACCTCCTCAATAATTGCATGAAAATCTGTTGGTAGGTGTGCTTGCAAAGAGCGAAGCTTGTCTAAGAATGCTTGTAAAATCTCTCTCCATTCACCCTTACACGCTTTCTTGCACGCCTTCGCATCATATTCACTTGGCTCTTCGAGGATATCTTTTGCCATTTCTGCAAGCTCTTTGATAGTTTTTGCTCGCTCTTTGAGCGCATCAAGCAAGATCTCCTTTTTGTCATGATCGGCTAGAAAAATGCCAAAATCTTCTAAAAGTTCTACGAGTCTTGCATTGGGAGAGTTTTTGATATAGTGAGCGTTGAGCCATTGAAGCTTGGAGAGGTTATAGGCTGAAGCAGATTTATTGATATCCTTTGGATCAAAAAGCTCTATCATCTCCTGCAGACTAAATATCTCTTGATCCCCATGACTCCATCCAAGACGCACGAGGAAATTGAGAAGTGCTTCAGGCAGATACCCCATGCGTTTATACTCCATCACATCCATTGCGCCATCACGCTTGCTGAGTTTCTTTCCTTGTTCATTGAGAATCATCGGCACATGGTAAAATCTTGGGATTTTCAGCCCCAACGCTTCATAAACAATGATCTGCTTGGGAGTATTGTAGAGATGATCATCTCCACGGATCACATCAGTCACACCCATCAAAGCATCATCTATCGCCACGACAAAGTTGTAAGTAGGAGTCCCATCACTGCGCGCAATGATAAAGTCATCAAGTTCATCAGCTTTGATAGTAATTGTCCCTTTTATGCCATCTTCAAAAACGATATCACCTTCTAGCGGCGCTTTGATGCGCACCACCGGCTGTACGCCTTCTGGCGGTGTACCAGTAAAATCACGATAGCGTCTATCGTAGCGAGGGCGTTCACCCCTTCGCATCTGCTCTTCTCTAAGCCTATCAAGCTCCTCTTTTGTCATGTAGCAATAATAAGCCTTGCCTTCATCAAGGAGCTTTTGGATATAGCGCTTGTAAATTTCAAAACGTTGAGACTGGTATGCTACATCTCCATCATAATCGAGTCCCACCCAATCAAATGCTTCAAGGATCGCTTTGGTAGCCTCCTCGCTGTTTCGTGCAAGGTCTGTATCTTCAATACGCAAGATAAATTTACCATTATTGTGGCGTGCCCAAAGCCAGTTAAAAAGTGCAGTACGCAGTCCTCCTATATGAAGGTATCCCGTAGGACTTGGAGCAAATCTCGTAACAACCATCGAATCCCTTTTTTTTATATCTATTTTACTTCAATATTAGTTAAAAGCTGGTAAAATCTTACAACAGTTCGCAATAAAGGAAAAGAATGAGAAAGCTTCTTTTGATGCTGCTTTTTGTCTCCCTCACCTTTGCTAAAGTTTTGGATGCCATTGCAGTCACTGTCAATAATGAACCAATTACAACCTACGAGATTTTACGCACAGCAAAAGCATTGCATATTCCTATCAAACAAGCACTCGATCTGCTTATTCGCCAAAAACTCGAAGATGAGCAGATCAAGAAACTCGGAATTACACTCAGCGACGCAGAGCTTGATAGCGCAATAGAAAACTTTGCAAGAAGCAAAGGGATGGATAGCTATACACTGCGTCAAACCCTTGAGAGTAAAGGGATAGACTGGGAAGCTTATCGCAAAACCTTCAAGCGTCAACTATTGCGTAAAAAACTCTACCAAAAGATTGCAAAGCTGAGCAATCCTATGCCAAAAGAGAGTGATCTCAAAGAGTACTATGATACACATCCAAATGAGTTCACAATAGCAAAAGAGGCAGATATTACAAAATTTATATCCCCATCCAAAGAGATTTTGGAGCGTATTCGCCAAAACCCACTCTACGCTCCAAACGATCCTCTTATCCTCCAAAAGGGACAAGAGCAGCTCGATCTTAGCAAAGTAGATCCACAGTTTGCTGCTCTTATCAATAGCTCACCTGAGGGCTCATTTACGCCGATTATACCTCTGCAGGATAAGTATCTTCTCATACTTGTCAATAAAAAAAGAGGATTAGAGAAGATCCCATTTGAAGAGGCAAAAGGCTACATTATGAAAAAATTATCCAATCAAAACTCACCAAAAAATATTAATGAATATTTCGATAAACTAAAAGCCGCAGCAGATATCAAAGTATACAGATTACCAAAGGAGTAGTATGACAAAAGAGGATTTTTACGCACTGGTTAAGGAGATTCAAACAAGTAGCTACTACCGCGAGCCTCTCGCGTTTGGCATAGCGCGGATTGATAGAGGGCAAAAAAACCCAGATAAAATTTTACAAGCAGTCTTTCCGTTTATCAATTGGCAAGAAAATTTCGGAAGTGCAGCGATTTTGCAAAAAGCACTCCATGAAACTGGCTCACTCATACCCCTTGATGGAAGTGAAGCGGTCTTTGATGTGACACAAAATTTCGTGGCTGAAGCTCTTAGCTACTGCGCACCATGGATAGATGAAGCGGTAGGTGATGCACACAAAAACGTGCAGGCAATCAAGTATCTGAATACCCTTGATGCAGAAGAGCTACAAAATTTTCGCATCGTCTTTTTATTTGCAGATGAAGCACCACAGAGCATAGAGGCAGTCTATCTCAAACTCTATGCACTCTCTACTGGCAAAGCAGCTCTTCGCAGCCTCAATCTCAATGGAGCCTTTGGAGTACTCCATAACGTAGCGTGGAGTGGCAATACGCCAATCGAGCTTGATTGGCTCAGAGAACATGAGCTTGAACTCAAAATGAGTGGACAATATCCAATCATCGATGCAGTAGATAAGTTCCCAAGATTCTTGCAGCACATCATCCCAGCAGACAATACCCGTATCCTCGATGCTAGTAAAGTACGCATGGGTGCTCAACTTGCAGCTGGAACTACGGTAATGCCAGGGGCGAGCTACATCAACTTCAATGCTGGAACTTTAGGACCTGTCATGGTAGAGGGGCGTATTAGCTCTAGCGCAGTCGTTGGAAAAGGAAGCGATGTTGGTGGCGGTGCAAGTATTCTTGGAGTGCTTAGCGGAACAAGCGGCAATCCAATTAGTATAGGTGAAAACTGCTTGCTTGGAGCAAACTCTGTCACAGGTATTCCGCTAGGAGATGGCTGTATCGTCGATGCTGGAATAGCTGTGTTAGAAGGAACTAAATTCTTCATGGCTCCAGCTGAGTTTGAAAAAATAAAAGAGGCAAACCCATCTTGGGATGCGGAATATAAAGAGATCTTCAAAGGAAGAGAACTCGCTGGTCTTAGTGGACTCCATTTCCGTCAAGACTCTACAAGCGGACAGATGAAGGTCTTTCGCTCCAACAAAGAGGTCAAGCTCAATGAAGAGCTCCACTGATTCTCTCCCTCTGCGGGGAGCCATAGCAGCATTATGAAACGTGTAGCACTTCTAGTTGATTGGGAAAATTTTCGCAAAGAGATCAACTATTTGCAGCAAAAAGACCCCTACTACAAGCAGTTTGACTACAACGACCCAGATAAGATATATGATCTCTTTTTGAGTTGCTTTAGTCCCTATGAAGAGATCTTCAAGATATTTTTCTATACCGCAAAACCTCTCAAGCCCCAAGAGATAGAAGAGACCTTTGCTAAAAGACCTGGCTGCAATGCAAAAAAGTATCTTCAAATATACAAAAAAGAGCAGCAAAAGATCGATCGCATCATAGAAGTCTCTGAAAATATGCTCGAAGAGTTAGTAAAGAAAGATTACATCTCTTTGCGTTTGGGAGAGCTGCAAGTACTTGGACAGATGCCTGATGGCAATCCGGTTATCGCACAAAAAAAGGTAGATATGCTCATAGGCCTCGATATCGCACATCTTGCTTTCAATAAGCAAGTAGAACAGATAAAAGTACTTTGCAAAGACAAAGATATTTCACCAGCACTCAAAGTGGCTCGCATCAGCGGTATCATTACTACACTTATCGATATTGGAGGCTTCCATATTAGCAAAGACCTCTACAAACACCTCGACAAAGTAGAAAAAGTGCAGATTCTTTGATTAAAACCTTTGAGCAAAATTTGGTCTAAGCTTCACAGTGAGACGAAAATAGTTTCCATCAGCATAAAACTCTACTGTTGTAGCCACTACTGAATCGATTGGTAATACTACAGTATCACGATTTGTATCTATATCACCTTCTATCACATAGCGCTTCATCCACGATTTTCCTCTGGCTGGATCAATATTAATATAGAGATTGCCTTCATACAGAGCTATCCAGAAGCAGTGTTTATCACTAAAGCGCCTACGAGCAGTCTGCAAGCAAACCCTCTTCGCTTCCCCCTCTACAATGCGGATAACTTTTGGGTAGAGGGGCTTAAATTTTTTCTTGCTATATCCAGCAGCTCCTTTGAAAGAGACAAGGAGCTTTACTGGTGCAAAGCCATCATAGCGATCACAATTATAGGCTTTTGCATAGAGAGCTTTGAGCTTGATGCTCTCATTTTCTAGCATCTTTTTGTGGTTTTGCTCCTCTAAGAGTGCTCTTTTGGCATTATATTCTTCGATTCTCTTTTGGTGCTCTACATACTTTTTGCATATAACTGCCTGCTGTACTTTATTGAAATTTTTAAAAATCTCTTCATCAACACCACAAACCTTCGATGCGCATCCTCCAAAGAGAAAAAGCAGCAAACTAGCGAAGATACTTTTCATCAATATATTTCGTATCATATGTATTGTTGATAAAATCTGGATTTTCCATCATTTTTCTATGAAAATCTATAGTGGTCTTTATACCACTCACCTCAAACTCATTCAACGCTCTCTTCATTTTTGCTATAGCTCTTGAGCGATCTTCTCCCCAGACTATAAGTTTTGCAATCATGGAGTCGTAGTATGGCGGAACGATGTAGCTACAATAGACATGTGTATCTAATCGTACATCTTTGCCACCTGGGGCTATCCAACTTTTGATTTTTCCTGGACTTGGAATAAATTTAACAGGGTCTTCAGCATTGATACGGCACTCAATCGCATGCCCTTTGAAATCTATATCCTCTTGCGCAAAGAGTTGCTCTCCCTCTGCTATACGTATCATCCACTCCACTATATCAATCCCTGTTACCATTTCACTTACAGGATGTTCCACCTGCAATCTTGTATTCATTTCCATAAAGTAGAAATTCTTATCTGCATCGACCAAGAATTCTATCGTTCCAGCATTCTCATACCCTATGGCTTTGGCAGCTTTGACTGCTGTCTCATGGAGTTTTGCTCTTGTCTCATCATCCAAAAATACTGCTGGCGACTCTTCTAGCATTTTTTGGTGGCGTCTTTGCAAAGAGCAGTCTCTCTCGCCAAGATGTACCACATTACCATGGCTATCTCCAAGAAGCTGCACTTCTATATGGCGCGGCTGGCGAATGAATTTTTCCATATAGATCGTACCATCACCAAAAGCGCTAATCGCCTCGCTCTCAGCCGCAAGGTATGCATTTTCTATATAGCTCTCATCCTCAACCACACGCATCCCTTTACCGCCACCGCCACTTGCAGCTTTCAAAATTACAGGGTAGCCGATCTCTTTTGCTATTTTTTTCGCTTCATCAATATTCTTGATCGCTCCGTCACTACCAGGGACTACAGGTACGCCTGCTTTTTTCATAACCTCTTTGGCTTTACTCTTGTCACTCATAAGCTGCATCACTTCCAAAGAGGGACCGATAAATTTGATACCATGAAGATTGCAGATCTCTACAAACTGCTGATTTTCACTCAAAAAACCGTAACCAGGAAATATTGCATCAGCCTCAGCAATCTCTGCTGCACTGATAATTGCGGGAATATTGAGGTAGCTCTCACTGCTCTTCTCTCCGCCTATACAAATGGCTGCATCGGCAAGCTTGAGATAGTGGGCGTCTTTATCAGCGGTAGAGTAGACAGCTATCGCTTTTTTACCCATCTCTTTGATGGTGCGAATGGCTCGCAGGGCAATTTCACCTCTATTTGCTATGAGTATGCGCTCAAGCTTTGCCATTTAGAGCCTTTCAACCAAAAAGAGTGGCATATCATATTCTACTGGCTGCCCATCCTCGACTAAAATCTCCAAAATTTTACAATCAAACTCTGCTTCTATCTCATTAAAAATTTTCATCGCCTCTATAATGCCGATAGTCTGTCCTTTTTTCACTGTATCACCTACTTGTACAAAGGGAGGGCTATCCGGACTTGGAGCGCGATAGAATGTCCCAACCATCGGAGAAGTGATATACTCACCCTTCTTTACAGCACTCTCATGATCAGGAGTCGTAGGAGTCGAGGCTGAGACTGATGCTTGTGGTTGTACTTGAGGTTGTGGTGCTGAGACTGAAGCTGCTGCAGCAACTTCACTACCTTTTTGCAGTGAAATTTCCATATCACCTTTTTTGAGTTTAAATCGTGATAGACCGCTTTTGTCAAACAATCTCATAAGCTCTTTGATCTCTTTGAAGTCCATAAAAAGTCCTTATGCAGGGTATTTGGAAAATATAATATTTAGTATTTGCTATAATATCATAAAAATTGTAAAAACAACTTTGCAAAGGGAATTTATGGGACTTAAAGCCGACTGCTGGATCCGCCAAAAAGCACTCCAAGAGAGGATGATAGAGCCATTTTGCGAAAATCAAGTAGGCAGAGGTGTTGTAAGCTATGGTCTCAGTAGCTATGGATATGATATACGTGTGAGTGATGAGTTTAAAATATTTACAAATGTTAATGCTGAAGTTGTGGATCCTAAGCACTTTGATGAGCGTAATGTGGTAGATTTCAAAGGTGATGTCTGCATTGTCCCTCCCAACTCTTTTGCGCTGGCTCGCACGGTTGAATATTTTCGTATTCCTCGCAATGTCCTAGCAATTTGTGTGGGCAAAAGCACATACGCTCGCTGTGGAATCATTGTCAATGTAACACCATTTGAGCCTGAATTTGAAGGACACATTACAATCGAAATCTCCAATACCACTCCACTCCCGGCCAAAATCTATGCCAATGAAGGTATAGCCCAAGTACTCTTTTTTGAAGGTGATGAGGAGTGTGAAGTAAGTTACAAAGATAAAAGTGGAAAATATCAAAGGCAACAAGGAATAACCCTTCCACGGATTTTATAAGAATCTTCTCTTCCACCAATATAAAAATGCAAAGACCAACCAGTAGTGACGTGTAAAGCGGTTTCTCTTTGCATTCTCTATTAGAAACTGTAGCTGCTCTGGTTTGAAAAATCCAGCTTCCCTATTGATTTTCACAAGCTCTACATCAATATTTTTGCGCCTGCACCACTCTAACCATGGGTAGGAAAACCCTCTCTTCTTCCTCTCTATAATACTCCTTGTTATAAAATTTTGTGCAATCTGCTTGAGAAGATATTTTGGTGCTTTACTTCTTTGGGAATTGGTAAGAGCAGCTGCAAGAATATCTTTATCAAGTAGCGGTGTGCGTGCTTCTATACTATGTGCCATACTTGCCATATCAAGCTTATGCAAGTAAAGTGCTTCAAGACGGGTGCGCAGATCCACTGAAGTAAAGAATGTAAACAGATCTTCTTCACTGACAAGTGCTAATATATCTTGCAAAAATTCCAGTGAATCACCATCTTTGACATTTTGTCGCAAAAAGAGATTTTTTTGCAAATCAGTGAAGACCTCATTCGTTCCACGAAAAACTATCTCCCCGCTAAATACTCTTTTGTACCACTCCCACTCTTTATTGGGGCTAAAGTGGGAGCGAAAATAGTTCTTGAGCCAGTTTTTGTATTTGAGATCGCGCCCTTTGTAAAGATCTGCAAATTCAAAGTACTGCCTATATCCCAAAAATATCTCATCTCCGCCCTCTCCACTTAATACGACCCGCCAATCATCCTCATTAATCCGTTCAAACAAAAACCAAAGAGGTATCGTTGCGCTATCTCCCACAGGCTCATCAAAATGTGCAAAAACTCTCTCAAGAGTCTGCCAGAAGTTATCTTCACTCATAATGATCTCATGATGTTCACTTCCTATAAACTCTGCTACCTCTTTTGCATAGGGTAGTTCACTATAGCGACCCTCATGATATCCTATACTATATGTATGTAGTCTCCCCTGGGCTCTTTTGGCAAGAGCACTCACAAGTGAACTATCTACACCTCCACTCAATAGAGCTGCAACTTCAAAATCCCCCTGTAATCTCTGTGCTACACTCTTTTCAATAAGAGTCTGCAAAGAGTCCTGTGAAGTAGATGGGAGAGAAAAACTCCTTTTGAGAGTATATTGTAAAGAATGTATATCTAAGACTAGAACTTGTCCACCTACAAGTTTGTAGATATTCGAATAAAAAGTTGTTTTGTCTGGAAGTGCACCAAAAGAGAGGTAGCCACTCAGGGCTTTTGGATTGTACTCATATTTCCCTAGATATGTAATAATTGCTTTGATTTCAGATGCGAAAATAAAAGATTTCCCATCACAGTAATAGTAGAGTGGTTTTTTGCCAAAAAAATCCTTAGCAAGATAGAGATGATTGCCAGCAAGCTTGGCAACAGCATACATTCCCTGCAGCTTTTCAATTGGAGCAAGAAGGAGTACTTCTGTATCATTTTTGGCACCAAAACTGGCATAATTATATATCTCACCATTAAAAAGAGCTACACTTTTTGCATCTTTAACAGGTTGCTTCGCACCCCGATCAAAAATATAAAGTCTATTATGCCCAAGATAGACACGCTCATCAATATACTCTCCCCTTCCATCAGGACCTCGATGTACCAAACTATCCAAGGCCTTACGAGCATGCTGGAGATTATATTCTCCTATAACGCCAAAAATTGCACACATTATTTTTTGGGAAAAAACTTTGTGATAGAGTAGTCTTGACGTTTAAGCTTGTCTTTTTGATTGTATTCATACTCATCAAGATACTCATTGAGTATTGAAGCCATTACTTTAAGACGCTCTTCTATATCAAGCTCGGGTAGAGTCTTTTCTAAATAGCTGTAAAGGTCATGCTCTTGCTCTTGACAACTATTATGCAGTTTTTTAATCTTTTCTAAATCCATTTTTTCTTCCTTAAATAGATAAATAGTATAATAGCTATCAAAATATTTACTGCCCACACAGCAAAATAGCCATACTTCCACTCAAGCTCTGGCATATATTTGAAGTTCATACCATAATTTCCAACTATAAATGTGAGTGGCAAAAATATGAGCGTAATACCGGTAAGACGCTGCATAGTCTGGTTCATCTTGTTGGACATAAATCCCATAAGCAAGTTTTGCAAATAGCCTGTACGTTCTAGATAAGCCTTTGATTCGTTAATGAGAAATGAAAGGTGTTCTTTAAGATCAATAAACTCATATTTGAGCTTTTTCCTTACAGCTGTCGGATAATGGTTGTAGAGTTTATTTATCACATCAAACTCTTGGACACTTACTTTTGAGATCCTATTGAGAGAGCGTCTGGCAAAATAAAGGCTTTTTTGGATATCATGCTCATCAACCTGCTCGGCAAATATTTCATCTTCAATAACCTCTAATCTACTATCAATAAGATCAATAATATGCATAGTCGCATCGATCAAAATATCTATGAGAGTGTACGTCACATAGGGGATACTATCACCCCTTCTGTAGCGCTTGCGAAATCGTGCAACCACACGCTGGATAATATCTCTATTTTTGCTGAGGAAAAAGAGTTTGTTTTCAGTGATGATAAAGATGATATTGAACTCTTCATAAAAGAGAGGATGCTCTTCACTGCGCCTAAAATATTTAAAAACCATAAATTTAAAATTTTCACTCTCTTCGTAGACGATACTTTGCTCTTCGCTCTTGATATCTTCTATAAAACTCTCATGAAAACCGTGTTGCAATAGCCAATTGATAATATTTTCATTTTCGGGCGAACTAAAAATTATCTCTTTTGTGTCCTCTGATATAGCAATATTCTCATCTCTTTGAATCTCATCACTGACTATATACATTTTCACTCCTAAAAACTACATCCTCTATAGCGGTATTTCTCCAAAACCTCCCACAAAGGCTCTACAATATTTTTATCTAGCGGCAAAAGCATGATAGCTTTGTAGAGTTCTTCGCTCACAGGCATCGAGGCAGAGTGAAAGAACGTGAGTTTATAAAGCGGCTTAAAACGCACTTCCACAGCTATCCCATTTTCTCGTAATTCTTGATAAATATCCTCTTTAGGGCAATAAAGAGCCGGTTTGAGGAGTATGGGATAGTACGTTTTATATGTTGCTTTACCAATACAAAGAGTATCAAAGTAGGGATTTTTAGCAAACCTCTCATCAAAAAACTCCACTATTTCATTGCTGCGTGCAATCTTTTCTTCAAGACCAGCCACTTCACACTCTTTTGCCTTCTCTTTGATGCCTACACTTACCACATCATAGTTCCAAAGCCTTCCTCTTTTGACACCACCATCTAAAAAAAGCTTCGTTTTTTGATACAGCTCCTCATCCTCAAACTCTGCTACCAAACATCCTTCACTTTTTTTGACAAAAACTTTTGCATCTCCTACACTCTTGCCATGATTTTGAAAAACAATCAAAGAGCTTGGAGTATAACTTTCAAAAAAATTGTGCACAATATCTGCTTCGCTTCCAAAATCCAATCTTGTATCTACATACTCCGACTCAATCCCTAAAATCTTTGCAATATTGGCAAAAAAGGTAGGAGAAATGGGATTGAGACGGAGCTTTTTTACTCCCAATGCATGGAGCAAAGCCATATATAAAAGTTGAGAATTAGTTGCCCACAGCCGCATCTGCACTTCTTTTTTTATGTTAGAATAGCGAAAAAAAGATTCTGGGTAAAGTATGGGCAAAAATCTAATTATCGTCGAATCACCGGCAAAAGCGAGAACAATTAAGAATTTTTTGGGCAAAGAGTATGAGGTAATTGCTTCAAAAGGACATATTCGCGACCTTCCAAAGCACAGCTTTGGTATCAAAATAGAAGAGGACCGATTTATCCCTCAATACCGTATCGATAAAGATCACACCGATATTACAAAAAAACTCAAAGAGCTTGCAAAAAAGGCTGAGAGAGTTTATATAGCAACTGATGAAGATAGAGAGGGTGAAGCAATTGGCTACCATATAGCACAAGCTATTGGGAAAAAACCTGAAGAACTCCCCCGCATAGTATTTCATGAAATAACCCGCTCAGCCATTCAAAAAGCCTTAGAAAACCCTCGCACCCTTGATATGAATCGTGTCAATGCCCAACAGGCAAGACGACTCCTTGATAGAATTGTAGGATACAAGCTCAGTCCCCTTCTTGCTTCAAAAATCCAGCGTGGGCTCAGTGCTGGACGTGTACAGAGTGCCGCACTTAAACTAATCGTAGATCGTGAGCGTGAAATCAAAGCTTTCGTTCCACAAGAATACTGGACAATAGATGCACTATTTAATAAAACTATCGATGCATCCCTCTATAAATATCAAGATAAAAAGCTCAATAAACTCGATATAAAAAACAGGGAGCAGGCTGAAGAGATTGTCGAGAGGGTAAAAAATGAAGAGTTTATCGTAGCAAAAATAGAGAAGAAAAAGCGCGTTACCAAATCTCCTGCCCCATTTATGACCTCAACACTCCAGCAAGCTGCATCAGGACAGCTTGGATTTAGTCCTAAAAAAACGATGATGATAGCACAAAAGCTCTATGAAGGAGTCCAGACTCCAAAAGGTATCACCGGAGTCATTACATACATGAGGACCGATAGCCTCAATATCGCAAAAGAGGCACAAGAAGCTGCAAGAGAGCTCATAGCCAAGAAGTTTGGAGAAGAATATCTGCCTCAAAAACCAAAAAACTATGCTACTAAGAGCAAAGGAGCCCAGGAAGCTC
Organism: Nitratiruptor sp. YY09-18; assembly: GCF_016593235.1. Classification (NCBI taxonomy): domain Bacteria; kingdom Pseudomonadati; phylum Campylobacterota; class Epsilonproteobacteria; order Nautiliales; family Nitratiruptoraceae; genus Nitratiruptor; species Nitratiruptor sp. YY09-18. Next base: position 1,587,775 of record NZ_AP023065.1, read on the forward strand.
ATGAAGCAATACGACCGACAATGCTTGATTTCACACCAGAAGTAGCAAAAGAGTATCTCACCAGTGATGAACTCAAGCTCTACACCCTCATCTATAACCGCTTTCTTGCATCTCAGATGCAAGATGCAATCTTTGAAACCCAAACTATCTACTTCAAAAGTCCAAGCACAACTTTCAAAGCAACGGGGAGGAAACTTCTCTTTGATGGTTTTTATAAAGTTTTGGGCAATGAAGACAAAGATAAGCTTTTGCCAGAACTTACTGAAGGTGAGAAAGCCGAGCTTACAAAGATTGAAGCACACCAACACTTCACAGAACCCCCTGCACGTTATAGCGAAGCCAGCCTTATCAAAACTCTCGAATCACTTGGTATTGGAAGACCTTCAACATATGCCCCAACCATATCTCTTTTGCAGGCAAGAAATTATGTTGAATTAGAAAAAAAACAACTCAAGCCAACAGATATTGCATTTACTGTGATAGAGACACTTGAAAAACATTTTCCAGACATTGTCGATAGTAATTTCACAGCTAAAATGGAAGAGGAGCTAGATGAGATAGCAGCCGCTAAAAAAGATTGGCAAAAGGTACTCAAGGAGTTTTACGACCCATTTATAGAGCTTATCGAAAAGGGTAAAAAAGAGATAAAAAGCCAAAAGGTAGCTGAGCCGATTGGCAGAGCCTGTCCAGAGTGTGGAGCTGAGCTTGTAAAGCGCAAAGGGAGATTTGGTGAATTTATCGCTTGTAGCGCCTTTCCAAAGTGCAAATATACTGAGCAACTTGAGGAGAATAAAACAGAGCAGCAACCAAGTGAAGAGGTATGCGAAAAGTGTGGCAGCCCAATGATTGTGAAGCAAGGGCCTCGCGGAGCTTTTTTGGCTTGTAGTGCATATCCAAAATGTAAAAATACCAAACCACTTGCAAAACAAGAGCCAAAAAAGCTCGATGTCAAATGCCCTGAGTGCGGTGGCGAGATAGTTGAAAGATTTAGCCGTAGAGGCAAATTCTACGGATGCGCCAACTATCCTAAGTGTACATTCATCTCAAAATTTGAACCAACAGAGCACAAATGTCCTGAGTGTGGATATATCATGGCTGCACGCACTTATCGCAACAAAGATGTGTATGAGTGTATCAAGTGCAAAACGAGGCAGGAAAGATGAAGATCGGTGTAATCTCCGATACACACAATAAGCTCGAAAATACCCAAGAGATAGTAGCCCAGATGCAACAAGAAAATATTGCTTATCTCATCCATGCTGGAGATATTGGACAAAATGTACTCGATTTCCTTGCAACCCTGCCTCTTAAAACTATAGCGGTCTATGGCAACACTGATACTTCTCTATACAACTCCAATCCCCAAAAAGTGATATTGCAAAAACAACCCTACTACTTCAAGATTGGCAATACTACTTTTAAGCTCATGCATCAGCCCTACTTTCTCACTCCAGATAGCGATGTGGTCATCTATGGGCATTTGCACAAATTTAGCTGTGAGAGGGCAAAATCGCTTTTTATTAATCCTGGGGAAGTATGCGCTAGAGAAAAACCTCGTATAGAGGGTGCTCTTTTGGATTTGTCCACAAAAGAGGTAACATATATTTACAAAGAAAAAGAGTGGCACAAACAAAAGGTGTGCGCATGAAAGTCTATCTATGTGCAATAAGTAATATTAGCAGTGGCGTATGTGCTGAAGATTGTGCATTTTGTACCCAAAGTACCAAATACAAAGCAGACATTCCTCGCTATAAATATAAAGATATCGACCTCATTGTCCAAGAAGCCAAAAAAGCGAAGGCCTCTAAAGCGATCGGTTTTTGTCTTGTTACGGCTGGTAAAGGAATAGATGATAAGATTTTAGAGTTTGTCTGTGAAGCGGCGCATGCAGTTAAAAAAACGGTTCCCGATATATCCCTCATCGGCTGTAACGGTACAGCTACTGTTGAGCAGCTGCGAGAGCTCAAAAGTGCGGGAATAGACAATTACAATCACAATCTTGAAAGTGCAAAAAGCTATTATGATAAGATATGCTCCACCCACAGCTGGGATGAGCGCTATCAAACATGTCTCAATGCCAAAGAAGCAGGTCTCAATCTTTGCACCGGTGGAATTTTTGGTATGGGTGAATCCCAAGCACAAATTGATGAGCTCATGGAGCAAATTGTATCTTTGCAGCCTATGAGTGTACCGGTCAATTTCTTTCATCCAAACCCTGCATTGCCATTGCCACAGAAGATAATAGAGAAACAAAAGGCTCTTGAAATTATCAAAAAAGTACGAGCAAAACTACCTGAAGCCATGGTGATGGTAGCAGGTGGACGAGAGCTTGTTTTTCAAGATAGCTGGCCTACAATTTTTGAAGCTGGAGCAAATGCTATCGTAATCGGAGACTATCTCACTACCAAAGGTGAGCGCCCAGATAAAGATTTGCAGGTTTTGCAAAGTCTTGGATATGATATAGCGACGAGCTGCCATGCATGAGATAGCAATTATTGTCACAATTTCTCTTATAATCTTTTCATCCCCTTTTATTGCCAAATTTACCAAGCTTCCTACCTCAGTCATAGAGATAATGCTTGGGATGATTTTTGGAGCATTTGGGGTGCTCGAGCATGTTGCGCTCTTTGAGCTTGTAGCAGAGTTTGGCTTTTTGTATCTCATGTTTTTAGCAGGTCTTGAAGTAGATATGAAGAAGATCTTTGCTACCAAAAAGAGTATCCTCAAATCTGGCATTCTCTACATCGCTTTATTATATGTTTTTTCACTTCTTATCGTGCAAAATTTGGGACTTCCTCTTGTCTATACCCTCATCTTCCCTCTTATTTCAGTAGGTCTCATTGCAGCACTCAAAAAGGAGTATGGCAATAAGTTCGAATGGCTCAATCTCTCTATGGCAATTGGAAGCCTAGGTGAGGTTGTCTCTATCGCAATTTTGACAATAGTAAGTGCTGGACTGAAATTTGGATTTGGAACAAAGTTTTATCAAAATCTCTTAATTCTTGTTCTCTTTTTGCTTCTTATCTCGATAGTTTTTAAACTTTTGCAGATTCTTTTTTGGTGGTATCCAGAGCTCAAAACAACTCTCATGCCCCGCATAGACAATGAGGAGCAAGATATCCGCCTCTCAATGGCACTCTTTTTCCTTTTCATTTCTATGATGCTCTATCTCAAACTAGAAGTTGCATTTGGTGCCTTTATCGCTGGGGTTATTATCGCTACATTTTTTGAGCACAAGAGGAGCCTGCCCCACAAACTCTCATCCTTTGGATTTGGCTTTTTAGTCCCGATATTTTTCATTTTTACAGGAAGTAGCTTTAAGATCTCATCGCTTTTAATGGAAGGAATGGTAGCAAGTGCTTTGCTTATAACTTCTATTATGTTTGGTGTGCGTATTTTAGCAGCGAATGCATTTTATAAGATCTTTTCACTCAAAGAGAGATTTCTCTTTGGTCTTTCACACTCTATGCCGCTCACACTCCTTGTAGCGATCTCAACAATCGCCTACCATACACACTTCATAGATGAAGCAGAGTATATGGCTTTTATTTTGGCTTCAATTTTAGAAGTTCTTATCGCAATGGTCTCAATTCGCTTCTTTGTTTCTCTCTTCACAATAAAATAGATAACCTTTGTCAAGCTTTTTGAAGCCATTTTTTTGACAATCTTGCAGCTCAACTGCTACGCGATAATATCCTCTATGTGCACCAATTGCCACATTGCGAAAATGTGGCATCGCAAGATCGACTCTCTTGGTAGGAAAACTTCTTTTGGCATAGAAATCAAGAACTATTTTGTGAGGATTTTGCGTAAAAAAACGCCGTTTTACTCTATCTTTGCTCACTATGAGCAGAGCGTTGTTTTCAAAGTGGAGGAGTACTTTTGGTAATGTTACCTCTTTGATGGTTGATGGTTTTATCGCTTTTGGAGGTTGAGATGAGTGTTGTTGTGGCAAAAATACATCTTCTAGCTTTTTGTTTGATGAAGAGGTAGCCTTTTGCGTAGAGAGACTGCTATAAGAAAATTCTGAACTCTTTTGCTCAGCCTCTTGTGACTTATCTTGGCTCTTTTGTACTGCTATAATCTTCTCTTGAGGCGCTTGAACAGGTGAAATCTTTTTGGTTGGTAAGAAGAAAGGATTATCCCTTGCTAGTAGCAGTATTGGTAGAAGTAAAATAAAGAGTCTCATTGTTTTGGCTCCAATTCTTTAAGTTCAAAATACTCTTTTTGTAGTCTAGCATTCTCTTTTTTGAGATACTCGATATTGCGCTGGAGATTTTTCTCTTGGACATTGAGCTGATAGAGAACCTCTACAGAATTGACTCCAAAGAGGAGCAATCCAATATAGACTGCCAAAACTACAAGTATTACAAATCCTACAAAATAGCGGAAAAATCGAGCCAGCAACCCCTTCCATACAAGGGAATCTGCCAACTCTTGCGGGCGTTTTTCCATCGACTAGAAAAGCTCTTTGCCTATAAATTCTCCATAGATGAGATCTCGCTCGATTTCAAGAAGTCTGTTATATTTTGCTGTTCTCTCGCCTCTTGCTGGAGCTCCTGTTTTGATCTGTCCAGTATTGAGTGCAACTGCAAAATCAGCAATAAATGCATCTTCACTCTCGCCACTTCTATGACTCATAACACAGTTGTAGCTATGTCTTTGGGCTAGGCGGACTGTCTGCATTGTCTCACTCACAGTTCCTATCTGGTTAGGTTTGATAAGAATAGCATTTGCGATGCCTTTCTCAATTCCTTCAGCCAAAATCTTTTTGTTTGTTACAAAAAGGTCATCTCCCACAAGCTGGATCTTATCTCCAAGTTTTTCAGTCAAAATTTTCCATCCATCCCAATCATCTTCTGCCATACCATCTTCAAGTGAAACGATTGGATATTTTGCTACTAAGTTCGCATAAAACTCTGCGAGCTCTTCACTAGTATAGACTTTGCCATCCCCTTTGAGCTCATATTTGCCATCTTTATAAAACTCACTGCTTGCTGCATCAAGAGCTATGCACACCTCATCACCTGGTTTATATCCCGCTTTTTCAATAGCTTTCAAAATATACTCAATCGGCTCTTCATTATTTTTAAAGTTTGGTGCAAATCCCCCCTCATCTCCTAAAGCTGTTGGATGCCCTTCACTAGCAAGAAGCTTTTTGAGAGTATGATAGATTTCAGCACTCGCACGAAGCGCCTCTTTGAAATCATCAAAACCTGTCGGCATGATCATGTACTCTTGCAAATCTACATCATTGTCTGCGTGCGCACCACCATTGATGATATTGAGCATTGGAGTTGGAAGGATGATACCATTTGCGCCACCAAGATAGCGATAAAGAGGCAGATGCAAACTCTTTGCAGCAGCTCTAGCCACAGCCATAGAGACCCCAAGCACTGCATTAGCACCAAGATGGGAGTAGTTTTCAGTTCCATCAAGCTCTTTCATTATCGCATCAATTTCTGCTTGATTGTATGGGCTAAGACCTACAAGTTCATCTGCAATAGCAACTTCTACATTTTCACATGCTTTCAAAACACCTTTACCACCAAACCGCTCATCTCCGTCTCTGAGCTCCAAAGCTTCTCTTTTCCCAGTACTTGCTCCACTTGGCACTATTGCGCTAGCTACGGTACCATCACTTAAAATTACAGTCGCTTTGACAGTGGGATTCCCGCGACTATCCAAAACTTCCTGGGCTACAATATTGTCAATATAAACCATCTCTTCTCCTTTTTTATTCTTCGCTCATCTCATTTTGTGGTACAAGCATAATACTATCATCCATACCCATAGCCTGCCTTATTTCGCTCTCAATTTGCGCTGCTACTTCTGGATGCTCTTTAAGGTATGCTTTTGCGTTTTCTCTACCTTGGCCAAGCTTGATATCTTTATAGCTAAACCAGCTACCACTCTTATCAACAATATCGAGTTTCACACCATAATCGATAAGCTCTCCCTCTTTACTAATGCCTTCTCCAAACATAATATCAAATTCGGCCTGACGAAATGGAGGTGCTACTTTGTTTTTGACCACTTTTGCTCGCACCCGGTTTCCGATATTGTTGTCTCCTTGCTTCAAAGTTGCAATACGTCGCACATCGATACGCACCGATGCATAGAATTTGAGTGCATTTCCCCCTGTCGTTGTCTCTGGCGTACCATATCCCATAGCACCAATTTTCATACGAATCTGATTAATAAAGATGACAGTTGTGTTCATCTTATGCACAACACCTGTGAGTTTGCGTAGCGCCTGACTCATGAGTCTTGCTTGCAACCCCACATGCGCATCACCCATCTCACCCTCAATCTCAGCTTTAGGTGTAAGAGCTGCAACTGAATCTACCACAATCACATCAACTGCCCCACTCCTTGCAATTGTTTCTACAATATCAAGAGCCTGCTCACCAAAATCTGGCTGAGAGACGAGGAGATTTTCCACATCTACTCCCAAATTTTTTGCATAAAATACATCTAACGCATGCTCAGCATCTATAAATGCAGCGATGCCACCTTGCTTTTGTGCTTCTGCGATGATTTGAAGCGCAAGTGTAGTTTTTCCAGAACTTTCTGGCCCATAAATTTCAATGATACGTCCCTTTGGCACACCACCGATACCGAGTGCCATATCAAGCCCCAAAGATCCGGTAGGAATAGCGGCAATTGGCTCGATCTCTTTCTCGCCAAGTTTGACAATAGCCCCTTTTCCAAAAGCTTTATCTATCTGTTTGATTGCTAATTCTAACGCTTTTTCCTTATTTGCATCCATGTAAAACCTCGCTTTTTTATTAGTGTATATTTTATCTTTTATTGATAAATAGATAATTAAAATTATTTGAATATATAAAAATCTTGAAATTCCGTCAATAGTTTACGTTCATTTTTGAGTTTTTGTATCAAATTTAAATAATAATTTCTTTTTTTGCGATCAATTCTATGCAAATCAATAATAATAAAATCGGCTTTATCTATCCCTCGAGGCAAAATATATACCACTCTCTTATGCCCCAAATAGGAGTAGTAAAAACCGTTGGGAAATGCGACACTCATATCATAGCGGGCGGGAATCTCTCGATGGATCGCTTCTTTTATCGCATATGTGCGAGCGGTTGGAATATATCTGTCATATCCATAGTCGTTGATCTTTGTCCAATAAAAATAGCGGCCATTGGGAGTAGGAGCATATGCCCACGATACGATTAGAGTCAAGAAAAAGAGAAATGCCATGATTATCTTTTCTTGATTGGCCAACCGTTTTAGTATCTGTTTTAAACCAACGATACCCGCGGCAAAGGTTACGGGGAGAATTGCTGCATGATAGTGATGATATATCATCACCTTTTCTGGCTGAGCGGATAGAAGTGTCATGGCAAAACCAGGAGTTGCAACAATCAGTAAAGATGGAGCAAAAAGTGATATGATAAGAAATGGTGCAAAAGCTACAAAGATAAAGATGTCTTTATAGATATTAGTAAAGATGGAGGTAAAAACTTTTAATGGATGAGATAGGATAAAAAGCACCATTTGAGTATAAGAATCTCCCCACTGACGATAGAAAGAGGGAAAAGGAGAGGCTTGAGTCTGTGGCCATTTTTCCAAAAGTGTATTACTATACCTATAAAAATCCGGACCTATGAAGTGCGTAACGAGATACCATACGACAATACTGGCTAAAGCTCCAAAAATTGCTACTTTGTATCTCTTGGAAAAAAGAAGATAGAGACTAAAAAACAGAGCTATCAAAACAGCACTCTCCTTTATCGTCCACAAAATCGCTATAATGGCAAAAAGTATTATTGTATTGCTCTTTTTTTGCAAGGAAAAATAGAAACCCGCCAAAAGCACAGGCAACAAGAGATGGTCCGTATGAAAATCCCAAAAAGCTTGATAAAGAACCATAGGATGGAGGAAAAAGCACCAGACCAAAAAGAGTGCCCAAAGCTTTGAGCCAAGCTGCTGTATCGTCAACAGATAGACAAAATATCCACTTACCGCGACAGCCAAGGATTGTAAAAAAAGAAGTAAGTAGGGAGATGGTAAAATTTTATAACCCAATCCATACAAAAATAGAATTGGGCGAAAATGGTTTTTCAAAAACCAGTAAAAATTGTTCTCTTTTGCAAAAATATATAAAAAATGGTCAAAAACACCAAAATCCCAATAATGAGAATGGAGTGTATAGACTTTGAGCATAGGCATAAAAAAGATAAAGAGAAGCTGTAAAATGATCCAAAATTTCAAAAAATTTATAAATTTCGTTTTCATAGATTCTCCACATCCAAATTTTAATGATATTTTAATATAATCTACCTCAAAAAGGAGTCTTTTTGTCCATCTATACCGTCGCTCATTCGCCCGATGCGGACGATATCTTTATGTTCTATGCCATCAAATTTGGCTGGGTAAGCTCAAAAGAACTTCGTTTTACTAATATGGCTCTTGATATTGAAACTCTCAATGAAAAAGCTCTGGAAAATTTTTACGATATTACAGCTATTAGTTTTGCACTCTATCCAAAAATTCGCAATGAGTATGCACTTTTGCGCACAGCTGTAAGCTTCGGAGAAGGGTATGGTCCAAAACTCATTAAAAAAAGAGGAAAAAAACTCAAAAAAAACTTCAAAGTAGGTCTGAGTGGGCGCTATACCACAAACGCCCTCTTTTTTCGCATCGCCTATCCTGACGCAAGACCAGTCTATATGAACTTTTTAGATATTGAAAAGGCAGTACTTGATGGCAAGGTCGATGCAGGTGTACTGATCCATGAATCGATTCTCGATTTCGATGAAAATTTAGAAGTAGAGCGAGAACTGTGGGATATCTGGGTGGATCTTGCTGGAGATGAACTACCACTGCCGCTTGGTGGGATGGCGCTTCGCAGATCAATTCCTCTCAATAAAGCGATTGAGGCTGAGCAGATGCTCACAAAAGCTGTAGCAGTGGCTCACAGGCATAAAACACTACTTTCAAAGATGCTCCTAGAGCGCAATCTTGTACGCATAGATGATGAGCAATTGCAAAGATATCTCGATCTCTATGCAAATGAACACTCGATCACCATGAATGAATTACAATATGAAGCTCTCGATAAACTCTTTGCAATTGGCTTTGAGCATGGATACTATGACTGTCCTATAAGAGCACAAGAGTATCTCATCCCAACTGAATATACCACACTGCGAGAGTTGCATTGAAAAAACTCATAGATTTTAGCCGCTATAGCTCTATTAACATCGGTCCAAAGATTGAAGTAGAAGTGATAGAGAGGATTGATCCTATAAATGAAGAGTTTTTCCTCATAGGCGGAGCAAACAACCTTCTCGTAAGCCCCACTCCACCACCTCTGGCAGTTTTGGGTAAAACCTTTGACTTTATACGCATAGAAGGCGATGAGCTCATCATTGGTGCAAAAACTTCAACAGGTAAAGTAGTTTCATTTTGCAAAAAACATAATATCGCAGGGTTTGAATTTTTGAGCAAACTCCCTGGAACTATTGGTGGTGCCATAAAGATGAATGCGGGCGTCAAAGAGTATGAGATCAAAGATCGGCTTTTGTGGATTCGCACTCACATGGGTAAAATCCCAGCTCATAAACTTGGTCTTAAGTATCGCAAAAGCGATATTAAAAACATAATCTATGAAGCTGGCTTCAAAATAGAACCTGGATACAGCGAAGAGCTTCGTCAAAAACTCCTGCAACTACGCTCCAATCAACCAAAAGAACCAAGTGCTGGAAGCATTTTTAAAAATCCTCCTGGAAATTATGCTGGTAGACTCATCGAAGCAGTAGGACTCAAAGGTAAACGCATCGGTAATATGGCATGGAGTAGTGTGCATGCCAATTTTTTAGTCAATCTTGGTGGTGGAAGTTTTGATGAAGCAATGGTATTAATCAATGAAGCAAAAAAACGTGTTTTTGAAAAGTTTGGAATAGCGTTGCAAGAAGAGGTGATTATACTCTAGAGGCCCCTCCCCCTCTAGAGCAGCGGGGCAAGCCCCAAGAGACTGCTTATGCAGCTGCCGCTTTTTTCGCAGCTTCAAGAGCTTCTTCGTAGTTTGGCTCTTCTGTGATTTCAGGAACGAGTTGCTTATAGACAACGTTTCCATTTTTATCAATGATGAAAATTGCTCTAGCAAGGATTCCTTTGAGAGGTCCTTCAGCAATTACAACACCATACTTCTCACCAAAATCTCTGTTTCTATAGTCACTTGCAACAGTGAGATTCTCTACACCCTCAGTTGAACAAAATCTCTTACTTGCGAACGGAAGGTCCATAGAAACAACAGTAACATCTACACCTTCAATATTTGAAGCTTCTTCGTTGAACTTTCTTGTTTCAGTTGCACACACTGGTGTGTCAAGTGAAGGAACAACAACAATCATTTGTACTTTGTCTTGTGCACCACCTACTTGCTTTTCTGCCAAGTCAGTTGTTACTACAGTCGCCTCAGGAGCTTTATCTCCTACGTTTACTTCATTACCTTCCAAATTTACTGGATTTCCTTTTAGTGTAACAGTTGCCATTGCAACCTCCTTTTTCTCTTTTTTATTTTGGAGCAGATGCTCATACGGAAATTATAGCTTAAATAAGACTATTTTTATCTCATTTAGTTTTGGCAGGGTAATTATAGCACAATATGTTACTTTTTTACACAAAGCAGCTGCGAGGCAAAACTTTGAGATCCTCCATAGCAATAAAATCGCGCCTCCTGTATGCCTCTATTGCTGCACGCCCTATCATTGCTGCATTATCACTACAAAATTCTAACTTTGCAAATTCTATTGGGATACGCCGCTTTGCACACTCTTTTTCAAAAGCTTCTCGCAAGGCAAGATTCGCACTCGCCCCACCAACTATTGCAAAGTCACTAGGTGTATAGATTTCACACGCTTTTTTTGTCTTTTGTAAAAGATGCGCAATGGCTGCTTTTTGAAAAGATGCTGCAATATCTTCCATATCCTGGCGGCTAAGGTTTTCCAACTCCCCCAAAGCTAAACGTACTGCATTTTTGAGCCCAGAGTAGCTAAAAGCCAATTTAGAGCTATTTTTAAGCGGAATCGGGAAAGAGAAACGATCAGGATTTCCTTTTCTTGCTAATTTTTCGATAATTGGCCCACCAGGATAGCCAAGACCCATCATCTTTGCAACTTTGTCAAAGCTCTCACCAAAACTATCATCAAGGGTAGTTGCCAAGACTTTGAGGTCATTGTAGCCCTTCACATCCAAAATCATCGTATGCCCACCACTCACAAGCAGCACCATCTTCGGTAGTCTCGCCTCTTGCTCGATGAAGAGCGAGTAGATATGTCCTACAAGATGATTGACCCCAATGAGGGGAACACCTAGAGCTAGATGGAGAGCCTTCGCCATCATAACACCTTCCATGAGTGTTACAGAGAGTCCTGGCTCATTTGTCACTGCTACTGCTTTGATATGTGGTAAAAACTCCTTCGCCTCTTCCAAAATCTTTGGCAAAGCCTCAGCATGGAGACGGCTCGCAAGCTCTGGCACAACCCCTCCATATACGCTATGTGCTAGCTCTTGGGAGATCTTTTTGTGAAAGAGGAGTTTATAGTCATTGATACGTGTTACAGCGATAGAGCTATCATCGCAACTACTCTCTATACTCAAAATCATAACGGCTCCGATAGTAGACTTTGATCTCTCTTTGCCCACGCAAGCACCCATGGCCATGCACCATAGCCACTTTTATCATTGATGTGTCCAGCATTTTCTAGTATCAGCATCTCACAATCAAAATGGCGCTGCAAATCGTGCGCTTCTTCAAGCTTCAAATAGGGATCATTTGTAGAAACTACGAACTGTACCTCTTTGGCAAAGAGTGTTTGAGGAAGGATATGAGGAAAAAATTGCTTCAAAAGCTCAATATCTGTATTTTTACTCGGAGGTGCTACGAGCATGAGTCGTTCCACCTCATCAATCTCTCCCTCTTCACATAGTGCCATCCAAACGGTACAAGCAAGTGAATGGCATATAACTGTTGTAGGTTTAAAAGTTTGAAGATGTTTCTTAAATTGTCTCATCCATTTCCCCTTATTTGGATGATGAGGGTGATGGATGAGTGGAAAACTCACCGTCCCATACTCTTTGGCAAGTTCTCCTGCAAGCCAACTTTGCCAGTGAGGATAGTCACTCCCTCCCCATCCGTGCAAAAGCAAAAACCTATCCATCTCCATCCTTTTTCTCCTCTACTTCCGCCTCAATTAGCTCATCTTTATGCTCAATCTCTTTTGGCAGTTCTTTCCTCTCACCTTTTAATACACCAAGAAGTCTTTGCTCCTGCTCAGGAGTGAGTTTGCCTTCAGCGATAGTATCGATAATCTTATTAGCAATGGCAACTTTTGCTTCATTCTCTTTGAGACGAAAGTATTTTTCTAAATTGTCATGATAGGCAATAAGTTTGTCTTTTCGTTTTTTGTAAAAATATAAAATAATTAATATGACTATTACAAGAAGTAACAGAGCAGCCAAAGAGAGATAGAGAAACTGCTTTTTAAGCTCTATCTCTTTTTGTGCAAGTATTTTTTGATTTTCTAGCTCTATAAGTTCTTTTTGCCTTTTAAGTTCTAACTCCTTGAGTTTATACTCTTGTTCTATTTTTTGTAACTCTAATGCCTGCTTGGCTTTTATTTTGGCTAATTCTATCTCTTTTTCCGCCTCGCTTTTGCTCCGTTCTAATGCTAACTGCTCGATCTGCTTTTGCATCTTTGTCAATGCTAGCTCCTTTTGCCTATTGGCCTCCTCTTTAGCCCTTTGGAGTCGTGCTTCTATACGTGCTTTGCGAGCAGCAAGTTCATCAATATTTTTATTACTTTTTTTTTGGTCTATATTACATCCAACAAATGCAAACAACACCAAGAGGTATATGAAAAAATTATAAAGTCTTAACATATGCTCTCACCTCAGCATCTATTTTAAAAATATCATCCACAATCTCCACTGTAACATCAAACTTCTCAAAAGCATTTATAATAGCCCGAGCAATATCTCCAAAAGCAAAACTTCCTTCCAAAAACCGCTTAATGGCTGCTTCATTGGCAGCATTGACCACTACACCTCGCTCAGGATTTGATAATAGCGCATCCTTTATATGCCATATCGGATAGCGATCGTTGTCAATTGATCGAAAAGCTATCTGCATCGTAAGTGGATCGATAGGCTGAACAATTGGTTTATCAACTCTTCCAAGCAGTGCATATGCAATAGGCAGTCGCATATCGGGCTTGCTTGCATGTAGCATGGTACTTCCATCTACAAACTCCACAAGAGCATGTATTACTGAGCTTGGCTCTATTATTGCATCTATTGCTTTAGTACCAAAGAGCCAATAAGCTTCCAAGACTTCAAAGAGTTTGTTAACCATCGTGGCACTATCGATTGTGATCTTTTGTCCCATGCTCCAGTTAGGATGCTTGAGTACATCTTCAAGCTTTGCTTGGGCAATTTTTTCAAGCGGCCAGTCACGCAGTGCGCCACCACTAGCGGTGATATAAAGTTTTTGCAAAGCAAAGCTATTTTGCAAAAGATACCACAATCCAAAGTGCTCACTATCTATAGGAGTAATCTTTGCAATATCGATAAACTTTCCAGCCACTACAAGGCTCTCTTTGTTCGCTAATGCAACACGTTTGCCAAGCTCAATGGCTTTGAGAGTTGGCCTTAGACCAGTAAAGCCAACAAGTGCATTGACTACAAGAGGGCTCTTTGCCATCTCAAGGGCTTGGAGGATACCATCTTCGCCGTGGAGTACTACTGGCGCATCAAAATTAGCCCTTTTAGCACTCACTACAATGCGGGGACGAAAGACAGCAACCTGTTTGGCAAGAAGCTCAACATTGTTCCCAGCTACGAGCACCTCTACTTCTATACCAAACTCTTTGGCCACATGTAAAGTATTGACTCCAATAGACCCTGTAGAGCCAAGGAGAATCATAACAATCCTCGTAGCAAGATCACCATAGCTGGAGCCGCAAAAAGATACCCATCTACCCTATCAAGTATTCCGCCATGTCCTGGTAAGATATTACCACTGTCTTTTACTCCTGCACTACGCTTGAGATAACTCTCAAAAAGATCCCCAAAGACTGCTGCAATGGCAGTAAGGAGTGAAATAACGATTCCAAATGGAAGATCTACCAAAATAAGAGCGTAGTAACTTCCCGCAACTGTTGCTATGAGCACTCCGCCAATGACACCTTCCCACGTCTTTTTAGGTGAAGTCTTACAAAAGGAATGTTTGCCAATTGCACGCCCTGTGAAGTAAGCCCCAATATCAGTAAGAGCAACTACAATCACTAGCCATATGAGTGCATCCATCCCAAAATCGTGATAGAGCGCCAACAAAAACAAAAATGAAGCAGTTGGATAGAGAAACGGCAAAAACTTTTGCCAATCACGCTCTTGCGTATAAGCTTCATAAGCAGCAAAAATAAGAGCAATGAGGAAAAAAAGATCATCTGGATTTGGATAAAATGCTGCCACAATCCATATCACTAAAGCCCAAAAATAGAGAGTGTTTCTCTCACTCATTCCATAAAGCTTCAATGCTTCATAAAATGCAAAGAGATAGATGACACCAAAAAAGAACCAAGTTAATCCAAAACTATCAATCCAAGCTACCAATGCAACAATACCGATGAGAACTGCACCTGTTAGGAGGCGTTTTGTAAGCTCACCCATATAAACTCCTTTTTTATATTCTAACACTTAATGTCTTATACTTCACATACTCTACATTTGCCCCCTCTTTTGGTTTGACATTGCGACGTTGGGTATAGTCGACTTTGTATGACCCAGGATGCTCTACACTAAAGCTAGCACACAGCTTTGCTGCCTGCTCAAGCACATCTTGTGGAACATTTTGCTTGTTTGTTGTAATAATCACATGGGCTGAAGGGAGATCTTTGAGATGAAGCCATATATCGCTCGCTTTTGCTTTTTTAAGAAGCTCCACATTTCCTCTTTTGTTTTTACCAATATACACATCATATCCAGCAATATTGTAGCGCTCATAGTTTTTATCTCTTCTTGCTTCCTTTTTCGCACCTTTACTAAAGAGTAGTTCAATATCCTCTACCCTCTTGGCGCTACGTACAAGATTTGCCTTTTTATCCAAAAACGCAATCTTTTCTTGCAAATTTTCGCGCTGTATATGGATATTGGCTGCTTTTTGGCGCAATTTCTTTGCACGCTTAAAAAAAATATCACTCATCATCGCTGGCGTTTTTGCCTCTGTTGGGAGTGAAAAGTTTATGAAATTTCCTTCAAAATCCTCCCCTTTAAACTCCTTTTGATAGGGCTTGATGCGGTGCAGATTTGCCAAAATAAGCTGTCCCTTTTTCTCCTCTTCATCCGCTTGGCCCAAAAGATCTTCTTCCTTTTCTAAAGATGCAAGAAGCTTTTGCAGTTTTGCTTTTTGCTTATTGATCTGCAATAGTTTTGCACTTTTTAAGACACTCAGCCGCTTTGCAAGTTCTTTTTTATAAATATTATGGAGATACTCTTCCATATCATCGATCTCTATCTCACTCTTATCAAGCTTCTTGGGAGGTGTGAGAGGGTAAAGAGGTTTTCCTGGGCGGATATCTCTATGAAAATCGTGATGGAGGGCTTCTAAAACATATCCCTTCTCATCCAAAATAATCGCATTTGCATGACGACCAGTAAATTCAAGCTGTAAAATAGCCGATTCTTCTTTGTAAGAGCCACGCTTTTTGCAATAGATGCGTATAATCTTATCATTACTATCTAGCTCAATTTTTTCAATGAAGCTCTTTTTACATTTTTTAGCTAATACCTTATCGAAAGGGGCGTTGTAAAATTTTGTTTTGACAAAATCATCCCGCATATAGATGAGATTTTTACTACGGTTCAAATCAAAAAAAATATCTTTTTTATCAAAGACAGCCCGTAACACATTATCATCAACTCTTGCTATATCGTTAAGATGGCGAAATTGCTGTAAATACTTTACAAATGCTCTTAGCTCTTTATATCTCATAAGTACCTCTCTTTTTTGATAAAATAGCAAAAACTCTTTTAAAGGCGCATAATGGGTCAGACAATTACAGAAAAAATATTTAGTGAACATGTGGGGCGTGAAGTAAAAGCGGGAGAAATAGTAGAGTGCGAACTTGATATGATTATCGGTAACGATATTACAACGCCTATTTCTATCAAAGCTTTTCGCGAAAGCGGAGCAAAAAGATTAGCAAAACCAGATAATTTTGCAATTGTACTTGATCACTTCATCCCGGCAAAAGATATCGCCAGTGCAAACCAGGCAAAAATCAGCCGTGAATTTGCTTATGAGCATAATCTCAAGCACTTCTTTGATGAAAAGGATATGGGAATTGAGCATGCTTTGCTTCCAGAAAAGGGGCTTGTGGTTCCAGGAGACGTGATCATTGGCGCAGATTCACATACATGTACGCATGGTGCACTTGGAGCATTTGCTACGGGGATGGGAAGCACAGATCTCGCATACGGAATGATTACAGGCAAAAACTGGTTTAAAGTGCCACCTTCAATCAAAGTAGTTTACAGCGGAAAACTTGGCGAGTATGTGTATGGAAAAGACCTCATCTTAGAGCTTATTCGTCGCATCGGCGTAGATGGAGCACTCTATAAAGCACTCGAATTTACAGGCGATACGATAGAAAATCTCGATATGGATGGGCGGTTCAGTCTTTGCAACATGGCAATTGAAGCGGGAGCAAAAAATGGAATCATTGCCGTCGATGAGGTAACAAAAGCCTTTTTGGCTGACAAAGATCTCGCACGTGAACCAAAAATCCACTACAGCGATGAAGATGCCCAGTATGAGCAAGTGATTGAAATAGATGTAAATAGTCTCGAGCCTGTCATCGCCTTCCCACACCTTCCAAGCAATGGCCGCCCTATCAGTGAAGCAGCAAAAATGGACTTAAAAGTAGATCAAGTCTTTATTGGAAGTTGTACCAATGGACGCCTTAGCGATATTGCAATCGCAGCTGAGATATTAAAGGGACGCAAAGTAGCACGTCATACCCGGATGATCGTCACTCCTGCAACGCAAAAGATCTTAAAAGAAGCAGAAAAACGAGGCTATATCGATATTCTCATCGATGCTGGAGCGGTAGTCAGCAATCCAACATGTGGAGCATGCCTTGGAGGCTACATGGGAATTTTGGGTGATAATGAACGATGTGTAAGCACAACAAACAGAAACTTTGTAGGACGTATGGGAGCACGTACAAGTGAAATTTATCTCGCAAACTCTGCAGTTGCAGCTGCAAGTGCAGTAGCGGGAAAAATCACAGATCCTCGAGAGCTGTGATTCTCTTTGATCTCAAAACTTTAGGCGAGCTCGTAACCGGCTCGCTTATAAAACGAGAGAACCGCTTCTTAGCTACCGCTTTAGTTCATAATAAAATCAAAAAAGTTCATATAGCAGATACAGGAAGACTAGAAGAGATCCTCACGCCAAACAGAGAACTCCTTCTTCTTAAAAACCGCCCAGGTCTCAAAACAGACTACACTTTGATAGCTGCCAAAATGGAAGAGGGATGGGTACTAATCAATACAAAACTCCACCGCCCTATTGCCCAAAAAGCAATTGAACAAGGGGTGTTAGGATTTATTCCCAAAAGTATCCAAGCAGAAGTGCCTTTTGAAAAGAGCAGACTTGATTTTAAAGCAGACAACACCTATATTGAGCTCAAAGGGTGTAGTCTCGTGCAAGATAGTATCTGCCTCTTTCCCAATGCTCCCACATCAAGAGGCATTAAGCATATCCAAGACCTCATCCAAGCAAAAGAACAAGGATTTGATGCCTATATCCTCATCATGGCAGTTAGAAAATGCAGATGTTTCAAACCCCATCCTACAAGAGACCCTGTATTTCAAAAAGTCTTCTACCAAGCGCTCCAAAAGGGAGTAAAGTTTCGTGGATTTTTTATCAAAATTGATGCAAATCTTTATGTAGTTTTTGATGGGGAGCTTGATTTATGTACGTAAACTATCACGGCTTGATAGTTATACGCCCCTCCTCATCATAAATATAGATCTTATCCTCTTCTTCATCTTTTACTCTTTTATGATTACCATCGCAAAAGGGTTTATTTTTTGAAAGCCCGCACTGACAGATGAAATATGTCTTCTCTGCAGTTTCTAGCTTCAATGGTGCTTCCTCATCCATCTTCACAAGTCGCGCCATCTCAACTCCTTTGTAATTTTTCTTTTTCTATAAACTTTACCATAATAGTTCTTGACTAGTTGACAGAATCGATTTATAATTCACATAAAATTTCGGGGTGTGGCGCAGCCTGGTTAGCGTGCTACCTTGGGGTGGTAGAGGTCGCGGGTTCAAATCCCGCCACTCCGACCAGTTTTTCCTTCTGCTTACGTTATAATTCTCCTATGAAAAAATTCTCTATTCCTTGTGTTATCTTTGCTGGTGGGAAAAGCTCCCGTATGGGAAAGGATAAAGCCCTCCTTCTCTTTGGCGAGAAACCACTCATCCAGTATCAATATGAGCGACTGCTCTCTTTTTTTGATAAGGTCTACATCTCAAGTAAAACCAATAAGTTTAACTTTGATGCCCCACTTATTCTCGATAGTAGCGATATTTTTGCTCCTACTCCGGCATTTTTGGATATTTTCAAAGAGTTTGATGAATTTTTTGCATTGAGTGTCGATACACCATTTATTGACTATAGCATTATTGAAAGACTCATAACTTCCGCATTACAAAATCATCACAAAGATGCCATCATCGCAAAAACCGATTTTCCTCATCCACTCATTGGGATTTACCGCAAATCTATTGCTCCAAAGATTAAAGAGGCTATAAAGCGCCAAAACTATAAGCTCAATGCCATTTTGAAAGAGGCTGATACTCTTTTTGTAGAATTTGAAGAAGATGAGCGATTTTTAAATCTCAATTACCCACAAGATTTTGCCAAAGCTTTGCAACGCAAAAAAGATTTGCTATAATTGCATCGCTTGACCCGTTAGCTCAGTTGGTAGAGCAACTCCCTTTTAAGGAGTGGGCCGTTGGTTCGAATCCAACACGGGTCACCACTATTTCATGGCTGCACTCCTTCAATAATATTGAGTTCATCCAAATCTCTATCGTATATTGCAACATATGGACTATACCCTCTCGCAACAGCTTTTTTCCTGTAATCTTCAATTCTTGCTTTATTCTTGCCACAATAGCCAGACCCATCATCAACATAATCTATACTCAAAATAGGTTTATCTGCTTTTTGTACAAGATCTAGATATACAAATCGCTTTTGCTCTATCTCTTGCTGTTCTTTTTTATTCCAAGGCTCAGTACCATTATAAAAAAGATCCTCTGCTGCCCAGCCTGAAACTATTTTGGCCAAATTTCTCTCATACTGCAATATTTTTTCACCATTTTGAGGAATTATTAAAAACTCTTTCTTTTTACTTCTCGTATAGTGAGCTATTTCATCGATAAAATCTGCCATCTTTATTGCTGCATCTTGTTCACTCAACAATCCTTTTTGGCTCCAATACTCAAACTCATCAACTTTATCTAAATAGACACCATCAAACCCTTGTGCGATAATCTTATCGAGATAATCTTTTATGAGAGATTTCCAATCTTTATGCCAATACTTTACTGCATAATTTCCTGGCCACTCACTGTTTTCTTCCCCAAGCCATGGTGGGGGATGCCTGATCCATTCATCTTGCCAATAATATCTATAATTTTCAGCTTCTGCGATACTAAGATATGCTATGAGTTTTATCCCGTTGGATTTGATCAAATTTATCTCATCAGCACTATATTTTCCTTCTTCTGTTCCATCTTTTGCATAATCTATCACCACAAGATCAAATCCAGAGTGTGCTATCTCATCCAGATCACTATTTTGCAACTGCATAGCCCATTTTTTGGTACTTGCACTCTGTGGGACTCCATTTGAGGCATTACAACCGATAAAGAAAAGTATCATCAAAAACAAATATACTTTTCTCATATTTGTCTTCTCTACTCCAACATATTTTTTGCTTTTTCAATATCAAAATTTTTATAGAGTCTCTTTAAGATTTTAAAATTTTGGTTTGTGAAAAATTTTGTATTACCAATTTTTTTCCTAAATATTTGATAATTTCTCTTAGCTTTCTTTTCATCGCCCAAAATCAAATAGGCATCTCCCAAATACTCATATGCAAAAAATTCTCCCATTTTTACTGCTTTTTTTGCAGCATCTATCGCTTTTTTTGGCTTTAATGCCAAAAGATAGTACCAGCTGGCCTTCCCATACACTTTCGTTTTGTCAAGATAATCTGCATAAAAAGCACACTCTTTTGCTCTGCTTGTATCCCTTTTTTGTACTAGGTAATACTCACATTTCATCTGTGCTTTATTGAGATTGCATTTAGTACACGACTTATCGGCACCAAAGAGCAAAAGTGGTAGAATAAATAGAAGCTTTTTCATAATATCTCCTAAAGGATTACAATGGTTCGACATATTGTCTTTATGAAGTTTCCTGATTTTAGTTTAGCACAAATTGCCAAAGAGAAACTGCTTAGTATGAAAGATAATATCGAAGTATTACAAGATATAGAGGTTGGAATTGACTTTAGTAGAAGCGAAAGAAGTTATGATTTGGCTCTTGTAACCACTTTTGCATCCAAAGAGGATCTTGAAGCTTATCGTATCCATCCCTACCATCAAAATGAGATCGTAGCATGGCTTAAAAAACAGGGTACTGAAACAAAGGTAGTCGATTATGAAATCTGATCTTACACATCTTGATGAAAAAAAACGTCCTAAAATGGTAGATGTGGGAGCCAAAGATGAGACGGAGCGCATAGCGGTTGCCAGCGGTATCATCGAAGTGACTCCAGAAGCATTTGATGCGGTAAAAAATGAAACGACCAAAAAAGGCGCAGTGCTCCACACTGCAGTCATAGCTGCCATTATGGGAGCCAAAAAAACTCCAGACCTCATACCCATGTGTCATCCCCTGCTTCTCACATCTATCAACTGTAATGTGGAAGATCTCCCAGAATTACCAGGTTTTAAGCTCACTGTCACTTGCAAGCTCAAAGGCCGCACAGGAGTAGAGATGGAAGCTTTGACGGGAGTAAGCATTGGGCTTTTGACGATCTATGATATGCTCAAAGCCATCGATAAAGGAATGGTTATCAAAAATATCCAGTTAGAACGCAAAAGTGGTGGTAAAAGTGGAGATTTTATCAGAGAGGAGCACTCTTAAAGTGCTCCTCCCATGAATGATTGCATCATATGCTTTTGCAAAATAGGCTGCAAGAAATCAAATTTGAGCTCTACATAGAACTGATCTGGATCTTTCTCTGATAGCTGCACAGTATAAGAGATCTGCGCTGTATCATTCGTATCAAGCACTGCAGTTGCTTGGCACTCTCGTCTTTTGATCTTCTCATCATACGAAACAGGTAAAGCATCTTTTATATCTACGATCTTTTTGGGTAGATGGAAGTCGATTTTACCCTTTTTGCCCATTTTCATGATTGCAATGAGTGGAATGCCGTCATAAATTTCATCCACATTCTTTGCGAATATCTCTTTCACCGTCTCAATAGTCTCTTCATCTGAGCACTTTGGAGGCTCTTTTTTAAAGCATCCACTCAAAAGTACCAAAACCAAAACCGCCATTATCGCTTTGTACATTCTCTTTCCTTTAATTTGATAATTATGTATTATACAAAAATCGAAGATTTTTTAAGCGATAATAGCAAAGTGATTTTACAATACCATTTTTATATCTTCATGTTTCTTAAGATCTTGATAGATCTTTTCCCTCTCCTCTTCAGAGTGTACCATGATATCCGCATTGAAACTTTGGTATTTTCCACGGTTACTCTGCTTGGAAAAGGTGATAGTCGTAGGTCGTTTTGTCACGCTCTCTATCGCCTCTCGCGTCTTTTTGGCATTTTCGCCAATCACTTTATATCGCCAAATTGTTGGATACTCTATCTGTACTTTTTGATCAAAATCTTTCATCTCTCTCATTGTATCTCCTTTTTGTTTTAAACTATTTTTATCATAGCAAAAAGGAATCAAAAAAAGTGCTACTTAAGTTACAATTAAGTTTATGGCTGGGGTAGAAAAATCTTTTCAAAATAGGATAAAAGCTATATCTTTATCTAAACTGCTTCTACTAATTCATTAGCCAATGCTTCAGCTTGTTCTAAAACTGTTTGGGTGGCAAGCTTTTGCATATCGGGCGGATAGCCATATTGTCTGAGTGTTCTTTTAATTATTACTTTTAATTTTGCTCTTGCACTTTCTCGTATCGCCCAATCTATTGTGGTATTTTCTTTAACTTTTTGAAACAAAACAACGGCAAGTTCTTTTAACTTTTCTTTCCCCATTAACTCCCTTGCGCTTTCATTTTCTGCAACTGCGCAATAAAATGCATATTCATAATCACTAAGCCCCAATTCTTCGGGCTCTTTATCACTTTGTTTTATCTCTTTTGCAAGGTTTATAAGCTCATCTATCACTTCAGCAGCCGTTAAAAGTCTATTATTATACTTTCGTATTAATTCCTCTAAAGACTCTTTTAAAGATTTGCTTTTTACTATGTTTGTTTTGATTCTGCCTTTAATCTCATCATTGATAAGCTTTTTGAGTGCCTCAATGGCTAAGTTTTTTTGCTTCATTCCCTTAATCTCTTCTAAAAACTCATCAGATAAAATAGAAATATCAGGCTTTTTAAGTCCTACTGCATCAAATATATCAATCACTCCATTTGAAGAGACAGCTTTATCAACAATCTGTTTGATTGCTGTTTCATACGTTCCAATTGTTTCATTATCTGTATTAAACTTGATAAGTCTTGATTTTACAGCTTGAAAAAAAGCTACTTCATCTTTTATCTTCATAGCCTCACTATGTGGCACAGCCAATGAAAAAGCTTTAGATAATGTGCTGACTGCATCAATAAATCTTTTTTTACCATTTTCAAGCCCAAGGATAAAGTCTTCAGCCTCAAGGATAATATGAAGTTTTTGTGAAGTATTGGCATCAAAATATCTTTTATAGTCATATCCATACAACATATCTCTTACAACTTCTAACTTTTCAAGCATCACTTTTACAGCTTCTTCTTGTAATTTCGCTGGCTCACCTTTACCGCCACTGTCACTATAAAAAGCTAAAGCTTCTTTTAAATCACTTGCAATTCCAATATAATCAACAATAAGCCCACCCGTTTTATCTTTATAAACTCTATTTACCCTGGCAATCGCTTGCATAAGGGTATGCCCTTTCATAGGCTTATCGATATACATCGTGTGCAAACACGGCACATCAAAACCAGTTAGCCACATATCCACAACGATTACCAACTTTAGCTCATCTTGCGGGTCTTTAAACCTATCAGCAAGCGTTCTTCTTTGATCTTTTGTAAGATAAAATCTTGCAATGTGGGGTTCATCCGATGATGAAGTTGTCATTACTACTTTAATCTTCCCTTTTTTTAGTTCATCACTGTGCCAATTAGGGCGAAGCTTGATAATCTCATCATATAAATTTACTGCAATTTGCCTCGTCATTGCAACAATCATCCCTTTTCCATCCATCACTTCAAGACGGCTTTCAAAATGGCTTACTATATCTTTTGCTATCTCTTTAATTCTTGGCTTTGCTCCAACTAAAGCTTCAATTTTGGAATATTTTGCTTTTGCTTTTTCAATTTCAGATAATCCTTTTTCATCCAACTCTTCTTCATACTCTTTAATAAGCTTTTTACCCTCATCTGTTATATCTATTTTTACAAGTCTACTCTCATAGTAGATTGGAACAGTCGCTCCATCTTCAACAGCATTTGCTATATCGTAAATATCGATATAGTTTCCAAAAACTGCGGGAGTGTTTTTATCAGAACTCTCTATAGGCGTTCCTGTAAAAGCTATATAGTTAGCATTTGGCAGCGCATCTCGCAGATATTTAGCAAAACCATACTTAATCTCTCCACTTTTTTTATCCACTCTCCCTCTAAAACCATACTGAGTTCTATGCGCTTCATCTACAATAACAATAATATTATCTCTTATAGACAATGTTTCATAAATATTTCCATCATCTGGCCAAAACTTGTGAATAGTAGTAAATACAACTCCACCACTTTCTACCTTTAATAGCTTCTTTAAATGCTCTCTATCTTTTGCTTTTACCGGTTCTTGGCGTAAAATCTTTGAAGCAGTTGAAAAAGTGTTAAAAAGCTGATCATCAAGATCATTTCTATCTGTAATAACAACAATTGTTGGATTATTGATAGTTTGGATTATTTTTCCAGCATAAAAAAGCATCGAAAGTGACTTACCTGAACCTTGAGTATGCCAAACAACACCTGCTTTTTTATCCCCTTCACTTTGCTCTTTAACATCAGGTAACCCATAAGTTATTGGAGGCTCTTTAACTAAAAAACTTTCTCTATTTTTACCAATAGCACGAATGGTTGATTGAATAGCTTTATTTACTGCATAGTATTGATGATATGCTGCTATTTTTTTTATGGTTTGGACGGTTATCTGGGCTTTTTCTTCTTTTTTTGTTTTTTCAAAAAGAATAAAAAACCTGATGTAATCAATCAAAGTTTCTTTATTCAAAAGCCCTTTTATGAGTATCTCAAGCCCACTTACAAGATGTGAGGCTTCACTTTTCCCATCTGCACTTTTCCACGCCATAAATCTATCAAACCCTGCTGAAAGACTTCCCATCTTTGCTTCAAGCCCGTCTGAGATAATTAAAATCTCGTTATATGTAAAGAGTGAAGGAATCGTTTGTTTATAAGTTTGAAGCTGGTTATAAGCTGATTGTAAAGTGGCATTTGAAGTTGTAGGATTTTTTAGCTCCATGACTACAAGTGGAAGTCCATTGATAAATATAACAATATCGGCTCTTTTATTTTTGTGATTTTCTATAACCGTAAACTGGTTTACTACCAAAAAATCATTCATTTGGGGATTCTTAAAATCAATAAGCCATACAATATCGCCTCGCTGAACTCCATCTTTTTGATAGGTTACTTTTACCCCTTCTGTTAGCATTCTGTGAAATATTTCGTTATTTGCTATCAAATCTGGCGTATTGATTTGTGTTAGTTGCTTGATAGCATCATCTATTGCATCTTGAGGTAAGCTGGGATTAATTTTTTTTATTGCTGTTTTTAACCTATCAAATAAAATCACTTCTTCAAAAGAATCTCTCAATGGATTTATCCCATCTGGGGCAATATCTCCGCCATAGAGGTAATCATATCCTTGATTTTTTAAAAGCTCTATGGTAAAGTTTTCAATGGAAGATTCGGTTAGTTTAGGCATTGTTAACTCTCTTTTTTATTATATTCAAAATAAATATCACGTAAAAAATCAAAACCTCTGGCTCCATATAAGTTGCATATTCTATCTGCCAACTCTTTTTCTCCTGTCTCGTATAGTATTTTTATTGTTTCCTGAATATTCTCAACTTTATAATATAAATAATTATTATTTTCGAGCATTTCAATATAAAGTTCTCCTACTTTTTCCGGAGTTTTTGATACATGTTTCAATAAATACTCTGATAAAAATATAGTATTATGATATTTAAAAGAATATCTTATTGCAGGTTTTAACCATTCAAAAATTTCATCATCTATTTCATCAATTAGTACTAACCAGTTAATAAGATTTGAAATAACTTCTTGATTTTCAGAAGATTCCTTGTTTTCTATTGTTTTTTCAAAAATTGCTTTCCATAAAGGTTTTATTTTAGTTTTTATCTTATCATTAATATCTTCTCTCATCATCCAAAAGAAACTTACCATTGCTAAAAGTTGTTTTTTGTTTCCATTTTCAATCAACTGTGAAATTAAGCTTGTTTCATCATCTAAATTTTCCCAATTTTCTATATATCCTACTGCTATATGTTGGGCAAGCCTTTCAGTAATATGTTCATCTTTAAAGCTTGTTTTTATTGCTTTTAAATAGTGGTTGTTTTCTCTAAGTAAAAAATAAATATCCTTATAAATTTTTGAAGAATAAAATAAATAACCTGTAAAAGCAGCTTGCCAATGAGTTTCATTTTCTTTAGGGAAAATTTGATTAATATGATTAATCACCCACTTTTTATCAAGCCAGTAAAGATTGGCCAAATATCGTCCTAAAATTACTGAAAACTCAATAGAAAGGTCAATATTGCAGTTTAGCCTTTTGGTAAATTCTTCTTTTATGCTTTTAATCCATCTCCCTTCACTTTCTGTTTTATATAAGAGGGCGTATCTCAGAGAGTAATTTATCATGGCTGAAAATATTTTCCCTTTTGTTGAATTTAAAACCGATGTAACCACATCAAGCATATCAGGGACTTCAGATTCGGTTTTTTCTGCAAGAATTAATAATATTTTTTCTGCTTTTGGTAAAAGTTTAGGTTCAAAAGCATGTTTATCATCTTTAGTCCCTTCTTCAAGCAGTTCTGCTATTTGTGATATTATCCAATCCCTATAATTATTAAATTTATATTTTTCACTCCAAAAATCATCTGATGAAATTAAATAACTAATAAAATCAAATAATATATTCCAATTAATTGGCTTTTTTAAACTCCAAGCTTCTTTTAACCCCCATAATAATGAGTGTTGATAAATTCTTTGAATTTTAAGAAATGGTTTCATATTTGCAGTAAACTTTTCAGGTTTTTCTTTTACAGCATTTCTAAAAGAGTTAGCAATTCCTTCCATATCTATATTTTTCTTATCTTTAAAACTATCTAAATATTTTGCTATTTCTTCATTAGATTTATTAAGAAATTCTTCTATATCTCCTAAACTTTCATAACCCCATTTAGTTTCCGTCCAAAAATCAAAGCCAGGATGAACAAGTTTTACAGAATTTATAGAGTTGTATTTATTATAAAGCTCAACAATCTTAGAATCTCCTGAATCTAAAAGCGAATAAAGCCATTCTTTTTTCTGATATGCAAGAATTTTCTCTTTTTCTTGTTCATTATTTTTTATCCCTTCAGGTATATAATAATCTTTAGACTCAATCCATTCTATAATCTTTTCAATCTGTTCATCTGAAAAATCTTTTGCATGACTTTTAAATAGTTCAAATAGTTCATGTTTTATAGAAATTTCATCCAGAGGATTCTTATTATAATTCCACAATAGATGATTCAATTCTTCATAATGATGATTTATGGTATAAAAAGCAATTCTTTTGAATATAGGATGTTCTTCATTCAATAAATTTCTTATAACTTCTTTTATTTCTTGAGGTTTTGAAAGTTCAAACACATCTCTTACAAAATAAACTAACTGATTTTGATATTTATCAGGAAAACTTGTTTGTGGATGGTCTTCTATTGTTGGTATCCAGATAGAATTAAATTGTGTTTTATCCTCAGTTACTATTTCTTTAATTTTTTGGATAGCAATTCTAGCAGCCTCAAATCCACAGATTTTGGCTATTTGTGGCTTATAAATTTTTAAAGATTCATAAAGCCAATACTCATCCATTATTGAAATATAATCAAAAGAATCTTCTTTCCCCAAAATAGAGTCTGTTTTAATCTTCTTATAATCCAAAATGACCTTTAATAATTCTAAGATTAAATTTTTTGCTTTTTCTCCTTCATTTAGTAATTTAGGAAGTACGGTTTCTTTTATCTCAGATGAAACTAATGAACTATCCCATTTTGAATTTAAGGCTATTTTTACAAACTCTATATGTTTATTGCTTATCTTTTCAATTGGCAATGAAAAAATAATTTTTACCATTACCCAATCAGTTCTATAATTTTCAATCCTTTCTTCATTTTCATCTTTATAATCTATAATTTCCTGAATTATTTCTAATAATAAATTTGTTATTTCGTCCGAAGGGGTTTCTTTGTTCTTTTTAGCTACATTTTCTAAATATCCAAGAATATTCCAGTGAGGTATAGTAAAATAGCCTTTTTTATTTGGAACTTCTTGAGGTTTAGGATTATCTGCTGGATTAAAATATCCTTTTTCTTTTAATGGTCTTAACCATGGAAATGGGTTATTCGTTGAAGCGAGACATTTAAAAAAATAATTCCTTTGAGGCTCATCATTTTTTATAAGTTGAAAAACTTTATATTCCTCAGATTTTTTATAGCTATAAGCCAATTTTTTTAAATACTCATAAGTATCATATAAGTATCCAGAAACCTGATTAATTTCTTTATTCCAATTTTGTAAAACTTCATAAAGTTGTTCATATCCTTTTTCATCTTTTTCATAAGGTATAACCTCAATACCCATAGAATTATAATAATAACGTTCAAATGAAAGTATGTTCTCCTCGCCACGATAAAATGGAATAAGTATAAAATGTTTTAATTCTTTACGCTCTGAATATTTGTCGTATTTTGTTATTAAAAAATCAAGTAATTCAAATTCCGCTAATCCATATCCCAAAAACAATACTGTATATTCTTCAAAAATTTTTTCTAAAAACTTTTTAAAAGTTTTCTGATTATATCTCCTAATATAATCAGAAACTGTAAAGATAATAGAACTTCTACCTTTTTCTAAGCAGCCATGGATATGATAAAGTTTATTTCTATAAATATTTGAAGGTATAAATTCATTTTCTTTAAATACAATATTCATAGGTTCAAAATATTTATGAAAATGACTATCAATATTTGTTGTAATAAATAAAGCTCTTAATTTATATATTTCATCATAAATATTTTGTAAATTTAGACGGTCTGTATCAGCTTTAATAGCATTTTCAAGAGTTTCATAATAAATTTCTTCATTATTACTTTCTTTTAAAAGATGATAGCAAACAGTAATTATTTTTTTAGGATCTTTAAGCTGTTTTAAAGAGTCAGACTCTCTATAATTAATAAGTTTCTTTTCAAAACAAGTCTTAATAAAATTATACGCAAGTTCATCCCAACCTGAACTCCCTAAAAGCCTTGATACTCCAGCGCCAATAAAAACAGCTAATTTTTCATTATTAACTGCATCAATTATTTCTTGAGGAACTTTTGGAATAGGTAAAATTTTGTTGTAATTCATAATTTAACCCTTACTTCTCCACTCATAAGTTTTGGCAAAAGTGTATCTCTTAAATTTTCAAGGGTGCGGATTTGTCGAATGTTATTACTGATTTTATTAAATAGTTTTCTTAAGTATGGAATTTTAGATTTTAAATAAATTTTAGGTGGAATTATGAGTTCAGTTTCATTTATATCGTTTTTATTTATATGAGGCTGTGCACCACCTGTTTCATTTAATATAATTTCTCTTATTTTAAATTTAGCCCATAAATAAACAAATTCTTTACATAATCTTTCATTAGGAATAATACCAACTACTGATTGATTTGCACAAGAATCTATTTCAAGCAAACTAGTTTGGCCGAGTGTAGCACCTGTAATAGCAATAACAGTTGTACCTTTAGGCAAAAGTTTTGTATTTGATTTTTC
This sequence comes from Nitratiruptor sp. YY09-18, assembly GCF_016593235.1. Classification (NCBI taxonomy): domain Bacteria; kingdom Pseudomonadati; phylum Campylobacterota; class Epsilonproteobacteria; order Nautiliales; family Nitratiruptoraceae; genus Nitratiruptor; species Nitratiruptor sp. YY09-18. The sequence continues at coordinate 1,617,260 of NZ_AP023065.1, forward strand.
TAAACCAAGTTTTGTAATGAATTTTGTTGGACTGTCAATTCGAAATCTATTGACTTCCCCTGAGTTTATCCAAGGGATATCCCCATCCCAATACTCTGGTTTTGATGTTGAAGGTGTACCTCCAAGGACTGTATGCAATTCTTTTCCGATTGTAGTTATCTCCCAACTATCATCTGCATCTTTTATAAACCATTTTCTAAAAAGCGTCTGTGCCATCTGCTCAAGCGTTTGATTTTGACGATGTAAAAGATCTATTTTATCATCAAAAGATGAAAGCACAGAAGCTATGGCTTTTTGCTCGGGAAGGGATGGAAGTGGAATGTCAACTTCTTTAATATTTTCTCTTTTAAGTTCTATTTGACCTGTTGACCCTTCGGCTATTTCTTCAAGTTCTTTTTCTCTTTTTCTCAAATTATAAAATACAAATTTTGGAAAAGCTTTTTTTGTATCTATTCTTAATATAGAAACATGACTATCTACCGTAGCTTTCATTGAGGTTTTATATATTGCAACTCTTCCTGCTGTTCCAACTCCAGTAGAATTTATTAATATATCATTTGTTTGTAATATTTTTTCAGATTGAAATTTTTTATTAATATCATGTAATCTCACTAATTTAAAATCAATATTTCCATTTCTTATACATTTTTGATTAATAACAGTAATTCCATTCTTTTCTACATATTTAGGAGTTATTCCTCTATTTATGTATAAAGCAACCTCCCCCAACTTAACCTTTTTCCATCCCTTAGGTAATTTTTCACTCATCATTCACCCTTTACCCTTCAAACGCTATAAAATTCATAATAAGCTTGATAAGCTGCTCTTTTTGCTCTGCTGGACTTGCTGCCACAAGATAGCATAGAGCGGTTAGGGTATTGCTATTAAATTTTTGAAAAAGTTCTTTTTTTGATAGGTTTTCATATAAAAATTTTAAAAAAAGCAAAGCTCCTATGCGTTTGTTTCCATCTACAAAGGGGTGATTTTTGATAATCAAATAGAGCAAGTTTGCAGCTTTTTCTTCAAATGAGGGATAAAGCTCCTCACCGCCAAAACTTTGATAAATGGTATTTAATGCACTTTCAAACAATCCTCTATCTCTTTCTATTCCAAAAATTTTTGATGCCTCGTTACGCTCAATAAGATACTTTTTAAGCTCTTTTATTGCTTCTTTTGCTTCTTGGTAGCCTATTTTTTTCCTATCTTTTCTTGCAATTTTTGCTTCTATTTTGCCTGTATCATACTCTTCTATCCATCTCCAAACCAAAGCATATTTTTCAATAATTTCAAGCATTCCTTTTGCTTCATTTGCACTAATTGAAGGGGTGTTAATATTTTCTTTTATAAATTTTATAGCGTTTTCTAACTCTTTTAATCTTTCTTCAGTAAGCTTTTTTTCATTAACTACATACCCTTTAATAAGATAATTTTTTAAAACATTTGTTGCCCATATTCTAAATTGTGTTGCTTTTTTGGAGTTTACCCGATAGCCAACGGCTATTATTACATCAAAATTATAAAGATTCATTTTTCTTTTTTTACCATCTGCGGCAACCTGTGCAATTTTTGCACAGGTTGAATTTTCGTCAAGTTCTCCACTTTTATAGATGTTTCTAATATGTTTTACAATAACCGTCCTATCAACATCAAATAATTCAGCAAGCCTATGTGCATCAAGCCATATTGTTTCTTCTCTTAATTGCACCTCAACCTTTTTATCACTATCTTCAAAAATAACTAATTGATTTTCCTCTTTCACCCTTCACCTTTAATATCTATCTTTGCCAGACTCTCAAGAATCTGTTTATTAAGTTTTTCTTCTTCAACAAGTTGGGCTAAAAACTCAGCTTTTAGTTTTGCAAACCTCTCTTCAAAATTAAAATCATCCTCTTCTTCAGGAAGTCCCACATATCGTCCCGGGGTTAAAACATAATCAAGCTCTTTTACCTCATCAATCGTCGCAGATTTACAAAACCCCTTTATATCTTCATACCTGCTATCCTCTTTTTGCCATGTATGGTAAGTATTTGCAATTTTTTTAATGTCTTCCTGTGTTAAAATCCTCTGTCTTCTATTTATAAGTTCTCCCATATCTCGTGCATCAATGAAGAGGATTTGTCCTTTTCTTGTAGTTTTGTTTTTTCTTAAAAACCACAAACATGCTGGAATTTGCGTATTTAAAAAGAGTTTTGCAGGTAGATTTACAATACAATCAACTATATCATCTTCTATCATATTTTTTCTAATCTCATACTCATCTTTTTGTTTGGTAGTCAAAGACCCTTTTGCTAAAACAAAACCAGCCTTTCCATGGGGTGCAAGGTGAAAGATAAAGTGTTGTATCCATGCATAGTTTGCATTCCCAGCTGGTGGTATGCCATACTTCCATCGTGCATCTTCACGTAATAGCTCTCCACTCCAATCACTATCGTTAAATGGGGGATTGGCTATGACAAAATCTGATTTTAAATCTTTATGAGCATCATTTAAAAAGGAGCCTTCCGGGTTCCATTTAACTTGTGAGCTATCAATCCCTCGAATAGCCAAATTCATCTTACAAAGCCGCCAGGTTGTCTGGTTGCTCTCTTGTCCATAGATTGAAATATCATTAATTTTTCCTTGATGCTCCTGTACAAACTTTTCAGACTGCACAAACATACCACCGCTTCCACAACATGGATCAAATACCCTTCCACGATATGGCTCAAGCATCTCAACCAAAAGCTCAACTACACTTCTTGGCGTATAAAACTGCCCACCTTTTTTCCCTTCAGCTAATGCAAACTCCCCTAAAAAGTACTCAAATACATGCCCTAAAATATCTGAAGTTTTTTCTTTGGCCGCGTGTATTGCAATATTGCTAAAAAGATCAATCAACCCTCCAAGAGCGATTGGATCAATATTTCCTCTTGCATACACTTTTGGCAAAACGCCTTTGAGAGATGGATTTTTCTTTTCTATTATTTCCATTGCATTATCAATAATTTTCCCAATTTCTGGATCTTTGGCTTTTGTTTTTAGATAATTCCATCGTGCCTCAGGCGGAATAAAAAAGACATTTTCAGCCCTGTATTCATCTATATCTTCCGGGTCTGCCCCTGCGTATTCTCCCTCACCCTTTTGAAGTTTTTCATAGAGATCTTCAAATGCTTCTGATATGTAGCGTAAAAAAATGAGTCCAAGCACCACATGTTTATACTCAGCTGCATCAATATTTTTTCTCAGTTTATCAGCAGCTTTCCATAAGCTTTGTTCAAAACTCTCTTTTTTCTTTGCCATTATAAAATTCCCTCCTCTTGTAAACTTACAAATCCCTCTTTGCTAAAAATGATATGATCTAACAGTTCAATTCCAAGTATCTTGCCACTTTGCTTTAATCTTTCAGTAATTAAAACATCTTCTTTACTCGGAGTTAGATTGTTTGATGGGTGATTATGAGCTACAATGATACTTGCACATCTATTTTCAATTGCTGGAGCAAAAACCTCTCTTGGATGTACCAGACTTTGATTTAACGTGCCAATAGTTATCACTCTTTTTTCACAAATTCTCTTTGCCCCATCAAGATAAAAGGCTATAAAATACTCTTGCTTTTTATCAAAATACTCTTTTAGCTCCTCATATACATCCTTTGGTGAAGTTATCGTTTTATGTTGTTTTAGTAAGTATCTTTTTGAAAGCTCTATAGCACTTACTATCTGAGCAGCTTTTGCAATGCCAAGTCCGTGAATTTGAAGAAGCCTTTCTATATCGATTCCATCAAAATCTTGTTGAAAAAGTTTGATAATTTCTCGTGAGAGCTTGATAACATCTTTTCCTTTTACACCACTTCCAAGCAAAATAGCTACCAATTCATAATCTTTAAGGGCTTTTACTCCTTTTTCTAAAAGTTTTTCTCTCGGTTTTTCAAACTTTTCAAGTTCACACATTTTTCTCATCATTCATCCAAACTATTTTATTTCTTATCATAGCAAATATTTTTTTATTAAGTTATTTTTAAGTATATACAGCTACAATACGTCAAGCCTTTAAGAGGCGTTGATTTACGATTCGATCCCCTTATCACCTCTACACTCCCAAAAAATCTTAGAAGTGACCTTTGATTGAATCGTCTGTGATTCGCTCATTGAAGGTTAATATTTTTACAAAAAGAGGCAAAATGACTTTTTCTGATTTCAATCTCAAATCCCAAATAATGAAAGCGATCGAGCAAGCTGGTTTTAAAGAGCCAAGTCCGATCCAAAAAGAGGCAATTCCTGTAATTCTTGTAGGCAAAGACATGGTGGGCCAGGCTCACACAGGTACTGGCAAAACGGCTGCATTTGCTCTGCCAATTCTTAATATGCTTGAGCTTGATGGCGAAGTAGAAGCGCTTGTGATTGTCCCTACACGCGAACTCGCAACGCAAGTAAGTGATGAAATCTTTCGCCTAGGCAAATATCTTGGTATCAAAACAGCAACCGTTTATGGAGGGAGCTCTTACTCTAGACAAATTAACCACATAGCCAATGCAGCTGTTGTGGTAGCGACGCCAGGTAGACTTTTGGATCTACTCAAAAGCGGTAAAATTGAGCTCAACCCAAAATTCGTCGTTCTTGATGAAGCTGATGAGATGCTTGATATGGGATTTTTGGATGATATCAAAGAGATTTTTACATATCTTCCCACAAATCGGCAAACACTGCTTTTTAGTGCTACAATGCCAAACGAGATCAAAGAGCTTGCTCGCCAGATCCTCCATTCGCCAGAGTTTATCTCAATTACCAAAAAAGAGGTAACCAATGCAAATATTAAGCAGTTTTACTACGTTGTAGATGAGCGAGAGCGCGATGAAGCACTTATACGTCTTATTGACTATAAAAATCCGCAAAAAGCGATCGTCTTTTGCCGTATGAAGGTTGAAGTTGACCGTCTTGCAGATTTTCTCAATGCCCAGGGGCTCAATGCAAGAGGTTTGCATGGTGATATGCAACAGCGCCAGCGTGAAGAGACAATCAGAGCATTCAAAAAGGGTGCTGCAGATATATTAATCGCAACAGATGTAGCAGCAAGAGGTCTAGATATTAGTGATGTAACACACGTCTTTAACTATCATATTCCGTTTGATCCAGAAAGCTATGTACATAGAATCGGCAGAACAGGGAGAGCTGGAAAAGAGGGAGTAGCTATAAGTCTTGTGACTCCGCACGAATTTAAGCAGCTCTTGCGTATCCAAAAAGCTGTTGGAAGCTCACTTATCAACAAAGAGATCCCTACTTCTACTGAAGTCAAAAACAAAAAAGCAAAATCGTTGATGGACCAGATCCTCTCCCAGGAAGTAAGCCCAGAAGCAGTAGAACTTGTCAATCTATTGGAAGCTGAAGTAGATCTCTCTACAGTAGCTATGAAACTAGCAAGCCTCGTTATTGCTCAAGATAAAGAGTATGGCAAAGAGAAAATTGGCAAGAGCCTCAAAGAGATCGAAAGACTCTTAGAAGATGCCAAAAGAGAACTCTCTCGTCCTCACCGCTCAAGAGGACGCAATACCAATCGCGGATTTCGCAATAATCGTCGAGGCCGTAGCTCCCACAGACGATAATTTGCTATAATAGTCCAACTTTACTCAAGGTTGGACTATGAGCAATAACTTCAAAAAAGATCTCATCAAACGTATTGAAGAGGTTAAAAAACCACGTATTAAAACCATAAAAGAACTTCTTATACAAATAGATAGACTCAAATCACAAATAGAAGCACAAAAACGAGCACTACGCTCTGATCTTGCACTTCTATTCAATGAAATTGAAAAAGAGGTAGAATCGTTTCCTCAAGAGCAAAAACAAGAGGCATTGCGCATCCTCCAAGAATGTAAGCTCAGTTCTCTCGAATTTCTCGGTATTTTGGCAGAAACTGTTGAGAGTGCCATACTCAATGCACTTGAAAATGGTGAAAATATTGAAGAGACTATCAAAGAAATCACAAAAGACCTTACATTTGAGACAATAAATATCAATGTAGATCCGCAGCATATCAAAAATACTAGCAAAACCATTCTGCAAGTTGCTGCAAATATCGCCGAAGCTAGTATCAATCATGCAGATGAAATCATAAGAGGTGCTATATATGGTACAAAGCAAGGAATCCACAAAAGCCTTGCAAAATTTAATGAAACAATTGAGTTTACCCCAGACGAGGCACGCACACTTATCATAGAAAACTATGAAACTATTATCCAAAATCTCCCGCATATTGATGAAATTTTTTATAAAACTATCGAAGAAGTAGCGCAAGAGAGTGAACCTGGAATCAAAGAGAAAATTTTACATATTGCTCAACAGCCAATCTATGATAAACTCCTTACAGAAGCGCAAAAGGCAGTTACATCCCTTAAAAAAAGTTTTGGTGAACTCCTCAAAGATGCACCATCGATAAAAATCAGTACTGATGAGGCAAAAAAACTTGGTCTACGAGCTTTTGAAATTGCGAAAGAAAAAATTCAGGAGTCAATCAATGCAATTAAAAAATAGCCTTTTCATCCTTCTCCTTCCTCTTTTTTTACTAGCACAGCAACCAAAAGAGAATGATGTAACACAAATGCAAGAGGCCTTGCAGCAATTTATGCTCTTCATGCAAAAGGCAACTGAGTCTCTCAAGGATCTCTCAACCACAAAACAAAAAGCGGTCCCAGAGGATGAGCATAGCTGGATGCTCTACTATAAAAAGCTCAAAAATGCTCATATCCCGCAAAAGCGCAACGATCTCTTGATCAAAACACAACTAGAATACAACTTCCTCACAGATAAATCTATTCCCTCTTCTACTATCTTGGTCACTGTACATAATGGTCGTGTGGAACTCTATGGCAAAGTAAACTCCAAAGAGACTGCTGACAAAGCCCTTGATATAGCCCTCCATACGCGGGGTGTCAAAGAAGTAGTCTCCTACCTCATCATCAAATTTCCAGCCAAATCTTTGATATAAAGCAACTAAAGTTGCTTTATATCACATCACTATAGTTTATAATAGCATCTAAAATAAAAAGGAGTTGCTATGCTAACTGAACTACGCGAGAAGATGCTTCTCAATACATTGGTATTTGAAACTCTAGGTGCACCTGAAAAGGAGCGAGAATTCAAGATAAAATCACTCAAAAAATGGGGCTTTGATCTGCTTTTTGGTAAAAAAAATGGTCAAGATTCTTACTTCGTAGCAGCTGAAGACAAACATAAAAGTGGTGATACATACGAGAGTGAGGGGAGTAGCTATGAAGTTACCGAAGTACTCAAAGAACTTCCCAAAAATAAAAAAATCTATGCGCATATCGAAATGATTGAAGGAAGAGCCTACCTTTGTGCTGACTTGCGTGAGGGTGATGAAAACATTGAAATATTACGTCTTCCTGCGGGTGAAATACTCCTCGCATATTTAAAAAAACATAAATTCATAAAAGTTATCGAAGCACTACATAACCTGGGAAGTGCTGCAAGCTTGGTCAAACATCATGGTGAAGAAGGAAAGCCTCTTCCTTTTGAAGAGTTACCACCAATACCACGTAGATTTTTGAGAGATGCAAAAAAGATAGAAAAGGAGATGGGATTTGGTCGTATTGCTCTTGCTTACTTTGGAGAAAACAAAGAAGGAAAGGCAAGATATTGGATGGGATGGATGGTACCAACTATCGCCCTATTTGACGAACATATTGCACAAAAAATAGATAAAACATTAGCGGAGTTTAAATAATGCTTGTAGCTTGGAATGCTATTGCGTATGAAAAGGGGGAGTTTTTACGTGATGAAAATGGTGCATATATCCCCCGCAATGAAATAGTTGAAGCTATAGAGAGTGCATTGGTTTTTTATTATATAAAAAAAGATAAAGCACTTGAAAATAGTGTTAAAAAACGTATCTTGGCAACTGATACAAAACCAAAACTCAAAAGTTTATCTAAAGATATTAAAGATCTCGTCTTCACCAAACATCCTTACCATATAGATATTCTCGAAAAAATCTACCTTCCAAAAGAGGGAATAAAAAAAGTATATGTAGAACGATTTGATTTTGTCAAAAAAGAGTTTGTAGAACGCTTTGAGACAGAGATTTTCAAAGGTACCATTGAAGATTTTTCAATAGATGGAATTGAAAAAATTAAAGCCGCACTTCTCTCATATGCAAGAGGCTTGGCAGAGCGCGAACATGAGCTTCTCAAAGATACCATCCTAGAGCCATTGATCATTGAGATTCAAAACCTCATCGCTAACGAATGGCAAAATACACTGCGTATAGGAGCATGGACAAAGACTCCCTACAAAGGTGATCTCCTCTTCTTTTGGCGTATTAAAGAAGTGAGAGAAAAATTTCTCAAAGAATTTAAAATCGATATCCGCCCCAAAGATACACTCTTTATACCAAAATTTAAAGAGTTTCTTGGATGGTGTGAGCTATCTTAGTCCCATGCACCAAGATTACAAATAATCTCTTGGTGCACTTTTCCGTTGCTTGCTACAATAATATCACCAAATTTGTATGGCTTGCCTAAATGATTTGTTACCTTCCCTCCAGCTTCTTGGACTAGTAGTATCCCAGCTGCCACATCCCATGGCTTGAGATTTACCTCATAAAATCCTGCAAATCTCCCACATGCTACATAGGCTAGATCGATAGCAGCACTCCCGAAGCGACGAATATCACGGGTAATTGGCAAGAGATTTGTCATAGACTTAATCACAAAGCGATAATCTCTCCCTCTTTGCGTCTTGGTATAGGGGAATCCTGTGGCTATGAGCGTATCGATGAGTTTGTCAGTCTGTGCAACTTCTATCTTTTGTCCATTCAGATATGCTCCATCACCTCTTTTTGCATAAAAAAACTCTTCTAGAATCGGATTGTAAACAATCCCTTCTTGAGGTTTTCCATCTTCCCATACAGCAACACTTATAGAAACAAAAGCAAGATGATGGACAAAATTTGTCGTCCCATCAATGGGATCAACGATGATAGCTTTGGATGGAATCTTGCCACTGAAGCTCTCTTCACCGACAAATGCATAGTCGCTATACTTTTTTGTAAACTGCTTGCGCAAAAACTCCTCAATTTTCACATCATATTCGGTGACAAGATCTACACTCGATTTTTTTTGTATATACTTTTTCGCCTCGTATCCTTGGCGCAAAATCTTTCCAGCCTCTTTTATAATATCTTTCATCATTAACCTTCTGTTAATTTTTGATTAATTTTTATCAAAGATTTTATTCTATCATTGTGTTGATAAAAAAGAGGAGGTAAAAATGAAGAAAATTATTGCAATCTCTGCACTTACTGCAATCATACTCAGTGCAGCGACAATACATTTCAACGAAGCATCAAGCAATATCAAACGTGTGATGCCAGGAGCTGGCGAAAATGTTGTTATATCATACTATGATGCGATCAAAGATGCCAAACAGAGCGTTGTCAATATCGCTACTAAAAAACGTATCAAAATGCCAGCGATGCAAGATATGCCATTTTTCAACGATCCATTCTTCAAGCAGTTCTTCGGACCAATGTTTCGCAACTCTATTCCACGCAGCAGAGTTGAAAGAAGCTTAGGAAGTGGTGTGATCATTAGCAGTGATGGCTATATCGTTACCAACAACCACGTCATTCGCAATGCTGATGAGATCACTGTAACACTGCCAGGTGATAGCAAAGAGTATAAGGCAAAAGTTGTAGGCAAAGATCCTCTCACCGACTTAGCAGTTATCAAGATAGACAAAACCGGTCTCAAAGCTATCAAAATAGCTGACTCATCAAAAATCAAACCAGGGGACTTGGTATTTGCTATAGGTAATCCTTTTGGAATCGGTGAGACAATCACACAAGGAATTGTGAGTGCTACAAACCGCGACAATGTAGGTATCAACACATACGAAAACTTCATCCAGACTGACGCGGCTATCAATCCAGGTAATAGTGGTGGAGCTCTTGTAGATAGCAGAGGTGCGTTGATTGGTATCAATAGTGCGATTATCACTCGCAGTGGCGGTAATAACGGTATCGGTTTTGCTATACCTGCAAATATGATGAAAGAAGTCGTGAAAAAACTGATCGAAAAAGGAAAGATTGAACGCGGCTATCTTGGAGTCATCATTGAAGATCTCAAAGGGGATCTCAAAGATGTATACAAGCACAAAGAGGGGGCAGTCATTGTTGATGTGACAAAAGACAGCGCTGCAGACAAAGCAGGTCTCAAAAGAGGTGATCTCATCATCGAAGTAGATGGCAAAAATATCGCAGATGCAACTGAGCTCAAGTCACTCATCGGATCGTATCCTCCGGGAAAAACTGTCACTATTACATATGAGAGAAACGGTAAAGTCCACACTGCAAAAGTAAAACTAAGTGAACGTCCAGAAGCGAGTGGAAGTGAGAATGTAGAAAAATTCAAAGGTCTTGAGGTTCAGACTCTCGATGATAAGATCCGCCGTATGTATAACATCCCGCAAGATGTAACAGGTGTATTTGTCACAAACGTCAAAGAGGATAGCGCAGCAGACAAAGCTGGCATCAAACCGGGTGATGTTATAATTGGCGTAGAAGATATGAACATCAAAAACGTAGAAGATCTCAAAAAAGCCTTTGAGAAATATAAAGGTCCCAAAAAGATCTTCATCAAACGACAAGGTATCCCACTAATAGTAGTTCTCAAATAATCTCCCTCCCTGAGGGGGACATAAAAGGATATTGATGAAAAAGGTGGTAATGATCGAAGATGATCTAGAGCTGGCTGAAATATTGAGCGAATATCTCAAGAAGTATGGCATTGAAGTGATAAACTATGATGATCCGTTTATTGCACTTTCGGCTTTGCATATAGAAAAAGATTTCGATGCCCTCATTCTCGATCTCACTCTTCCTGGAATGGATGGATTGGAGATTCTTAAAAAAATTCGTGAATTTAGCGATATTCCTGTTATCATCAGTAGCGCCAGGAGTGATCTGAGTGACAAGGTCATAGGCCTAGAACTTGGAGCAGATGACTATCTTCCAAAACCCTACGATCCAAAAGAGCTAGAAGCTAGACTCAAAGCGATTACAAGACGCCGTAGCAAACCACCAAAAGAGCCAGATCTCAAGGTCTACAAAAATAGACGAGAAATCCTCTTCAAAGGAAAGGCTTTGCATCTCACACCTGCTGAATATGAGGTACTTAGTTATCTCATCGAACATCCAAATCAACCAATCAACCGTGAAGAGTTACTTTATTCATGCGAAAACCTCAGTGAAAATGCTTCTGAAAAAACTATCGATGTGATAGTAAGCCGCATTCGCCACAAACTAGGAGAAGATCCCAAAAATCCACGCTATATTCAGTCTGTTCGCGGAATAGGATATAAATATATTCCATGAAAAAAACCTCGATATTTTTATGGATCACTCTCATCTTCCTGCTTGCCTTCATTGGCATCGGTGGGGCATATTTTCTCTCCATCAAGTATATTAGTACTGCTAACAAATATCAGACCCAAAGACGTCTAGAATTTATTGCACAATCACTTATATGGCAGCTTGGAAGCTATGTGCAAAAAGATCTTCTCTTTAAAAATCTCGAGCGCCTTGAGCTCTTACCAATTCTCTATCCCAAAGAGGCAGAAAAGATCCTCAAAAAAACAAAATTTATCAAACGGATTCGTTTTCCTATAGGCCAAGTTCTCATCCTCAAAGACAAAAATAATTACTACTTTTTAGTTCAAAGCTACGGTAATGTTTTGTTGCTGAAAGATATCTCCAAAAACCTTGCTACTCTCAAGCTCATCTATACTGCAATCTTTGGTCTTATGGTAGTCTTGCTTCTCATTATTTATCTCTTGATCATCTACAAGCTCCGCCCTCTCAAAAAAATTACAAAAGAGATAGAAAAATTTAGTAGCGGCAAGCTCGATCTTGATCTCAATATCCAAGGATTCAAAGAGATCAACGAAGTAGCGCAGGCTCTGCAAGATGCTTCTAACTCACTCAAAAATATCCAAAACTCGCGCAAACTCCTTTTGCGTAATATCATGCATGAGCTTAAAACCCCTATCACAAAAGGGCGCATCCAGGCTGAAATGGTAGAAGACCAAAAACAAAAAGAGCGTCTTGTGCATATATTTGAAAAACTCAACTCCCTCATCAATGAGCTTGCAGCTATCGAAGCGGTAAATGCCAAAATCAAACCAAACTATGAAAAGATCAAGGCAAGTGATCTCATCCAAGAAGCAGTCCACATCGGCATGTTTGATAAAAAAGATCTTGTTATCGATATAGAGGCAGATCCGACAATTGAAGGTGATTATAAACTCCTCGCCATTGCTCTCAAAAACCTCATAGATAACGCTATCAAATACTCAACCGATGGAAAAGCAAAGATAGTAGTAACACAGAGCTCTATACAGATACACAACAAGGCTCCAGCTCTCTCGCAAGATCTCTCCTACTATCTTGAGCCATTTAGCAAAGAGAATAAAAGAAGTGGTTTTGGGCTAGGACTCTATCTGGTAGATAATATTTTGCGCATGCACAACTTCAAGCTTTCTTATAAACATGAAGATGGAGAGAATATTTTCATAATTACTTTTACTCAATAAATCTGCTCTTTTGAAGAGTCTGCTCAAGTTTATCAAGTATCTGCCCTTGGGATTTGACAATTTTTGCTTTTGCTTCATCAAGCCGCATCCAGGCAGCTCTATCAATCTCTGGGATCTGCAGTTCTTTGCCATAATAAGTGATTGTAACTTTGTTAGAAGAGATATGCGTATCGAGATCTGTTTGCAAAGCATAGATATGCAGAATCTTATTGGATGTACGAAACTCTCCCAGATCTATAAAATCTCCATCAACTCTTTTGCCTGTCTCTTCATAAAACTCTCTCTTTGCAGCCTCTAAATCGCTCTCACTCTCTTGTACTTCTCCCTTGATTACACCCCAAGAGCGCTCTTTTTTGCTCCAAAAGGGTCCTCCAAAATGGCCAAGATATACTTCAATTGAACCATTTTTAATGCGAAAGGGAAGGATTCCAGCACTTCTTTTCATAAAGCTCCTTTATTAAACTATAAGCTGCGACATTCTACACTATCTCAAAAGGAGTGGTATGAACATCCAAAAGGTAATCAGCGGCTTTTTCTTTATCCTCGCTATGACGACAAACTTCGGCTTTTTTTATGGCGATCCTGCAAATTTAGAGTATCATAGCAAATATGAGCTCTTTGCTGCAATTGTTGTCAATCTCATCGCTACTATTCTCAAACTTGGTGACAAAACGCAACTAGGATCAGTACTCTTAGCCACAAGCCTCGTTGCAGATATCCAGCTCATCAGTGCAGCAAGTGTTTGGGCACTAGCACTCTATGGTCTAGGACATCTCAATCTTGAGGCCTCTGTGGCGATTGTATCAATGAGTGGAGGAGCACTTTTAGCAAATATTGTCTCTGTTCTTCTTTTTGTTGGTGATACTCTCAAATCTAAAAGGTAACCATGGAAAGTAATAGTGCTTGGATCATCATCCATCGGATGAGGATCCCCCTCCTCGTCATTATCATTACATTTGCTATCTCTATCCTTGGCATGACTCTCATTCCTGGTCGCGATGATCAGGGTAACGTCTACTATATGAACTTCTTTGATGCCTTCTACTTCGTAAGCTATATGGCTACAACGATCGGATTTGGCGAGGCTCCCTATACCTTTACCTACCCCCAAAGACTTTGGGTGAGCTTTTGTATTTATCTCACTGTTATTGGGTGGTTTTATGGTATAGGTAACATCATCGCTCTTATCCAAGATAAAAAATTAGCACGCGAGCTTGCAGTTGCACGCTTTCGCACAAAAATCAAGAAGCTTAGTGAGCCCTTTATTATAATCCTTGGTTACAACAATGTAACAAAAGAGATCATCCGACGCCTCAATTCTGAAGGTATACGGATCGTTGTAGTGGATAAGGATGAGAGTAAAATAGATGAGATAGAACTAGAAAACTTCATTCCAGAAGTTCCAGCAATCAGTGGAGATACCACAAAACCTGAAATCCTCAAAATTGCTGGAATTCACGAGAAAAACTGCCAAGCTGTTGTAGTGCTTTTTGAAGATGATATTAAAAATGCAAAAATAGCTCTCATGTGTAAACTTCTCAATAAAAAGATCGATATTATCGTCAAATCCACCACCAAAGACAATACCGAGCATTTGCGCAATATCGGTATACGCCATATTGAAGACCCTTTCAAGATCGTATCTGATCGCATCTACTTTCAGATTACTGCTCCATATATTTGGCTTTTGGAGATGTGGATATTTGGACATATTTTACGCATACGCAAAAGAGAGTTCTTGCCAAAGGGTAAATATATCATCTGCGGTGCTGGACGTATGGGAAAAGCTCTCGCCCACGCACTAGAGCGAGCAAATATAGAGTATGTCTTCATCGATATCAAATCGAGTGATTACAAAAAACGCAAGCAAAGTGCTATTTATGGAGATGCTGAAGATATCAGGATTTTGATGAAAGCTGGCATCCAAGATGCTAGCTGTATCATCGCTGCAACCAAAGATGATATGATAAACCTCACTATTCTCTCTACTGCCAAAAAACTTAACCCTTCCATTTATACAATTGCAAGAGAAAACACCCTCGAAGATATTAGCGTCTTCAAATCTGCTCGTATCGATCAGATCTATATTCTTGAGCGCGTGCTGGCAAAGTATACCTACAACTTCATAGCAAGACCTATGGCAAACCGCTTCATCCGCTATATCTACCACAAAGACAACAACTGGGCAATGCATGTGGTAGGCAAACTCAGTGCTACAATTGGTAAAAATCCTGATGTTTTTGAGATGACGATCACAGAAGAGAATGCCTATGCACTCTATCATGAGCTCAAAAAAGGAATGGCTATAAATCTGGAAATTCTACGCCGTTCTAGAACAGATTATCGCAAGAAGAATAGAATAGTCTTTTTGATGTATCACTATGAAGATGAGTATACCAAAGAGACGATCCTTATGCCTGATGATAATGTAGAGGTAAAACCTGGAGCCTCTTTGCTCATAGCCTGTGATGAAGAGTCACGCATAGATTTTGAATATATTATCAACAACTACTATGAGCTCTATTATGTTCTCACTGGTAAAGAGCAGCATATGGGAGTATTTAATCTTTTGGGAAGAGAAACAACAAGTATCCATAATGCAGCATAAAACTCTCAATATCAAAAGCTATGAGTGGTAGTCAGATATGACCAGCTAACAATTTCTGTTTTAGCGATTTTTGACAAAAAGCTTTTTTTCATAGCACTTATACTCTCACGTTAATACAATTTTAAAGGACTGCAATGGTACGCAAACATATAACAGAACAGACTGCTATTCTCATATCAGTTACTAAATGGATCATACTCTCCTCTATCGTAGGCATTATCATTGGTGCCATTGTGACACTATTTCTCAAAACTATTCACTATGCTGAACTCTACCAACACAAACTCCCTTTTCCCTATTACTATTTACTCCCTTTTGTACTCATACTTGTAATCTGGCTCATTAAAACTTTTGCCCCCAGTGCACAAGGGCACGGTACAGAAAAAGTCATAGAGGCAGTACACAAAAAACATGGCAAGATCGATCTCAAAGTAGTACCTATCAAACTCATTGCCACAGTCCTTACTATTTTTGCTGGCGGATCAGTAGGTAAAGAGGGACCTGCCGGTCAAATAGGCGCAGCCAGTGCTTCGGGACTCAGCGACCTTTTACGCTTTAGTGATAGCGATCGTAAAAAGATTGTAATCTGCGGTATTAGCGCTGGTTTTGCATCTGTTTTTGGTACGCCTATTGCCGGTGCTATTTTTGGTGTAGAAGTCCTTATCATTGGTGTTATTATGTATGATGTGCTTTTACCATCTTTTATTGCGGGTTTTGCTGCTTTTACTACTGCCCAATTTTTAGGCATTGAGTATACCTATTTTGACCTTCGCTACTACCAAAGTATCAATCTTGATCCTGTTTTGATAGCCAAAGTTGTAGCAGCTGGGCTCTTTTTTGGACTTATCTCTGATATTGTGGTAACGAGCATCAATCTCATGCATAAAGGAATTGAGAAGATACCTCTCAATATCTATATCAAAGCATTCCTCATAGGTCTTATATTAGCAGGTATTGGAACACTTTTTGGAGAGCAGTATCTTGGACTTGGTATGGGAACTATCAAAGATACCCTCAATCCAGATCCCTATTTCGCAAAAGATCTTCCATGGTATGCCTTTTTGCTCAAAACCTTTACTACAGGCCTTACACTTGCCGGTGGTGGAAGTGGTGGAGTGATTACGCCAATATTTTATATCGGAGCGACCAGTGGTCACGCATTTGGTAGCTGGTTTGATTATGAACATATTACTCTCTTTGCTGCTTTGGGCTTTGTAAGCGTACTCAGTGGTGCAACAAACGCACCGATAGCCGCAACGATTATGGCTGTAGAGCTTTTTGGACTAGAGATCGCTCACTACGCAGCCTTGAGTGCAGTCATCAGCTTCCTCGTCACAGGGCATAGGAGTATTTTCCCTTCACAGATTCTTGCGATGCGCAAAAGTGAAATTCTTGAAGTCAAAATCGGCGAAGAGATTGAAAAGGCAGAAGTAGACATGGACATTGACAATACCCGCTTCAAGCGTATCCGTCGCAGAATTTTGCGCAAAAAGGCAAAACTTGGCAGAAGAAAGTAGTCTACCTATACAAGATTTTTCTCAGACGCTCTTCTATCTCTTGAGGTTCCCATAAAATGCGTTTTTTGATCGTACGTTTTGTAGTCAATCGCAAAACAATTTCTAAGAGGTAAGCACCAAAAAATGCTCCTGCAACATACCATCCAACCGATGGCATCTTCTGCGATGCATACACAAGCGCCAATATTGCAGCACTAAATGCACCAATTGCAGCAAACATAACCGCAAATGTATTAGCATTGGTATATTTGATTTTGAAGCAATGACCAAGATGGACAAACCCTTGAATGAAAAGAATCACAATAGAAGCAATCGTAGCAATCTCATCAAGATCCAAAAACAAAATCATTGGCACAATAAGGAGTGCAGAAACTATAAGCCCTTCAGTAGAGTGGAATACATTATACTCATATACCTTCGGCAGCTCTCCTTTTCGTGCTAAATCATAGCTTATCTGTGTAGCTGCATAGAGACTGGCATTAATTGCACTTGTAGCGCTCACAAGTGCCACAGCAGCCATAATCTTAAATCCCCACTCTCCAAATACTGGCTTAGCAGCTTCTGCGAGTGCGTAATCTTTGGCTTTAATAACTTCGCTCAGTGGCAAGTTGCCAAGTACTGCTACCGCGGTAGCTACATAGAGAACTATCACTATTCCTATAGCAAACATCATTGCTCGAAGCATATTCTTTCTGGGGTTTTGCATATCTTCTACAGTATTGGTAATTACGCTAAATCCCTGATAAGCAAAAAAAACTAGACCTAAGGCATAGAACATATTGATAAGAGGCGGGGAGTCTTTGAGGGAGAGATAGGTAGGTTTGATGAAAAAGAGTGCAGCACTGACAAAGATCACAAGGGCAGTGAGCTTGAAAATGACAATAGCATTTTCACTTTTGGCTACAAAACTTGCACCAACGAGATTGATAAGAGTAAAGAATGCTAAGATACCAAGAGCAAAGATATTCACATACAATGGAGTAACGCCACTACTCATATACGTTGCAGCATAAGTACCAAAAGATTTACAAACCGCTGCTAGTCCTATGAGTTGAGCAAGATAGAAAAGCACCCCAGCACTACCACTAAAAAAGCCTTCGCCATACTCTTGCACCAAATACTCGATCACACCACCGCGGCTTGGATAGACAAGTGCAAGCTTGGCGAGAGAATATCCGGCAAAAAGTGCAATGAGACCACCAAGAATGAAGCTTCCTATTACTAGATTGCCAGCAATAGCACCAGCTTCACCGATGACAATAAAAATCCCAATACCAACCATTGAGCCTATACCCAAAAATACTGCACTCCATAGACCAAAAGCTTTGTTTTCCATCTATTCTCTTTTTTTGTTTTTTATATGGTATCATTTTTGCATTGGAGGTGTATATGCATAAAATACTTTTTTTAATTCTTTGTTCTTTGAGCCTCTTCGCAGCTCCTTTGCAGTTTGCAATCCAACATCCTTGGCGCATGGCTTTTTATCCTCTTACACCTACAGATACCACTGTTAAAAAAAGCACAACGTTTACCTTCACTGAAACCAATGATTATGAAAATGAAGAGCATCTCATTCTTGATTATGAACTCAGTACCCTTACTCTCACACAAACCTACAATCTAGATACAACAAAAGCAGTAACGCTCCATCTTCCTCTTTGCCAAATATGGGGAGGCTTTATGGATAAGCCCCTTGATTGGTTCCACGATGTCACAGGACTACTCAACGGAGAAGAGCATAACATTAAAGGGGACAATAGAGTCTTCATCGATTTTGGCAATATTCACCAAAATTCACCTTACGCATTCATTGGAAACGCAACTTTTGAATTTAAGCAGCTACTCCCTTGGCATCCAAAGAGTACCAATTTTGCTTATCGCGTCGGTATAAAAATCCCTACAGCTCCTAAAAGCAGTGGGTTTGGTACGAAAAAGGTTGATTATTTAGTAGGATTTATTGGAAGTTATAAAAAGTGGTTGTACAATATTGACCTCCTCTATCTTGGAAAAAATCGTATCACCAATCTAGCCAAATCTAAAAGATGGGCATATTCTCTCTATCTCTTTTATAGTTATAAAAAATGGGAAATCTCTTGGCGCTATATTAGTTCATTCTATACAAGCGATCATGACTGGTTCGATTCACCTTCACAAATCGTGAATGTTACGTATCAGTTAAATGATAGATGGAGTATTTTTGCGAGTGAAAACCTCACCCCTTTTTATGGAAGTCCCGACTTTACCATTGGTGCACAGCTAAAATTTTAAGGAGAATACATGGATAAGAAAAAATATAAAAAAGAGCTCTACCTTCTCCAAGTTGAACTTGTCAAGTTCCAACGTGAAGTCATAACTAAAGATCTCAAAGTCTGCACCATCTTTGAAGGCCGTGATGCGGCTGGAAAGGATGGAACCATCAAACGCTTTACCGAACACCTCAGCCCAAGAGAAACACGTGTTGTTGCTTTGGGAAAACCAAGTGATATCGAAAAGAAGAGCTGGTATTTTCAGCGCTATGTCCCTCACCTCCCTCATGGTGGCGAGATGGTTTTTTTCAACCGTAGCTGGTACAACCGTGCAGGTGTTGAAAAGGTGATGGGATTTTGCACCCAAGAAGAGTATGAGCGCTTCATGCAAGAGGTGCCAAATTTTGAACATCTTTTAGTGCATGATGGCATGATCTTTACAAAATATTATCTCGATATAACAAAAGAGGAGCAAAAAAAGCGCCTAGAAGAGCGCAAAAAGGATCCACTCAAACAATGGAAACTCAGTCCCATCGATCAAAAAGCACAAGAGCTGTGGAAAGAATACTCTTTGGCTCGAGATGAGATGTTTGCTAGAACTCACTTTGCCTATGCTCCCTGGTATGTAGTGAGGGCAGATGATAAGAAGGCTGCCCGCATCAATACCATAAAGCACTTTTTAAGTAAAGCAGAGTATGATGGAAAAGATGAATCACTTCTCATCTATGATCCAAACATAGTGTGTGAGTTTGATCAAGCCTGCTACGAAAAAGGGCTCATAGCCCCATAAAATTTTTCACTCATACTTCACATCCTCTATGCAAATATTTCGAATCTTTATTTAAAAGACTGTTCTCTTTGTTTTTATCTTTAAATTTTATATTAAAATTTATAATAATTTTTAATTAAAGACTATTTTTATGATTTGTAGAGAAGTTTTATAAATTCTCCGTTTAACACACTTATAAAATTTAAACAATATTTAAATAAATATATTTAAATTACTTATTTATTATCAAAATTTAAAGTAGCTATCATTTTATTTGATATTCTTATAATACTTTATAAAAAGTATATTAATTTTAGTTATTATTCAATATAATATTTTCCATAAACATTTCAAATAATAAGGAGATAGTATGAAAAAAATAGTTGCAACAATGGCTTCGTTTGCTTTGGTCTCTAATCTTTTTGCATTTACGCTATCAGATCCTATTACTACAACTACCAATCCGGTACAATTTGTCCAACAATCACATGAGACTATGCTTGATTCACAATTGGTAGAAGCAAAAAATCTCTTACAGCTTTCTCAACAACTAGTTGATTTGAGTAATTCTTATCTCAATACAATGACTCAGTTCAATAAAGATTATATCTATGCTATGTTGAGACTTTCTGATGATATTGGTAAAATGGCTGATAGAATTGGTGAAATGGCTGATAGAATTGTTCAAACAGAGGTTTTAATAGGTGAAATGGCTGATAGAATTGTAGTTGTTGCAAAAGATATTCTCAACTACTGCAACCAAACTCAACAAAATCTCTTACAAGCACAAAAAAATTTCAATGAACTCCTCATCGCACTCAAATAAAGGGCAGAAAAATAATCTGTCCTTTATTGTCTCCTCTTTGCATATTAACTGCACATAAACATTCCAAAATATATTATAAAGTACTTTTTAAGTAAAGTAGAGTATGATGGAAAAGATGAATCACTTCTCATCTATGATCCAAACATAGTGTGTGAGTTTGATCAAGCCTGCTACGAAAAAGGGCTCATAGCCCCATAAAGGAGGAGACTATGGCACAACTTGAGAGATTTATGTTCTACTACATCGATACCATCAATGAAAAGAACTTCAAAGAAGCGATAGATCTGGCTAAACAGATGCTAGAAATCTGCGAGGATGAAAGTGCACCTGTGATTGAGGGGCTCTTGAGTGCAGCAATGTCGCTAGAAAATATGAAAATAGGCGAATTTGACGAGGTAGAGGAGCTTTGGAATAGCTACGAAGAGGCCAAAAAGTTCTTGATGCCGCAAAATAGGCACTATGCTATTCTTTTAGAAACTACACTCATTCTAGAAAATACAAAAGAAGAGATAGAGAGAATAATATGATTATCGATTTT
Source organism: Nitratiruptor sp. YY09-18 (assembly GCF_016593235.1). NCBI lineage: Bacteria > Pseudomonadati > Campylobacterota > Epsilonproteobacteria > Nautiliales > Nitratiruptoraceae > Nitratiruptor > Nitratiruptor sp. YY09-18. The sequence goes on from NZ_AP023065.1 coordinate 1,638,348, forward strand.
GATACATTGGAGTTAAAAGATCGCTATAAAATCATGAGTCGCACTATTATTCCGCGACCAATTGCTTGGATAGTAACTGAAGGCAAGAGCCTCAATATCGCACCTTTTAGCTACTTCATGGCTTTAAGCTCTGAACCTCCCACACTCATAGTCTCTATCGGGCACAAAAAGAACAGAGATCCCAAAGATACGCTTGCCAATATCCGCTCACAAAAACGCTGCACTATCTGCTTCGTGACACCCGAGCAGATTACCAAAATGCACCAAAGCAGCGAACCACTTCCTAGTGAAGTGAGTGAAGCGAGCCATTTTGGCATAGCAACTACAAAAATCCTCAAAGATTTTCCTCCTGTCATCGATGATTCACCTGCTGCATTTTTTTGCACACTCCACCAAGAGATAGAGCTAGGCGGCAAAACCATTCCTCTTATTTTAAAAATTGAAGAGTACTACATCAAGGATGAACTTTTTGACAAAAACTACGATTTTGATTTTCACTTTGTAGCAAGAGTAGGCAAAGAGTATAGACTCTGCGATAAAGTTATAGAACCTTAAATGCTACTTAAGTAGCACTCCTTTTCTTCTTTGTTTGCTATAGTGAATAATAAATATAAAGGAGAAAAGATGGGTGCAACAGCATGGCTTAGCAAAAAACTCCCTTCAGGCAAAATTTTGTGCGAAGCATGTGCACAAGCATGCAAACTCGATGAAGGAGAATACGGCATCTGTGGGGTAAGAAAAGTAGAAAATGGCGAACTCAAGCTCTTGGTATATGGCAAAGCAGCGGCTGTAAATGTAGACCCTGTTGAAAAAAAGCCGATGTTTCACTTCTTGCCAGATACGAAGGTCTTTTCGTTCGGAACAGTAGGATGTAACCTCAGCTGTAGTTTTTGCCAAAACTTCGATATCAGCCAATACCCACAAGAGCATGATCACAAAATATTTGGGCATGATCTTCCACCAGAAATGGCTGTAAAATTAGCCCTCGAACACGATTGCAAATCGATAGCCTACACATACAACGAGCCAATCGTCTGGTTTGAGTATAGCTACGATACTGCAAAGCTAGCGCATGAAAATGGACTCAAAAATATCTATGTTACAAGCGGTTATGAAACTCGCAAAGCGATGGATTATCTAGCACCAGTTATTGATGGTATGAATATCGATCTCAAAGCCTTTACAGATAGATTCTACAAAGAACTCTGCGGCGCAAGGCTCAAACCGGTGCTCGATGCAATCGAGTATGCGTATAAAAAGGATATCTGGATTGAGATTACAACACTCTTCATTCCTGGACAAAACGATAGCGAAGAGGAGATGCGCCAAATCGCTAACTTTATAGCAAGCATCGATACAGCAATTCCATGGCATGTGAGTGGATTTTATCCAACATATAAAATGCTCGATACCAAACCAACACCACCTGAAACGCTTCTCAAAGCCTATGAGATAGGCAAGAGTGAAGGGCTCAAATTTGTCTATGTGGGTAATTTCAATGCACCTGAATATGAAACTACCTACTGCCCATCATGCGGCTATGCAGTTATTGAGAGAAGCGGCCATATCGGAAGTCATGTAAAAAATCACCTGGAAGATGGTAGATGTCCAAAATGTAACACCTTCATTCCAGGTGTATGGAGCTAAAATCTACTCAAAAGTCTCTTAATCTTTGCAATGGTGCGATCGTGCTTGTGCACACGCCCTTGCAATACTGCATTGAGACTCGTTTTATAGAATCTACTTGTAGCTTTTTTATCAATATCGAGTACCGCCCCATTGAGACTTACTCCAGCAAATGCACCGCGACTGCGTGAATAGGAGTATATCTCTGCACTGAGCGTCAAATCTGTCGCAGCGTTTGCAGCTCTGCCTACCGGACCTATCGCCAAAGATCCATCGACTCCGAGAGTAAATCTCCCTCGCAAAAGTTTTTTGAGACTCCTTGGTGAACGAAATACAAGCACCACATCGATACTCTCCACACCAATCTGCCATCCAAAACTTCCACCATACACCTTGATAAAAACAGGATCGCTCCAGCCATGGGAATTTCTTACAAGCAAAATCCCCTCACCATATCTCCCACCAACTATAAAAGCACCTCGTAAGAGATTTGGCACTATGAGGACAGCTTTTGCTTGGTGCAAGAGCTTGTGAGGGATCTTCTTCTCACTTATATGGACAAAATCTTGCAATGCATAGAAAGAGTCCTCTAAAATCTGCTGTGGTGATGCTCCAAAAAGCCACACCGTTGTCAAAAACAAAAGAACAATCTTTTTCATGCCTCCTCCAATCTAAAACAGAATCTACTTCCCTTGCTATATTCACTCTTAATCTCTAGCTTGGATCCGTGGAGTTTGAGAATATAACTGACGATATAGAGCCCTAGCCCCATAGAATTATCCCAAGACTTTCTCACGCGGTAAAACTTCTTAGTAATCTTTTCTACCTCTTGGGCTCTTAACCCTATCCCCCTATCCTCTACACAAAACTCTCCTTCTTTGACCCAAACCCTTACAGGTAGCTCAGAATATTTAAGAGCATTGTCTATAAGGTTACTCATCGCTATTTCAATCATTGCTTTGTCCGCTTGAACAATGCTCTTTTGACAATGTAGCTCAATCTCTCTCTTTGGATACTTTTGCTGCAAAAACTCTACTACTTCACTGGCTAGCTCACACATATCAAACTGGCTCAATCTTGGCGTGAGATTGTTGTTCTCAAACTTCATAGCAAGAGCCAATCTATCAATCATATTTGCTATTTTAGAACTTGCATTATAGATTTTTTCGATAAATCGCTGCCTCACTATAGGGGGCATATGGGAGTCTTCTAGGAGAGTTTGCGCATAGCCGTTGATAATTGCTACTGGATTTTTAAACTCATGGCTAATAGCAGAGATGATCTCGTTACGCTGGCGTGAGATTTTTTTAATTTTGTTGGTAAATTTCTCTTTTTTTGCCTCACTCTTTTTGAGTTTGAGTGCCAACTGCCCCAGATGCTCTTTGATATCCACAAACTCTTTGGCAAAATCAACCGAAAAGCTTCTCGCATACTCTTTGTTTGCAATTGCATTGAAATAGTGAGCTATCTGCTGCATATTCTCTTCGATAGCTTCTTTATTTTTTGCTGCAAGGAAGAGGGCAACTAAACTAGCAAGAATATATACCCCAAAAAGCCACACCCAAAACGAATAAACCCAAAAATGCCCATAAGTAAGAGGATAAGAGAGGCGTATGATTGTATCATCAACCTCTTTAGCTACATAGAGCACATCTTTTTTGTATATATTGGAGTAGCGTACATCTACTCCCTTGCCACTGCGCACTGCATTTTGGATTTCTTGGCGCATAAAGATATTTTTTTCACCCTCTTTTGCATCACTAAAAATTACTTCACCTCTTTTGTTGATAACGAGGATATGGCCATCAAGCTTTTTGAAAATTTGTGCAAGCTGCTTGAAATCTCTGTCAACAACATCATGTGAAATAAGAGCTAATTCACGAAAAAGCAGAGCAGTATCATTTTTGATAACTATATTTTTGACGCTGTAGTAGCTTACTATTGAAGCAAGGAGAAAAAAGAGGGTAAGGAGTGCAAAAGTTTGAAGAAAAAATTTATGGCTTAGTTTTAGCATAATTTATAACCAACACCGCGTATGGATTCGATGTAGTTTTTCTCTCTATTTGGATCAATTTTTTCCTTGAGCCTCTTGATAGCCACATTGACGCTACGCTCTTGCTTCATATCACCCCAAACATGCTCTAAAAGATAGTCACGCGAGAGCACATGGCACCTATTTTTTATAAATTCAAGTAAAAGGCGGAACTCAAGATTTGTAAGGTTAACCCTCTTGCCGGCTATATAGACTTCACTCTTTTGTGGATAGATTTCGATATCTTTAAAAATAAGCTTCTCTTTTATCTCTGGTTTGGTGCGACGCAGTATCGCTTTGATGCGAAGTTTTAGCTCATTGATATTAAATGGCTTGGTGATGTAGTCGTCTGCGCCCTTTTCAAACCCCTCTTCTATATCGCTCTCACTATCTTTTGCTGTGAGGAAGATCACAGGGATGTCATACCCCTCCTCTTTCAACTGCTGCACAAACTCGCTACCCTCCACACCAGGAAGGTTGCGATCGACTATGAGCAGATCTGTACCCTCTTCATCGATGAAGTCCTTGACTCTTTTGGTATGCAAAAAGCCGATAACCTCATACTCTTTGCTTAGCTGATACTCTAACAGCTCCAAAAGATCTTGCTCATCCTCGATAATTACTATTTTTGGTTTCATCGTATAACCGATTCTATATATCCCTTTCCGTCACTTGCCCAATTGCGAATAATCTCTTTATCCTCTTTTGAAAGTTTAGCATCTTTATGCAGCCAAAGATATTGTGGCAGTGGCATAGCAAACTCTACACTGCGAAAGATCTGTTTTTTGAGCTCTTGCTTCTTTGTATCACTATACTCCTCCCATGTGCTAAAGTTGAGCGCTTTGCGTCCTTGAATAACATCGCGTCTGACCACCCAGCTCATAGGTGCAACATCAGCATACCATGGCCACTTTGTCTCATTTGAGTGGCAGTCATAGCAGCTTCGCTTAAAAATTGCCATCACCTCTTTTGGCACCTTGATCTCTTTTGAGATCTCTACTGGAGGATTTGATTTTTCATACGTTGGAATAAACTGCATAAGCCCAAAAATAACCGCCAAAGCACCCAAATACATCAAAAAACTTCTCATTCACCCCTCCGCAATTTTTTGCCTAAGTTTATCAAAGTTTAGATAATGTTGCGTATATCCACATACTCTCCGCTCGGGTATTCGAGCAGTTTAGGAAAATTATCACTCAGAAGTATTGCTGCCTCTTGGGGATCTAGTCTTTTTGACTCGGCGAGGCGCTTGACTACCGGAAATCTTTCTCGATCTGCATGCGTGAGAATATACTCCATCATAGGCGTCTGTATGAGTCCTGGAGCTAAAGCTGTGAGGTGTGTGTTTGGCATCTCTGCTGCATAGAGGCGAATGAGCATATTAAGAGCTGCTTTGCTCATGGCATAGGCATTCCACCCTCTTGCGCCACTCACACTTGCACCACTGCTTATCGCCACAACCTGCTTAATGGTCTTATATTTTAAAACATCTAGGATCACTTTATTTGCCCATACATTGAGATGCATCACCACTTCAATCTCATGGAGACTCGTCTCGCTCATATCTTTGAGCTCTCCCAATACTCCAGCATTTAAAATTGCAAGATCTAACTCATTCTCTCCTATGAGCTCTTCCACTGCTTTAGCAATTTTCTCTGTCGCATGCAGATCTAGCTGTACAAAATGGAGATTTTCAAATCCCTCAAGAGCTCTTGGCAAGATCCTGCTTATGGCATAGACCTCCTCACCAGCTTCTACGTAGAACTTTGCCAATGCTTCTCCCAATCCACTGCCAATACCTGTGATAAAGACTTTCACACTCTCTCCTTAATCTATTTGAATATTTTTTCTATGGTAGCGCTGTACAATTTCTGGGTCTGGATGAAGTGAGACTTTTGCTTTCTCTTTGCCATCATATGGTATATGTGCAAGCACATAACGAATCGACTCAAGACGCGCTAACTTTTTATTATTAGAATTAACAATAATCCAGGGACTATAGGAAGTATGTGTACGGCTAAACATCTCCTCTTTGTAGTGCGTTATCTCATCCCAAAGCTCCTGGGCTTTCATATCCACCGGACTCAACTTCCACTGCTTGAGAGGATTTCTCATACGCTCCTCAAAGCGCCTCTTTTGCGTCTCTTTGGAGATTGAGAACCAAAACTTAATGAGAATAATCCCATCATCAATGAGAGCATGCTCAATCTCAGGTACCTCCATCATAAACTTCTCATACTGCTCTTTTGTACAAAACCCATACACTGGCTCTACAATTGCGCGGTTATACCAGCTGCGGTCAAAGAATGCGATCTCTCCTGGATTTGGCAGATGCTGAAAATAGCGCTGAAAATAAAACTGCCCCTTTTCAACTTCAGTAGGAGCTGGCAGTGCCACTACGCGATACTTTCTGGGATTGAGATGCATTGTAAAGCGCTTAATTGCTCCACCCTTGCCTGCCGCATCACGTCCTTCAAAGATAATCATAAGCCGTCTTTTATTCTCATAAATCCAGTTCTGCATTTTAATAAGCTCTATCTGCAATCTTGTTAATTCATCTTCATACTTAACATATTCTATCGCTTTTTTGAGCTTTTTCTTCTTTACAAGCTGCCTCAGGCCTTTTTGGGTTCGCAAAAGATGAAATTGCTGCTCAAGGTCTTCCAATTTTTCTTTGAGATCTGGATTCTGGATACGCTCTTTTAAGTAGTAGATATCTTCAAAAACACTCTTCATGCTACTCCTTTTTTTTTGATTATAAAACCTTGTGGCTTTAATTTTCTTAAGCAGAAGAGCAAAATTACGATAATATAGTATTATGAGAAGTTAGAATTATAAAAAGTATAAATATGAAAAAGTGGTCAATTTTATTAATAATTGTTATATTTATGGCGGGCTGCTCGAAGCAGTACCAGCCAACAATAAGACTTGGTCTTGTAAGCTGGATAGGGTATAGCCCACTCTATATTGCTGAAGCAAAAGGGTGGCTGCCAAAAAACATTCGCATTGTCGACTTTCCATCCAATTATGACATTATCGATGCTATGAAGCTCGATACTCTTGAAGCATCATCTTTGACACTTGATGAGATGCTTATGCATCATAAGGATCTTGCAGACTACAGGGCTATTTGGCTTATTGACTACTCTAATGGTGCTGATGCATTGTTAGCTGCTCCAAATATCAAAAATCTTCAAGATCTTAAGGGCAAAAGAGTTGCGTATGAGCCCCAAAGCGTGCAGGAGTTTCTTTTGGAGCGAGCATTGCAAAAAGCACATCTCTCATATAATGATATTATTTTAAAACCTGTAAAATATGATCAGGTTTTGCAAGCCTGGAACAGACATGAAATAGATGCCGCAGCCACATTTGAACCTCTCAAGAGTGATCTTTATCGCCAAGGTATGCATACGGTTTTCGATAGTAGTCAAATTCCTTATGAGATAGTTTATCTCCTTGTTGTCAAAAAGAGTGAGCTCGATCGTGACACAATAGCAGCACTCATAAAAGCCTATAACAAAGGTTTGCGCTTTATACGGCGTAAACCTAGCGACTCTTATGAGATTATTGGCCACTATTTGCATATTACACCAAATGAGGTACAAAAAGCTCTCAAGGGAGTGCATCTTTTAGGATGCAAAGAGAACTATGATGCGATAAACAAGCAAAATATACTACGAAACTCCTATAATACCGTTATGGATTTTTTACTCCAGCAAGGATATATACACAAAAAACCTCATCTTCATGAAGTCTTCTCTTTCGCTTATATGCAAAGGTGCAAAAAAAGATGAAAAAACTTTTTGAATCTCTCTATGTACAGCTTGCTATTACTTTTGCACTCTTTTTTGTCTCCTTTTTCATAATCTATGCAATATTTTCAAGCTACTCAAAAAATATCGCCTTCAACCAGGCCTTTGATACAAACAAAGAGAATATCTTTTTGCTCAAAAGTTTTATCGAAGAGCGATCGCTCCAAAAAGATGCCACTTTAATAGAGCGGGAGTTGATACGCTTTGCTACAAGGCGCTATTTGAATAAAATTATACTCTTTGACAAGAGGCAACAAATTCTTTATGCAAACAGGAAGATATGGATTGGCCAGCCTATAGATCAATTTGTCCCCCTCCAAGAGCTGAAAATATTGTCGCAAGCAATCAATCATGAAAGGTTTAAATTTCATAGAGTCAAAGATCAAATCTATAGCCTAATTCCTCTCTCGTATCTCTACAATCCCATAACAAAGAAAATAGCAAAAGGCTATCTCTATATCGAGCTTGATTTTTCATCTTTGATGCAGCAGATTGATAGGGTAATGCGAGAAGCTTTTTTAGTTCTCTATCTCATTATAACACTCCTCTTTTTATTCTACTTTTTTCTTAGCTATAGAACTTTTATCAAAAAATATGAAAAACTAAGCTCCCTGCTACTGCCTCAAAAACAAAAGTCACAATTTTTCACTTCCATCGATGAGCTCATTGCAGCACAAAGCAGCGCAATTGAGAAAATGGCAATGATGCATAAAGTGATACAAAACAGCACAGATGGTGTCTTGATCACTGATGATAAAAAGAGAATTCTTACTATCAATCCAGCTTTTGAAAAGATTACAGGCTTTCAAGAAGCAGAGATTACAGGCAGAAAACCTGAAGATTTTTTAAAGTCAAATCTCATGAACCAAAACTTCTACGAAAATATGTGGCATTCACTCAATAAAAATGGACGATGGTCTGGTGAGATAATAGATAAGAGAAAAGATGGTTCAAATATCACCTTGTGGCAAACTATCTTCACAATCACCGATCCGAGCTCTGGCAAAATTACAAATTATGTCTCCATCATCAAAGATATCTCTGAGCTAGCCAAAAAACAAGAGGAGATTAGAAAATTGGCACTTTTTGATATACTCACGGATCTACCTAATCGTGCTCACTTTTTGCAAAGACTTGATGAGCTTGTAGCTCTTAACAAACGCCATCCGCTCCCTTTTGCTCTCCTTTTTATCGATATTGATAATTTCAAAGACATTAATGATACATTAGGGCACGATAGTGGTGACCAGCTCTTGCAGCAGTTTGCTATACGCGTTGCCAAGCAAATACGCCAAGAGGATGTTTTGGCGCGCTATGGAGGAGATGAGTTTGTTGTAATAGCTCCTTATATCAACAATGCGCAAACTGCTTTGGAGTTTTCCTGTCGTATTCGTGAAGCTCTCAAAGAGCCATTTGTTATAAATGGACAGCATCTTCAAGTCTATATCAGTATAGGTATAGCCCTCTTTCCATATGATGCAAAAGATGCCAAAGAGCTTCTCAAAGGTGCTGATATTGCACTCTATAAAGCCAAAGAGCAAAAAGATAGATGTATTCTTTTTGAAGAGAAAATGCAAAAACAAGCATTAGAAAATATTACGCTCAAGCAAGATCTTGAAAAAGCGATAAACTCTCGCGATCAACTTACTCTTTATCTACAACCAAAAATTGATTTGCATACCAATAAAATAGTAGGCTTCGAAGCACTTTTACGTTGGTTTCATCCCAAAAAGGGGCTTATTACGCCAGATAAATTCATCCCTCTTGCAGAAGAGGGTCATCTCATAGTACCTCTAACGGAGTGGATTTTTGGGCATACCAATGAGATATTGCAAAACTTTGAAAAAAATAAAATCTCTACATCTGTAGCTATCAATATTTCAGCGAAACATTTTGTGCTCAGTAATCTCCAATCCCATATCTCCGGCCATATTGACACTCAGTTTATAAAAAATAAAAATATAGAGATTGAGATCACAGAAAGTGCTATTATGGATAATGTCAATCTTGCTATTAAACAGCTCAATGCACTTCACGATATGGGTATTAAGATTGCACTCGATGACTTTGGTACTGGCTACTCATCTTTGCAATATCTTAAAAACTTCCCGATTGATATTATCAAAATAGATCGCAATTTTATCAATAAAATCCCGCACGACGAAAAGGATTTGGCAATTATAAAAAGTACTGTTGCTATAGCACAAACGCTAGGTATGCAAAGTCTTGCAGAGGGCATAGAGACCAAGGAGCAGTTAGAGACTGTCAAACACTTTGGCGTAGATCTCGCACAAGGATACTATTTTGCAAAACCTATGCCATTTGAGGAGACATTGGAGTTTATAAGATCTTGGAGAGCTACGTAGAGATCGTTTAACACCGTGTAAAAATCTGCTTTGCCCTCTTGTACCTTGTCCATGAGCCCTTCAAGCTCGCGGGTATAGCGCTCGTTGACAAAAGCATAACTCTTTGGATCATTCCTTAGCTCTTCATAGACTTGGGTGCCAAGCTTCGTTGCATACAAAACTCCTCTACGCTGCACAATATAGTGGCGCTCTTCAAGTTTTTCTATTGTTATTGCATAAGTCGAGGGACGACCAATTCCACGCTCTTTCATCATACGTATTACTTCGGCATAACTGTAACGGGGTACTTTTGGACGTGTAATAAGTTCTTTTTCTACACTATATCTTCCCTCTTGAAGCGTATGAATAGCAATTGGAACAATAAGATCAATTCCATGTTTTACAATTTTGCTAAAAAAACCTACCTCTGTAGTTTTATCTAGGGCTTGTACCTGAGCATGTACCTCTTCTACAACTGCAGGACGCATCTGTGAAGCAATGAAGTTACGAAAGATCAGATCATAGAGGCGCAGATGATGTGGAGTTAGTGTGCTGTTTTGCAGTTGCAAAAACTCTTGCAGATCCTCTGCATCCATTGGACGTGTTGGGCGTATTGCCTCATGCGCGCCACCGTCTTTGGCATGTGTATGCGGGGAGAAATACTCCTCTCCAAAATGAGAGAGTATATACTCTTTTGCTACATTTATTCCGGCTGGACTTACACGAATAGAATCGGTGCGGTGGTATGTGATAAACCCGGCCTCAAAGAGATCCTGGGCTAGCTGCATAGTCTTTTGCGGAGAAAAATGGAGCTCATTTGAAGCTGCATAGAGCATGGCATCAGTAGAAAAAGGTGAGCGAAAGAGCTCTTTTTGTTCTATGTTGCTTACCCTTACTACAACTTCTTGCAGCTTATCGAAAAAATCCTGCGCCTCCTGTTTTTTTTCAAAAATAAATGCAGCCTCCAATCCTCCAAATCGTACTTTTATTTCATAAACCTTTTGCTTCGCTTCATACTCTCTTAGGACTATCCACTCAAGTACCGCACTCTGTACACGTCCCGCACTGAGCCATTTTTTGCCTAGACTCTTTTGAAGACGTTGAGAAATACTAAAGCCTATCCATCTGTCTGCAATACGCCGCACTAGTTGCGCTTTGACAAGATTTTCGTCAAATTTTCTTGGATTATCGAGGGCTGCATCAAACGCCCATCGGGTTACTTCATGAAACTCTGCTCGTTTGATATTGCCATTGAAAGGACGAATATTTAGGCACAAATCATAGCTGATCTTCTCTCCTTCAGTGTCCGGATCTGTAGCAATATAGAGCTCTTTGACTTCATATCCCAAATGGCGCAAAGTTTTGATAATTTCCAACCTATTTTCGTCAAGAGGCTCAAAAAGCGGAATAAAGTGCTCTTGTTTTAAAACGCCATATATTCCCTCTTGCTTCTCAAGATCTACCACATGTCCCTTTGAGGCTGCAATAGAGAGCATTTTACCCTCGCGCGCCACTTCATAGACTCTTACTCCCGGCAGATCCCTTACCATTGGTCTACCATAAAAATTGGCAATTGTACGGGCTTTATTGGGTGATTCTACAACAATCAAAGAAGTAGTAAAAAACTCTTGCTTTTCTTGCAGCTTTCCTTCTAAAGCTAATCTTATCTTCTTTCTGTCCTGATCGATTTGCGCAAAGATTGCTTGCAAATCAACCTCATCTGCCCTTTTAAAAACTATATCTTGGCTAAACCATCGTACCTTCTTTTGCAGACTATGAAAAGCTTTTTGACTATCAACCAAAAGATAGCTCAAACCTTTGCTCAGTCCTCCTACATAGAGCCTGCTTGTACGACCACTTGCTTGAATATACCCTGTCACATCAGCAGTAATAAGTTTGAAGCTATCCCCCTTCTTATAAATAGAGACATCAGGATTTTGGTTAATTTTTTTAATAACAGTATCTGTAAGAATCTCGTTGATGCGTCTATAGATTGCACTAATATGCTCCTTTGCCTTTTGTGTTAGACGCTCAGCAGGAATCCTATAGACTTTTTCCAGATATTTCACAAATCCTACCACCTCATCAAAAAAAGGCTCACCTTTTATTGCACCTATTAGTGCAAGCAAGAAGTAGTAAAGAGTACTATGTTTTGTCAAATCTAGATAGAATTCAAGCTTTGGTACTCCGACAAAAAGTGCATAACGTATAATATCTGGCATATCAATACCGCGTGCCAGTGGGTTACGATAACTTGCAAATCCAACTAATACCTGCACATCTCCTCGTCTATATGCCTCCACATCAAATTTCTCATAACTTTGTGCTTTAATACCTTTTTGCTCCAAAAACTCTACAAATTCCTGGAGGTTCTCTTTCTTTTTGTTACCAGGCAAAAAAACAAGTCCACCATTACCAAACTTTTTGAGCAACTCTACAGCACGGTTTTTTATATCTTGTGGTTCTTCATAGATATCTTCTACATTTCTTATGGTAAGAGATGGTCTGCTCACCTCAAATCCCAACAACTCACGAAAGAGTCCTACACGGCGACTTTTCGGATTTGCTGTAGCACTTGAGACGATAAGTTGAGCTTTGGCATGTGTACGGATTTGTTTTATCTGTTCTTGCCATGTAGTAAATTCTTCTGGTTTTAAAGCTCTTTTGCTTTTGAGATCGATAAACTCCATCGCCCTATCGATATCCTTTTGGCTAAAGCCTAAAAGCATCATCACCTTATCAATATTGCGGGCAGATTTGAGTATACTATCTACATCATCGATAAAAACGAAACCAAATTCTTTTGGAATATTATTAAAATTTTTATACATAAAGTTAGTGGTAGTAATTAAAATATCAAACTCACCTTCAAATATACGCCTCTTTGCTTCATCGCGCTGCTTTTTTGATAAACGTGAATCATAATAAACCGGCTCGATTCCTAGCTTTTGTACTCTCTCAACAGCCTGATTGACAAGAAGTTGTGTCGGGAAGAGAAGATAACTCTTTGTTTTTAAATTTATTTTTAAAAATGCTGCAAGACTCAGACCAAAAGTTGTCTTGCCTACACCTGTTGGAGCAAGGAGAGCAAAGGAGTGACCAAGAAAGAAGCGTTTTGCCCAACTATGCTGAATCTGACGAAGAGCAAAACCATTTTTATGTTTAAAAAACTCTTCAAAAAGCTTCTCTTGTTCACTGATTTTACAGATTTTAAGGTATTCCCCCTCTTGTAAAACCTCGCAAGGATCCCCAGCTTGCGGCATACATCGCTCACACATCAGTCCTTGTGCAAGCCTTTGGCTACTAATTGTCCCGCCACAATTGGGGCATAGATCTTTATAGTAGAGATCTATCACTATTTCCCTTGCCCGTCAAGATACTCTTTGATTTCATGTAATAGCTGCGCAGGTGTTTTTATCGGATACATGAGATTTTTTGCAACCTCTGCACCATCAATTCCTTTAATTTGAATCCCGGCAAGACGCTTTTCGAGCAATTTGCTATCCATGATAGGATAGTCGATGCCTTTAGAGTGTTTGAGCACAAGATATGCCCACGGACTCTCACAGCTTGCAGCTTTGAGAGATTCTGCGGCCATAGAATGGCAAAAATCGAGTAGTGTTTGAGAATCTTGACCCTCTTTGACAAGTTTATATGCCAATTTCGCTACACCGCCAGCAGTATGGACTTTGAGTTCCTTTTTCTCTTCTGGAGTCAGCTCATCCATATGCTCTATTTTATACATTGCCTGATCTGGATCAGCGCGTAAGATGTTGCGCACAGTATTGCGCGTAAGACCAACATACTCAGCAATATCATCTTCAGATTTGAGATACTCCTCACGCAAAACTATCGCAAACGCAGCACGAGCAAGGCTTGGTAGCCATGTCAGGGTGCGAAACTCAGCAAGTTTTTTGAGACCTCCAAGCAGATCGATTGATTTGAAAAATACACGCTCAACAAGTCTTTCTAATCCTTTTTCATCGATATCGAGTCCACTTCCTGTAAGTATAATCATGTTAACCTCCTATTGGTCCTAAAATTTTGACAATTCCTGTCTCGGTAATCTCCATAAAATGCGTCTTTGTATCATGTCCACTCATACGACATCCATCGATACGAAAAAGACGCACCAAATCGCCTAGTTGTGCTTTATACATTCTTGCAGCGTACTGACTTGTAATAAGCTCTTTGGCAACTACCATAGTTCCATCGACAATATGCCCAACCGCATATCCACCAGCTGCTTCAGCGCTCAGCTCTTCGTGCCCACTGCGCTTCTGGCTGATAAATATTGCTGTTTGATACCATTTTTTCATAAAGTTAAAGACTCTTCTTACAATCGCTCGCGCCATCATCTCTTTATTCTCAAATAGACCCGTGATCGAGTCGATGACAGTATAGTTGATCTTATACTCTTTGATCGCATAGGCGAGTGTCGCCAAAAGATCTGGAATATTTTCTCTCAATTTCCCATGACTTGCAGCATCAATGAGAATAATATTATCTTCAAAATCATCGAAGTTGTATCCCATAGCCAGTGCGCGATACTTAATTGAAGAGATTACAAAGTTTGCTGGCGTCTCAACAGTAATAAATGCAACCTTTTCGCCTTTTCTGGCTTGTTCTACAGCAAACTGCTCAGCCATGAGGCTTTTTCCTGTATCACTTACTCCTGTAATATTAAAGACACTATATTTTGGTATCCCGCCAAGTGATACCTGCTTGAGTTTACCCTTTTCTTCCTTGACAGTGAAGAAAAGGTCATCAAGCCCCTCTATGCCTGTTGGTACACCTGTAATCTTGGGAGCCTTTTTGAGCGCCTCGCTTCCTACAAAGATACTCTCTTTGATAACTTCTGGCTCACTGTAATAGCTAGGATATGGACTATTTTGTGTGATATTTTCTGCCATACTCCCTCCTTTTTGTTATCTTAGCAAAAAAACCTCATATCTATTGCTATTTTTGTATCACAAGATTTGCACAATTGGTTATAATTTTTAAAAATTTTACAAAGAGCTATCATGGAACATATCCACCATTCATCCAATCCACTCATCAAACATCTTGTCAACAGCTTGCGCGATACTACAATCTCGCCTGCATTTTTTCGCAAAAATCTTGCACTCATAGCGCAAAATCTCCTCTTAGAAGCTGCACATCTCTTGCCTCAAACCACAAAACAGATCACTACCTGGCAAGGAGAAAATTCATTTAGCTTCATTGATCAGCGTCAGATTGTCTGCATACCGATACTTCGCGCCGGGATTCCCATGATGGATGGCGTTTTAGAACTCTTACCAGAGATCCAAGCTGGCTTTTTAGCAATGAAAAGAGATGAAAAAACTTTTAAGCCTACTATTTTTTACAAACGTTTCCCCTCTTTAGCAAATAAAATAATCATTATCGTCGATCCCATGGTAGCAACGGGCGGAAGCCTCATCGATGCGATTTCGCTTATCAAAGAAGAAAACCCAGCTCATATTATCTCACTCAATCTCATTGCGGCTCCAGAAGGTCTGCATGCTGTCTCAAAAACTCACAGTGATGTATCGATCTTCATAGCCCAGATTGATGACCATCTCAATGCCAAAAAATATATTATTCCTGGACTGGGAGATGCTGGTGATAGAGCCTACAACACTGAAGGATAAAAATGGAAAAACTGCTCCAAGAAACAATTACAAAGAGGCGATACTATCTCGATCTACGCAACAAAGATCTCCAAGAGATCCCCCAAGAAGTAGCTACAATGGACTTCTTAGAAAATATCGCTCTTTCGCACAATCAAATATATGATATCTCTCTTTTAGCTCATATTCCCCAGCTACGCAAGGTTGCCCTTACCAATAATTGCATCAAAGGCCTTACTCCACTTCAAAATTTCAACAACCTCAAATATCTCTTCATTGGCAACAATTGCATAAGTGATCTTACGCCCTTGCAAGATCTTCCAAAACTCAAAAAACTTGTTGCACATAACAATCACATAGCTGATCTGACACCTGTTGCAAAGATGCAAAATCTTGTATACCTTGATATCTCCCACAATCCCTTAGCTTCAATTGAACCTCTAAAAAGGTGCAAAAATCTACGCTATTTGCGAGCTTATGGACTAGAAAAATTTGTAGAAGAGCTTCACAGTCTCAAAAGAGAGCTACCAAATCTCTATGTTCTTGATATGTAAATTTTGATCGTTTACTTGTCACCCTTTTGTTAAAATCTTAGATAAGATGACACAAAGGAGTAACATGACAAAAATAGTTGCCACATTAGGACCAAGCTCGCAAGATAAAATTGATAAACTGATCAAATCAGGTGTTAACGTTTTTCGTCTTAACTTTAGCCATGCAGACCATAACATTCATAAAAAAGCAATTAATAAAATAAGAGAGACTGCAAAAAAACTTGGAAGCAAAACAGCAATTTTACAAGATATTAGCGGACCAAAGATTCGTATAGGTGAAATTGATGGGATCTTAGAACTCAACAAAGGCGATAAAATCCGTCTTGTCAAAGACCAACCTACTTCAAAATATGACCTTACCCTAAGCTTTCCTGAAATAATTGATGATTTGCAAGTAGGAGAATATGTCTTCTTTGCTGATGGCACTATCAGAGCAAAAGTAGTAGAGAAAGACCCTCATAGTGCTACTCTCATAGTTAAAAATGCAGGAGTCCTCTCTAGTCGAAAAGGTGTTAATTTCCCTCACTCCAATCTGAGCCTCAGTGCTATTACACCAAAAGATGAAAAGGATTTGCGCTTTGGTGCAAAAGAGGGAATCGATATAGTAGCGATAAGCTTTGTAAATAGTGCACAAGATATCCAAAAAGCTCGCGAAATTTTGCGCCAAGAGGGAGCAAATCCTTGGATAGTTGCCAAGATAGAAACAAAAAAAGCGGTAGAAAATCTTGCATCCATCTTACAAGCCAGTGACGGAGTAATGGTAGCACGAGGAGATTTGGGCATTGAAGTGGGAATCGAGAAGGTTCCTGTCATACAAAAACGTATCATCAAAGAAGCAAATCGTCTCGGAAAACCTGTCATCACTGCAACGCAGATGCTCCTTTCAATGGTCAACTCACCATTTCCAACCCGTGCGGAAGTAAGCGATGTGGCTAATGCAGTGATGGATGGAAGTGATGCAGTCATGCTCAGTGATGAGACAACAGTGGGCAAATATCCGATTGAAGCTGTAGAAACACTCCGTAAAGTAATCAAAGAGACTATGAGTATCTACCCATTTTACAAGCGCTATGAGGGCAAAGATGTCGATGCAATTGCAGGAAGCGTAGCAGACCTTTGTAAATCTATCGCTCCAAAAGCAATCGTCTCTTTTACAAGTAGCGGAACAACTGTCAAAAGTATAGCCAAATATCGCCCCCAAGCCCCTATCATCGCTGTCACACATGATAAAAAAACTTCGCATAAACTCTCGCTAGTATGGGGTGTGCAAGAGATTTTAGAAATGCCAAAAATCAAAAATCCAGAAAACCTTATTCAGAAATTTCTTGATGTCGCACAAAGAGAAAAGATTATAGCACCAGGTGATACAATCATCCTCACAATGGGAAGTATTGTCGGCAAAGAGGGAACAACCAATATGATACGGGTCGTTGAAGTATAAGGATCACATCTGTGGATGTCCTGCAAATCCTCCTACAAATATCCCAATTAGTGCTGAGAATAGTCCAATAATAAAATAGATTATAAAAAGTGCCGGAATAGAAGCAAATGCAAACTTCACCATAAACCAGACAAGATCCCAAAAGGGGATCTTAAGTCCCGTAATTATTACCTCTTTTTTCTCTTGTGGCATTTGAGTCTCTTCAGCCATAGCTACTCCTCTATACATGATCGCACATTATATCCGCGGGGAAATTCTGGATGAACAAGCTCATCTCCCTTGAGTTTCCACTCACCCTTCTTCACAAGAACATAGCCTATTTTGTTGGTTTTATCAAGGCATAAAATATTTTTGCCCTGCTCAAAGGCTGCTTTGACCTCTTTGATATGGTGCATACGCCAACTGTAGTGTGCAAGCAAAGCCGCAAAGAGTACAACTCCGAGGGTTCCTAGCACCTTTTTGGCATTGAGATCAACAAAGGGACGTGTCACAACAAAAGCAGCGATTGCCATAATAAATAGAGCTATGAGGATATACACAAGCTCTTCTCGCAAAAAATCAACCACCATATCTCCTCTCCCACTCATAAAATGCGTCACTAAAATATTTGATACGCTCTTTTTTAAACTCCCTCGTTGAGTAGAGATAGCGATAATCACGTGGCTTGATCTCTTTGGCAATCTCCTCTACCACCTCTTCTACCTCCTCTTT
Source organism: Nitratiruptor sp. YY09-18 (assembly GCF_016593235.1). Classification (NCBI taxonomy): domain Bacteria; kingdom Pseudomonadati; phylum Campylobacterota; class Epsilonproteobacteria; order Nautiliales; family Nitratiruptoraceae; genus Nitratiruptor; species Nitratiruptor sp. YY09-18. The sequence goes on from NZ_AP023065.1 coordinate 1,656,502, forward strand.
GCTCTTTCCATGCACCATGCTAAAGAGACTATATGGCCAATTGGGATATGTGGGACGCAAATAGCAGTGACTCACGGCTTTATAGGCTGCGACTTTTTCTCCTATCTCTTCGGCTTTTTTTTCATCCACATCCCATACTACCATCGCATTGGCGCTAAACCCTGCTTTGCGGTGACGTAAAATAGTAGCAAAACGGCGCATATATCCACCCTCTTGCAATCTTTTAGCCTCCTGCGCCAATGTATCATAATCGATACCAAGTTCCTCTACCACCTTTGCAAAAGGCTCATGCACTGCATCAATATCTTCTTGCAATAGTTTTATAAGGTTGTAGTGTAACGGAGTAAGATCAAATGATACCTTTTTCTTCTTCTCTACCTTCTCTTTTTTCTTCCCCATGCCACGAGGATCTAGCTGTACTTTGATTTTGAACATCTTTTTTGTAGGCAAGATAATATATTCTTGCGCATCACTCCTCTTTGCCAAAACTTCAACTGTCTTTTCCAATCCCAACTTACTATCTGGGGCAACAGCTATTGTAAACCATAGATTAAAATCGTGGTCTCTCTCATAATTGTGTGAAACTCCCGGATGGGTATTTATAAATGTTGCGGAACTTTCAATATCCTCTACTTTAAATGCAACTAAAGAGGAGCTATACCCTAATGATTTTGTATCAAAAATAGCAGAAGTTTGACGGATAATTCCCTCATCTTTGAATTTTTTATAAATGTCAAGCACTTTATCTTCACTTGTTTCTAATTGTGCTGCCAATTTGGCAAAAGGTCTTTGACAAATGGGAAACTCTTGCTGCAGTAATGTTATGAGTCTCTCTTCCATATCACTCCTTTTTGCCATTGTATATATTTTAACCTTGCAATACCTTGATATCTATCAAAAGCTCCCAGTTTTAGCTATGATACAATGTCGAAAAAGGAGTGATATGGGATATTTTCCAGCCTTTTTAAAACTGCAAAACAAAAAAGTTCTCATTATTGGTGGAGGCAAAATCGCAACTGATAAGCTCTCTCATATGCTCGACTTTACCAAAAACATTACTATTATCTCTCCTGATCTCTCATCATCTATGCAAGAGTTTATAGAGTGTCACAATCTCGCCTATCTTCCACGAAGATTCAAAAGTGGTGATACACAAGGTTTTTTTCTCGTTATTGTAGCAGTTGATAATATAGAAGTACAAAAAGAGGTATACCAAGAGTGCCAACAAAGTCGAACCCTTTGCAACGCAGTAGATAGCGTAGAGTATTGTGACTTTATCTTCCCCTCTTACATTAAACGTGGAGATCTTACAATCGCAATCTCTACAAGTGGTGCTTCTCCCGCTTTTGCCAAATATTTACGTAGAGCTATCGAAAAACTTCTTCCAGACAATCTCGAAGAGTTTTTGGATGAACTCAAAAATCTTCGCAAAACTCTTCCAAAAGGAATAGAGCGAATGCAACTGCTTGATAGCAAAGCAAAAGAATTTATACAAAAACTCTTTAAGGAAAAATAATGTATAGCAAAAAGATTCTTTGGGCGATCTTCTTTACATTTTTGTTTGTGAGTCTTGCACTTTTTTACCAAAATCTTCCAGCTCCTAAAAATAAGCGTGTATATGAGCAGATTTTGCCCTATTTTCCCTACACTATCCAAAAAGAGCTTGGTGGTATCGATATTGTAGATAAAAGAACCGGTAAAGATCTCAATATCGATAATGTGAAAGTTTATGTAGCTTTTGATGAACTGCTAAGAAAATGGGGCAAAAAACACCTCTTGCTCAGTGGCGATATCCTCGTCATTCTTGATGACAATGGACATCCTGTCAAAAAAATCCAACTCAATCAAAAAGAGCGGGAATGGGTAAAGAAATTTTTTGGACTCTAAGATTATGGCATATCAAGATATTTGATAAGACCAATACCCTTATGTACTATTTCCGGAAATGTTAATGTCTTGGTACCACCATATTTGAGTCGAAAAACATTGAGTGCGTCACTGTTTCTCACAGGGATCAGGTCGTCACCCTTTGGCCCTTGGAGGCGACTGCCAAACACATAGATTGCACCTTCTGCTCTAATCCAATCACCACTGATGTAGTCTTTTACCATCAACTTTTTAAAATCGGTCTCTTTTGTTACATTATATTCAGGAAACTCATATGGACGCAGATAAAAATAAAACATCGATTTTGGACAGCAAAAGAGAACTGTTTTACCATTTGCAAGCTCTATTTTTGCTTGAAACTTTGGATATTTGTTGACATCAATATGATAGACAGGATCTTTGACAACCTTAGCAAAAAGTGCAACAACAAACAAAATAAGCACTGCTATACGTCTCATAACCCCTCCTCTTATAAAAGATCTCGCTTTTTGAAAAAGTAATATCCAAGAGCTGCAAAGAAAAAACCTACAAATAGCGGATAAAAAATTGCATACAAAATAAATGGCGTATGTCCAAAATTATCAAGTAAAAAGTACGCTACTGGCCCCATCACAGTGAGTTCCGGATCAAATAGGCTCATAGCCCCTACCCGGAACACTTCTAAAGGATTGAGCAGCGCAATCGAGATGATCACCTCATCACTCCACCTATTAGCAAGCATAAGTCCAATCAGCGCAATATCCAAAAATGCAAGAAGTGTAATCCAGACAACAAAGCTAGCCCCCAGGGCTACATCATGTGATTTTACAATGGTAGAGATAAAAAAGGCTATTCCCAAGAAGGCAGCACACATACTAAACAAAAAAGCACTGTAAACCAAAAGCATTTTCCATGGTAACTCGCCACCCTTAAAGACTCCCCAAATCACACCCAAAATAAGCGCTAAAAAAACGGGAACAAAAACAATAAAAAATCTGCCAAGCATTTTCCCCCAGTAGTACTCTTTCAATGAAACAGGAAAGGAGAGCATATATTCTAGTATCGCACTCTCTCTATCACCAGAAATCGACTTCACTGTTGTAATGAGGATGAAAATCGGCAAAATTACAATTGTTACTTGCATATAAACAAGAAGTAGTCTGCTAAGCCCAGTAAAACCCATCACAACACTATCGGTAATGCCTGTAATGAAAAAAAGAGCCATCAAGCCACCAAAGACCAGCAAATAGACAAGAAACCACCGACTTCTTGTGGATTCTTTGATATCGAGTTTAGAAATGAGGAATAGATTTTTCAATGTTGCTCCATATGCATTTTGTGCATTTTTCTTTTTTTGATCGTTTTTTCCATCTCTTCATAACTAAGTCCTTTATCCCCTGCCTCACTTGGCAAAAGTGCTCCATATCCAAAATCCATAGGAGTAGTATAGCCTTTGACATAGCGGGCTTTTTTCGCATCAATCCACTTCCCAGTTTTCGCATCAGTAATCCATACTTTGACAATGTGGATATCTGGATGAGACCGCTTCCAAAGCACATAACATCCGATATCATCAAACCTGTATACCTTTTGATGATCATCTACAGCCTGTACTGCAAATTTTCGCTCACTGATAGCCATTTTACACCGATCACATAGATCCCGATCCCAATGAATCGGTGGTGGCTCTTTGGTATAGTCTTTTTTTGAACATCCTGCTATAAAAAAAGCTCCTATGACCAATAACTGTGCCAGAAAAAAACTCCAAACTTTAAACCCTCTCATCTTCCACCACCTTTCCAAGATCCATATAGATCTTTCTATTGATTAGTGACTCCACCTCTTCCAATCGGTGCGTTATGTAGATCGTCGTCACCTTTTGATCAAGTTCCTCAAGCAAGCTATAAAATCGCTCTCTCGCCTTTGGATCGAGATTTGCCGTAGGCTCATCAAAGATTAAAATATCACTATTTTTCGCCAAAGCAATGGCAATGAGCATCTTTTGCTTCATCCCTCCACTGAGTTTAAAAAAGGGCTTGGATAAGTTCTTCTCCAAAGCAAGATCCATCTTTTTGGCCTCTTGCTCGATAGACTCTCTTTTCACACTAGAACTTTTTGAGACATACTCCATCAGTTCTATGAGACTTAGTTTGATAGGAGGAGGAGTTTGGGGAATGAAGCTGATATGATGCAAAACGTTTTGCCGCTCTTTGATAGGGTCAGATCCGTTGACGCGAATAGATCCACTATCAAGATGGTAAAATCCCAAAATGGAGCGTACAAGCGTTGTCTTTCCGGCTCCATTGGGACCCATCAAAGCAATCTTGTCACCATCTTCGATGGTTAAATCGATCTCATCTAATACATTGACATCTAAAAATCGTTTGGTAGCTTGCCGTACTTCTATCATACAAGATTCTTCAATCGGAATTCGAAGTTATACGCATCCTCATGACACACATCAAAACATCTTGCACACATTATACAATCGCCATCTTTAACGAACTCTTTAGTGATTCCTTTTTCTTTACGCTCTGGATCATATTTCGCTTTGAATCGTTCAAGAACATGCTCTTCAGGACAAGCGATAAAACAAGCTGCACAGTGATCACACTTTTCCATATCCCATTGGACTTTCATAGGGCTCACCCATCCCAAAAAGCTATAGGTGGTTCCTATCGGACAGACATATTTACACCATGCTCTTCGTGAATAGAAGATCTCTATGAGTAAAATAACAAGTACCCAAACAATTGCGAGACTCCATCCATACACAATGAAGCGGCTGAGTATTCCCACTGGATTGATCACTTCAAAAACCATATATCCATCGATTGCTGCAGCAGCAAGAAAAATGGCCCAAAAGATATAGCGTACTCGGGGATTGAATTTGTGCTCTTTAATGATATGTTTGCTGACCAATTTTTGATGAAAATACTCCCCGATTTCACTCAAAAGCCCATAGGGACAGACCCATCCACAAAATGCCTTTCCCCCAACAAAAAAATAAAAAGCCACAATAGTCGAAACCCCTATGATGATGTTGGTATGGACATGATGCTCTGCAGCCAAGATCTCCAATGCTGCAAAAGGATCGATCAAATGAAAGCCCAAAAGCCTTGAGCCTGTGAGCGTCCCCTCTAGAAACTGTATATCGATGTGATACGAGAGGAAAAAGACTAAATTGATAATGATAATACTCAGCCATCGCCAAAAACGCCATGTGGGACGAATTTTTCCCTCTCTTGTTTTATAATAGAGTGTTGACCATAAGGGAGCACCTATGATTTCCCGTACACTCCAGTTATATCTATCCACGTCCTCCCCCTTACTGTGCCTTTTTGAGTTTTTGGGCAAATGATGCGATTTCTGCTGCTAATGATTCAAGCTCTTTATCGCTCAGCTGTTGCAAAAGACCATACATTACATAGTTTTTACGTTTACCAGATTTAAAATCTTTGAGTGCTTGCAAAATTTCCTCTTTACTTTTACCAATAAGTTTTGGCCCAACTGCACCACCACCGTTGATACCATGGCATGATGCACAGTTTCTTCTATAAGTAGCACTCACTTCAAATGCACTCATGCGCCCTGCTTTCTCTTTGAGAACTTTCAGCTTTTTCTCCTCTTCGCTCTCTTCAGCTTTTTGTGGCTTTTGTGTTGGTGTCGGTGCTACCGCCTTTTTCGCCATAGGCACCTCAAGTTTACTTTTTTGGATAATCTCATGAATCATCTGCAATCTATTTACCTCTCTATCAAGCTTTGCCATATAAAGAATTGCCCATACCGTAAGAGCTGCTGCTATCGCTGCTATGATATGTCGTATCATTTTTGATCCTTTTGTCCATTTTGCTCAAGAAGTTGTTGCACCTTTTTATTAAATGCTGCTATCTCGTCTGCAAGTTTTTTTAGCTGTGCATCACTCAAGCGTCTCACGAGTTGTACCATGAGAACATTTTTTCTCTTGCCTGATTTGAAATCTTGCAATTGCTTGTAAATATAAGCACCATCTTTACCTAAAAGCGATGGTCCAATAACTCCATTTGCATAATCATCATGACAAGCTGAGCAGTAGATGAGAAAATCTTTACTCAATTTATTTGCCCATAGGGAGATCTGCACCTTTTGATAGTTATTGACCACATGACGATATGCGCCTAGTCTTGTATATCTTCCTTCATCCTCAACTCCCTCTTTTTGCTTTTTTTCTTCATTGTAAGAGTAATAAAATTCTCCCTTGTCAAGAGATTTCTTCTGCACTTTTTGCTCTTTGACTACACCCTCAGTTATTTTAATCTCGCCCTTGACTGCAGCCTGTTTTTCCTTTTGTTCTTTCTTTTCGCTACACCCACTCAACGCAAAAAGCAAGATGAGTGCGATTAAACTACTACCTATTTTCATCATAATTAAGCCTTTTTCCCATAAACCTCATCATAGGTTTTTCTTGGGATTATTTTGAGTACATCTGTAGGACAGAGCTCTACACAAGCCCCACACCCTACACATTTGCTTCTAATTTCTGGAATGTAACCATTTCCCTTTTTCACCATTCCTATAGCTAAAGATTGCTCAGGATAAGGACAAAGATCTGCACAAATTGTACACTGCTTACCAACATAACTTTCTACTTTTTTCAAAAGCTCCACTTGCAGTGTTCGCTTTTCACTCGGATTTGGAATATCAAAGACTTTTTTCTCTCTGCGCTCAGCTGGAGTCAAAACTTTTGTATGTTCAAATATGAGATCCCTCTCGCTCTTTGGAACCGGTTTGTTATTGAGGGCAAGACATGCACTCTCATTTGCAATGACAGCTACACCCATGTGTGTTTTGCGCACATCATCGGCATCTTCATGTTTGAGTGCACCACTTGGGCAAGCTAAAATACATGGCAATGCTCTGCAAAGATAACAGCCTCTTTTGTCTGGATCGATATATGCTGTCCCAAGTCCAGCTTTGCCATTAACATCTTCCAACATGATCGCATCGTAAGGACACACTTGCAAACACTGCCCACATTTAATACATAAAGCTAAAAATTGGTGCTCTGGCATTGCTCCTGGGGGACGCAGTGGTGACTCTTCGCGTTGTAGCAACTCTTTTCCACCCCATACAGTACCAGCAGCAGCCAGACCAAGAACACCAAGTCCGATCATCTGCTTTACAAACTCTCTTCTTTTTTTGTCTTTCATGATACCCCCTCTTCATGCATTAGCGGCTTAGGATCTGTAAGCAATTTAATAGGCTCTGAAAAAGGTGCCAGTTTATACAAAAAATTCAAAATACTAATAACCGGTGATCCATAAAAAAATCTGATGTTTGGATTGAGAAGCCAAAGCTTATCTGCATAATAGTAGAGCGTATAGGGCACATCGCCAATCCCATCACCATCTTGATCAAAACCTTGATAGTCATCCCAGTAGTTTTCATACCATTTATTCATAACTGTATGAATGCGCCCTTGACCCGAATCGTCATAGACATTCTCCATATTGCCTTTGAAGACATTCTGTGTAATTTCATTATCAGTACTCAATGAATGAAAATGCATCCCTATGGAGTTATATAAAATCTTGTTTCCAACAATTTTGTTGCTTTGCCCCGGCTCAAAAGGGGATCTATCGATATACATTCCTTTCGCACAGTAAAGAATTGTATTGTTGCTTATTATAAAATTTGAAGCATCTTTGAGCCCTATTCCTATACCGGTTGTACCCAAAGAGCTCATAATGGTATTGTTCTGTGCAATGGTGTCTCGCGAGTACATAAAAAATATCCCGACACTATTGTGCTTATAGATATTTTTGCGCACAATATTTTTCCCTGCGTACATAAAATGCAAGCTATAGCGACCATACTCTCCGATATTGCCTTCAATGAGATTACCATGGCTGTACCAAACCACAAAATCTCTCGATTTAAATAGATGATTATTTTTTAAAACATTATCATTGCTATACCATAGCCTCACCCCATCACCACGAATGCCAAGAGGAAAAGGCTTTGAAGTGATATAGTTTCCGATGATTTTTGAATTTTTAACATTTTGCAAATCTATGCCAAAGAGGGAGTCAAGAATTTTGCAGTTGCGTATCTGTACAAAGGCAGCATCTTTTACTGAGATCCCAGCATCAATCTTTTCGTGCTCTTTTCCGCTATTGCGGATAGTGAGATCTTGCAAAATTACATTGGAACTGCGAATCTTGATAACAGTCCCTCTCCCTTCCCCATCGATAATTGTATCGTGCCCCACTAGCATGAGCGGTTTATCTATTGTAATAGAACCTTTGAGCACACCTTTTGGCAAATCCAATCTAGCCCCTGGTTTTGCTCTGTTGATCGCCTCTTGCAATATATTGGCGTGCAAAATAGCTCCGATACATACTAGCAAGGCAACTCTGCGCATTAAGCCTCTTTTTGTTTGAGATACTTGTTTTTTGAAATGATTGCTAAAAGCGTAAAGGCACTAATTGCCAAAAGGAGCCAAAAACCGATTGTAGGATAGGAGTGGGTGGTAAACTGCGCCACCTTTCCATCTCCAAAAACTGTCGGCATAAATGGCTTGATCTTAAATGCTCCCCAGTCGTGCATGTGGTGCCCAAACCAGTAAAGCCAGTAAGCGTAAAATCCTAAGAAAATCAGAGGCAGTGCCACTGCTATCCACATAATGTAATTAAGCCATTTCCAATCATAAAGAATAAACAGGACATATACAAATGCTAAGAGCACTAATACATATGGCGCGATCATTCTTAGATAGGGAGCACCCCTTTCCATCGGATCCATACCGATAAAGTGGTTAATCGTATTCATCTCATGCACATCACCGCTAAAACCATCAAAATGGTAATACACAGGAATACCTTCAGGAAATGCATCTTTTGGATAGTTGGGAGCTTCAAGGGATACGTACCAAATCGGTGCGCTTGCTACGCCTATTTCAGCATTGTACTCTATCATTTTTTTAAGAATCGGATTTTTGTTTTTATCTAGCGCTTCAGGTGGTGTATTAGGACTTACGTAACGTCCTTTCATATAGTAATCCCACACTTTATAGGCTATTGGAGGAATCTTATCCGCCTTACCTTGCTTTGCCAAATAGTTTACATCATGGGTTAAAACTGCAGGAATTACGAACCAGTACAGCAGTATTGCTAGCGCTATGAGAGCGTAGATTTGATACTTCTTCATCTTCTCTTCCTTACATTGTGTAATGAGAATATCTTACCACTTTTTTTACTAATTCTTTATGATATATATCAAAAATTATCAAATTTTATTTTTATTATTAGGATTAATTATTAAATAAAGTGCGGCAACATCGTAGCTCGAGAAAACAAACAATAAAAATAACCTTGAAATAACATATATTAAGAGGCCAAAAGGCCCCTTATGCATTAAAAGAGATTGGCGTTTTCGTCAACCCACTTGAGGTATTCGATGATATCTTTGATCTCTTGATCGCTCATATGCTGATTAGGCATGCGGAGGTTGAAGTAGTCGATCATCGCTTTGACATATGGATCATTATATTTACTAGCAGGATTTTTGATAAATTCTGCCACCCATTTTTCACCGTTTTCATGGCGTTTGAGAACACCTACAAGGTCTGGTCCAGAGCTTACTTTACCAATTACGTGACATCCGTTACATCCACCCTCTGCAAATGCAGCCTCACCACGTTTTGCAGCCTCACTCATTGGAGTTGCAAGTTTTTTCACAAGAAGGTCTTTTGCTCTAATTCCAACATCAGCAGTTTTTACAAGATATTGCCATGCTTGGTATTGGAAGTTGATCGCAGTTTCAATGTCACCTTTTTTGAGTGCCTCTTCAGCTTTTTTCTCTTCAGCTGGCACTTTATTGAACTGATCCATAGCATCTTCAACGAGCTGTTTTACAACAGGATATTTTTCATAGTGGTTCTCTTTGAGGAATTTCACTACACTTTGGATAACTTTTTTGGTAGCCTCGTTGAGTTTGACAGTTTTTTCATACTCTTTCATGAGCTGTTCTTTGCTCATTTTTTTGAGTTTGATCTTTTTGACAGATTTATATTTTTTATTTGGATCTTTTACAAGCAAGTAACCCATCATCTCAAGGTGCAATGCAGAACAGAACTCTGTACAGTAGTAAGGGAACACACCTTCACGGTCTGCTTTGAATGTCACAGCTACAGTCTTTCCAGGCTCAAGTGATGCATGAACGTTGTACCAGTCCACTGTAAATCCATGTGTCTCATCTTCTGCACGCTCAAGGTTTGTGAGATAGAATGTGACAATATCACCTTTATTCACAGTTACGTGCTCTGGGTTGATATGGCTTCTAACAAGCGTACCATATACATAGACATGATTACCTTTGCGAACAATTTTTTCTTGTCCAGCAAGAGTTTTTCCTTTATGGGTTTTTCCGGTAAATGGGTTGATTCCCATTGGATAACGCACTTCTGGATGGAGCTTGCTTGCGCGAATAGCAACTGCTTGGTGTGGTTCACCAAGTGGCACCGGCATATCGTAAAGGAGTTTCATCTTTTTCCCGCTTACATCGATTAACTGGTGGTTTTGTGGATGGAGTGGTCCGATCGGGTTGAATCTATCGATTGCCAATTTGTTAAGGGCAATAATATACTCGCCTTGCGGATCTTCAGTTTTTCCTTCCATACCACAGAGGTGTCCAATGTTATAGTTTACATTTACCCTATCTTTTACTTCACAAGTGAGATAGTTCCATTTAACTACTTGTGAGTCAACATAGAGTGAAGTATAGATTTCCCCCTCTGTTTTCCATTTTGGTCCAAACTGATTGTGAAGTGGTCCAAGGCCAAGCTCTGCTTGACAATGCATAGCTTTTTTCATATCAATAATAGGAATACCATATGGATCTTTACCCGCAAAATCGTGATTTTTCACCGCATTCATAATCTTTTTGAAGTCATACACAGTTGCATGGGTATCAAGCTTACCACATACTACAATGTAGCGTCCATCTGGGCTTACATCAACACCATGTGGTGATTTTGGCTCTGGAATGAGGAAGAGACAATCATTTTTTACTGCAACCTCTATAGGAATAACTTTTATTCCATTAATAATTTTCACATTTTTAGGATCTTTTGCAAGTTCAGCAAGTTTTCTCCAATTGTACACATGCAGATAGTCAGTGTCATTACGGCTCATCCCCGCTTCAAATGGAGGAAGACCTTTTTCAATACCACCTGTATACATTTCTGAGTTGAATGAGTTAGTAAATCCCCAGCCATAACTCATCTCTTTACCCGCATCACTCAAATCTTGCATATATGGCGGCATCTCAATGACGAATGATTCATCTTTAATGATGCGACCATTTTTATGATCAAATTTCCAACATGTCACCCCACCACGATAGACATCAGCATACTCTTCCATCGGATGGTACTCATTATCAAAAGGTGCACCATATTGACACGCTTCTAGGATATATTCACTATTTGGTGTAAAGAATGCTCCACCATGATCAGATTTGAAAACAGGGTTTACAACTATTTGCTTTGTCACAAAGTCTTTGAGATCGATAATAGCAATTCTTGGGTTTGCTTTATCGTTGATTGCTAGCCATTTTCCATCATACACACCATTAGTTTCAGAAAGTGCTGGATGGTGCGTATCACCCCATGTTATCTGCTTACCTCTGTATTTCCCTTCAGCCAAAACTTTTTTTGTATCATCATCATATCCCCAACCTTGCCAAGGTTCTGGAGTAAAAACACCAATGAACTTTAATATACGCATCGATGGTACACCATAGACCATAATCTGCCCAGACTGCCCTCCGGAACTAAATACAATATATTTATCCCTTCCTCCAGATGGGGTATAGGTTTTTGCTGCCGCAAGAATATCGTCTTGCGTCAACCCACGCTCTTTCATAATTTTTTCTAACTCACCTTGTGCAAATGAAACAGTAGAAACCAGTCCCGCCGCCGCCATAAGGCTTATCAGCCTTTTCATGACTTGATACATCGTTTCCTCCTTTTATAAGCGATTAACGCTGGGTTAACATTTACCAATTATAGAAGTAATTACTTAAAAAGAATCTTAATTTTTTAAAATTTTTATAAATAAATGAAGGGATCCTTATAAATCAAACCTTCGTTTAAGCTTGGAATAGCATGTTTATAACCTTTTGAAACATCCAAGAAATGCGGTAGTAGCGCTAGCTTAAAAACAAGAATACACAGGAATATTTTAAACTTATAGTAATTTTAATAATTGATATTATATATACAGATAGTATTGATTCGCTTTTATCTCCTTCTTTTCCGCATTCCTAGGGATTTTTATTAATCTTCATAAAATTTGAAACTCTATTTCATAATCTAAATTTTTTTCAAACCAGTTAAGCGTATCGCGAAGTTCAACTACTTTTCCGACTACTATGAGTGCAGGAGTAGGAAGGTCTTTTGCTTTTTCGTAGATATCTTCTAATGTACCGACAACAGTTTTTTGCTCAGGTGTTGTTCCTTTGGAGATAACTGCAATTGGATAGTCTTTAGGTTTTCCAATTTCGATAAGCTTCTTTGCTATTTCGTCAAGATTGTGCAACCCCATCAAAAAAACGATAGTATCATCACTTTTGAAATTTTGCCATGGGATTTGGCTTACCTCTTTATTGGGAGCCTCATGACCCGTAACTACACGAAAGCCAACACTTACACCTCTATGCGTTACAGGAATTCCTGCATATGCAGGGACACTGATAGCTGAAGAAATTCCAGGAATTACCTCAAACTCAATTCCACGTTCACGCAAATATTTCCCTTCCTCACCACCTCGTCCAAAGACAAAAGGGTCACCTCCTTTAAGACGCACCACAACATCTGCTTCTAAAGCCGCTTCATAGATAACTTGATTGATTTGCTCTTGGGGAAGAATGTGTTTGCCATCCTCTTTGCCAACATAGATAAATTTACAACCATCTTTTGCCATTTTGAGGATTTGGGGATTAGCAAGCCTATCGTAGATAATTATATCTGCCTCTTTAATTACACGTGCTGCTTTAAGTGTTAAAAGCTCGATATCACCAGGTCCTGCTCCGGTGAGATAGACTTTCCCCATTACGCATCCTTTTTTCATAAATTATGATATTTTCTCCAGCAAAAAGGAATGATTCGTATCAATTTCTATAGATGAATATTCCTGAAGGCTTAGGGACTGCAATACTAAAAATTGGCTTCCACTCTTTTATATCTACTCCAATCACTTCACTATTGCCATTATTGGAGACGTACAAAAGTGGCTCTTCATTGCTCCATCGCACATGCAAAACCATCCCACCAAAATCAAATCTCTTGACTACTTGAAGTGTACTCGTATCTACAATCTGGACTATTGGAAACTTTTTACCACTAAATGTTACTGCAAGATATTTTCTATCCGGACTCAAAGAGGTAAAGACAGGATTGCCTTCTACTTCTATCGCTTTTATGAAATGGAAATCCTTATCAAAAACAAAAACTTTATTATCTCCAACTGCTGGGATGAAGAATTTGTCTTTCATGATCGACCAAAAACCAAAATGAGGCACTTTCAACACAATAGTTCTCTTTTCTAATCTCAAAGGGACACGCTTGTACTCAAAAGTATCAAGATTTAAAACTCCAACAAATGGAGAATTAAAAAAACCTACTACATAGAGATTTTTATTAATCATTGCATCAAAAGGCATCTCACCAGCATTTTTTACAATTTTGACTTTTGAAAAGAGAATTTTTTTATGGGGTATACCAAATTTATCAAAAGTGGTCTTGGTCTTTCTTTTCATTATCCATATAGCATCACTATCCATTGCTGCAAAAACAAGGTAGTCTTTGTATGTTTTGATTCCTACATTCCTTGACCCTGTTTTAATAGTTTGAAGATGGTGGAGATTTCTATCATAAATCTCTACAGTTTTATTAGCATAGTTTGCAACCGCTACAAAATCTTTTGCAAGAGTAAATCCGATAGCACTTTCGCTCGCCTTTACTTCAGCTACCTTTTTTTCACGAACTGGATCAAACTTGATCAAATACCCGTCACGTGTAATCACATAACCATCACGCTCTATAAACTTTACTACCGCATGGTTGCAATTGTGCATATTGGGTATCTCATTTTTTAATTTATGATTTTCTATTACTGCCAACGCACTATTTTCTCTCTCCACCACAAAAACTTTCTCATGCGCAAAAAGTGTACTTATCACAAATACAAAAAGCAAGACTCTCTTCATACCAATCCTTTAATCTATATAGCAGCTTGGATCTTCAGACCAAAGATCACCATGTATTGCCCAGGCTCTTGGTCGACTACCACCATTGCAGATACTTATCCACTCGCAATTTTCACACTTTCCACTGATTTTCCTCGGAAACTGCCGCAGTTTTTGCAAAAGAGGGTTTGTCTCGTCTAACCATATCTCGTCAAAATCTCTCTCAAAAATATTACCGATTGTACGTGGGAAAAATGGGTCGGGTTTTACATTGCCTTCACTATCGATATTGACAAGATTCCTCCCAGCACTATTGCCACCCCACCGTAAAAGCCTTTGCACGAGCCTCTTTGCAGCCTCTTTATCTCTTCGCTCCATCTCTTGCAAAAGCATCACACCATCCATCTCCATATTTCCCGTAACAATATCTATTTCTTTGCCCTCTTCATAGTATGCAAAGGCTTTTTGTATGATGTAAGCAACTGCATCTTTTCGCTGCTCTTTTGTAAGATCCATCTTGAGATTGTCTAAGCCTCTTCCGCTATAGACAAGGTGAGAGATGTAAATCTTATCAATTCCCTTATCTTCTGCCAAAGCAAATATATGCTCGAGTGCAGCAATAGTCTCTTTTGTGATAGTGAAGCGAATTCCCACCTTTGCTCCATGCTCATGAATAAGATCGATCGCTTTGAGACTCATTGCATAACTGCCCTCTAAACCTCTAAATCTGTCATGAATCTCCTTCGTTCCATCAATACTGATTCCAATATACGAAAAGGTATCGATAATGCGTTTGACATTGGCATGGTGTATATAGAGACCATTTGTCGAAAGATAAGTAGCAATTCCCTCTTCGCGCATTGCTTCAGCAATTTCAAAGATATCTTTTCGTGTCAGCGGCTCGCCCCCACTAAATATCACAAACTTCACACCTGCTCGTTTGAGCTGGGGAATAGTTTGGAGAATTTTTTGCGTAGTGAGGGTATCAGTAGCTTCAAGTCCAGCTTTGGAATAGCAGTGTAGACAGCTGAGATTGCATCTATTAGTAAAGTTCCAGATGGCTATTGCTCCACCAAGTCTGCGCGTTGGTAGATCTTCGATACTCGATTT
The DNA here is from genome assembly GCF_016593235.1 of Nitratiruptor sp. YY09-18. Taxonomy (NCBI): domain Bacteria; kingdom Pseudomonadati; phylum Campylobacterota; class Epsilonproteobacteria; order Nautiliales; family Nitratiruptoraceae; genus Nitratiruptor; species Nitratiruptor sp. YY09-18. Next base: position 1,671,706 of record NZ_AP023065.1, read on the forward strand.
TATCATTTGACTGAGACGAAACACTACTTATCCTTAAAACTTTTGATATAGTCCACGATCGATCGCAACTCTTTTGGACCAAGATCAAACGCTGGCATCGCGTTCCTTTTGTATCCAAGCTCTTTGTACGTATGCTCTGGATCTACAATCTGTGCCATTATCTGCGCATCACTTCTTTTTTTGGCAATTTGCGCAAATGGCGGTCCAAAAGCCATAGCTGTTTGATGGTGGCATCCCCAACACTTCTCTTTAAAAATAGAGTATCCAAAAAGTCTAGGATAAAACTTTCTATTTTTATTAATGAAGTTATATTTGCCCACCGGAACATTTGCTGGATAATCTTTTAATTCTCTAAATGTATCTGTCTGCCATACAAGAAGATCGCCATCTGGCTCATAAAGACTTAAATATGCAAACCTTCCGTCTCCACTAAATTCGGTATGAATATAGCGTTTGCCTTTTCTTGGGATAAGCTTTTTGATAGTATATTTATCCTTATCTACAAGCACCAATGCATCACTGCCGTTATCTACCCATAGATACCTGCTTGCTGGATGTGTTTTGACAAAAAAGCCATCTCCTCCCACATCGATTTTTTTTACAAGCTTCCAATCATACATCTGCCACACAGTGATGAAAGATTTACGAAGATGCGGGGTGGCAAAATAGAATTTGCCATCTTTATACCAATAGGTAGCACTAAAGAGATGCGGCATTCCCTCTATAGGCGCACTAAAGACCTCTTTGCGTGTTTGTATGTTATAGACTCTCAAGTCTCTACCATGTCGTGTCGTACCAATAATATACTTTTCAAAAGGATCGATGAAAAAATCCTCTATCGGTTTATCCAGATCATATGCACTAAATTGCAGATTTTTTGTATCTACTTTGTAGAGTTTCGGCTTGTTTCTTAGAGTAAAAATAGCCTCATCTTTACTATAGAGTTCATAAAGAGCACTAATTTTTCCATCGACATCATAGAGTTTAACAGGTTCAAGACTCTCTCGCTCAAGTACTACTACCCTCTCAGGCAAAAGGCATGTAGCAAAGAGATACTTCCCATCACGGCTAAGCGAAATGTTGCGTAGATTCACACATGCGCGGATTTTTGCCTCAAGCCTTCCATTCTCAAGGCTATAATGACCTATCCATCCATCTCTTGTAGGAACATAAAAATTCTTCCCATCAAGAGTATATTTGAGTCCACCATGGACATTGGCAAACGCAAATCTATCTAAAACCTTCTCATCCTCCATCACCCATACACGATTGGCTCCCCTCTCTACAACAAGTGTGACATTATCTATACTCTTTATCCCTAAATTTTTCTTAGGATTATGAAAGATCTTTTTACTTCTTTGTATATCCTCTTTACTCCATGTTATATTTTTAGCAGGAGTACGCAGATAGCCTATTATTGCATCTATCTCTTTATCACAGAGAAATGAAAATTTTGGCATGAGAGTTTGTGGGAGAGAGTTTTTAATAATATTGTGAAGTTTTTCATCATTTAGATGTTTGATAAATTGTGGGAGAAGCGGAGGGGCTGAAATTCCTTCTCTCTGTTTCCCATGGCACATCGCGCAATATTTTTGATAGCTATCATAGCCACTATTTTGTATACCTGTTGCTTCCAGTTCATGCACCAAAGGAGTGGCAAAGAGTGAAGTGAGAAAAAAAATAGATACTATTACCTGCTTCATTGTTTTACTCCTCTATGAGGAGCAAGAACTACCAAGCATCTTGGCACTTCTTACTCTTCAATTATTGTACTAGAATTTACTTAAACTGGGGCAAAACCCCAGTTTGAGATCTTAATAGATATCGTATTTGGTGTTGAATACGTTGAATTTACCAGTTGGTGTACGTACCCAGTCTCCTGTAATAGCTTTTTTGAGTTTGAGTGAGTTTGCATCATAGACCAAGATTGCACTTGGTTCAAGTTTATTACCCCACACACTTACCCAAAATTCATCACCGTCTTTATTGAATTCAATATGCACTGGACCGCGAGGTTTAACTTTGATTTTTTTGCCATTGACCGTGACAGTTCTCTCTTTTGTATATTTACTAGGAATTGGGAGAGTTTTAACCACTTTGAGTTTGTTCTTATCAATCACATAGAGTTGTGTTTGTAGCTTTCTATCTGGGTTAACCGGTCTATCAGCAATGATATATTTACATGCTGGGTGTGTTTTGACAAAGAGGTTACCACCACCATCTCCAGGAAGTTTAATATCAGCAACTACTCTCCATGCATATTGTGGATGGTACGTTGGATCTGTTCCTATACAGACAACATCATTACTACCAATGTGTCCTGTACACCAAATTGGACCATATTTTGGATGGTTAATATTAGCACCACGTCCTGGGTGAGGTTTGACTCCTCCTGTCGGAATAATTGCAGCAACTTCACCTTCTTTCGTATCAACTGCTACGACTTTATTTCTTGCGTTTGCAGCTACGAGGAAGTAGCGTTTTGTCAAATCCCAACCACCATCATGGAGATATCTCTCAGCCATAAGCATATGGATATCTGGGTTTCTAGGGTCAGAGTAGTTATAGAGCCATACCTGTCCTGTCTCTTTAACGTTAATAACCCATTCAGGTTTATGGTGGTTAGCAACGATTGAAGCAACACGAGCCTCTCTTGTAAATTCACCTGTATCGTAGGTATAACTTGCGGTTGATACGATTTGAATTGGCTCTAATGTATCACCTTTGAGTGTTACAATTGAAGGAGGCCAGTAACATCCTACTACCGCATACTCATCCTCATACCCTTTTGCTTTTGAGGTATCGATACTTCTTGCGTCATTACATACACGAATCTCCGCAACGTTTTGCGGTTTTTTCATCCATAGGTCAATAACGCTCGCTTTCCCATCACGACCTATCGCATACATATAGCGGCCAGATTTACTAGTCCTCAAGATATGTGTTGCAAATCCAGATGGTACGATACTCACAAGCTCTTTTGTATCGCCATCTATAATCGCAACTTTACCCACATCTCTAAGTACTACACCAAAGTAGTTTTCCCAGTTTCTCTTTGTTTCTGGTTTTGTAGGTCTCTTTTCAGGTGGCACAAGAACTTTCCAGCTCTTTCTCATGTCTGCCATGCTTTTTTCTGGAGGAGACACAGGTGGAAGCTGGATAAATTTTGCCATAAGCTTTGTCTCTTCTTTTGTAAGCTCACCAGAAGCACCCCAGTCTGGCATACCGCCTGGAGTACCGTTATAGATAATATACTCTAGCGTTTTTGTTCCTAATTGCTTAGTTTTTTTCGGGAGGAGGTTCGGTCCTAGGGCACCTTTTCTAAGCATCCCATGACATCCAGCACATCTATCAAAATAGATCTGCGTAGCTTTTTTCATCTCTTCAGGACTGAGTTTAACATCATCAGCCATAGCTGTAGAAGAGGCAAAAAGCCCAAGAGCAACCATAGTGCTCATTACAATTTTTCCAGTCATTTGTTTCTCCTTTTTTTTGATTTCCCCCTCCCCTATAGCTTCACTCGTTAGGGATATCTCCCTGCTCCATTTTTCTCTTCTCATCAAAATATATCCAGATCATCGGCAAGATGATCAGGGTATGAAGTGTAATTGTAAGCGTCATTGGCCCTTGGTTGAGAATTGACCAAAAGCTACATACAACATCTGTGCATGGTTCTATCATAACTTCTCCTTTTGTATTGTTTATGCAGTAGCTGCAGCTGTTTCTACTTGAGAAACTTCTACTGGCTGTTTTTTGGTACATGTCAAGAGATCATACACCAAGAAAACATAGCCGACAATTACCATGATCCCGGTAGCAAGTCTCCACCCCAAACCTTGGACAAACCACTGATTAGCCTGCGCTACAAAGTAACCTTCCCATGTAGCACCATACATACCGCGTTCAACCATAGTTTGCACATAAGCTGAAAGTGTAAGAGCTACTGTCATGAAAAGCACACCAACAGTAATGAGTGCTATAGCCCACCAGCCAGCTTTTGTCATTTTAAGCTCTTTCAGACCTGCTTTTCCTTGGACTGCAAGGTAGATTGCTGCAATCATAATAGCTACATATGCACCAAAGAATGCCAAGTGTCCGTGCGCTGCTGGCCATTGTGTTCCGTGAGTATAGAGATTGATTTGAGGCAAAGTATGCATAAATCCCCAAACACCAGCACCAAGGAAGTTTCCAAAAGTCTCAACAGTTAGCCATGCAAATGCTGGAACATTTTTGATGGTATTGCCTTTACCTCGCTCTTTACCCCAGTCATAAAGAACATGCACAAATAGACCTACAAGTGGAACTGGCTCAAGTGCACTAAAGAGCGCACCAATTTCCCACCAGTACTCTGGTGTACCAATCCAGAAATAGTGGTGACCAAGACCCAAAATTCCTGATCCAAACATCATGGCTACTTCGATCCAGAGCCACATCTCAACTACTTTTCTGTTTGCATTGAGTGTTTTGATGAGGATATAGCCACCAACTGCCGCTACATAAACCTCCCATGTAGCTTCAACCCAGAGGTGAACAACCCACCACCACCAATATTGATCTACTGCGATATTATCGGTGTAAAACATACCAGCAAGATAGAGGCCAGCAAGAGCTACCAAATCAGCCATCAATACAGTCAAAATTCCTGATCGTTTTCCTGTAAGTGCAGTTGCATAGACATTGTAGAGGAATATAAGTACAACTACAACGATACCTATATCTGCCCAACGTGGAGCTTCAATATATTCACGTCCTTCAGTAATAAGCCATGTAGTCATCTCGGTACCAGGACCAACTTGAATAAAAAGATATACAAGCACTACCACAGCGACTGCTGCTGTGAGCACATAAAATGCTAGATTGCCTAGCTTCACTCCTACAACTTCTTTGCCTGCTTCATCTGGCAAGAGCCAGTAGACTGCACCAATCATTGCATACAAAAGCCATACAACAAGTGCATTAATATGCACCATTCTTGCGATTGAAAAATCAAGTGTATTGAATAGAAAGTCTGGGTACAAAAATTGAATCGCTGCTATTAACCCAAATAGAAGCTGGGCACCAAAAAGAACAATCGCCACCGTAAAATATTTAAGCGCTAACTTTTGCCCTTCATAGAGCTGTACACTATTTCCTTGCATTGACTGCTCCTTTGATTTTTCCAAAGTTTCTCGGGAAACCGTTCGTATCAATTGCTGACATAAATTTCAAGTATGCAACCACCGCTTTTGCTTCATCTTTGGTGATTCCAAGATTTGGCATTTTTCTCTCATGCATAGCCATTGCAGGAGGATTTTGTAAAAATGCAGCCATCGCATACTCTTTACCACCATAACCCTGACCAATTACATTCCAAGCTGGATCAAGCCATGCTTTTGTAAGATCTGGCGCATAGTATGCCCCATTTCCTAGCAGTGTATGGCAATCCATGCAGTTTTTAGCTTGAATGGTGAGCTTTCCTTTATGTATAAGGGCACGAGCTTCCTCTTCTGTATAGTCATCTCTACCGAAGAACTTCTCTTTCTCCTCATATTTGCTCTTTCCATTGGCATCCATACCGCCAATAATTGGTACTTCATGCCCTCTTTTTGGTGAGAGCTGGTAGTCTATTTTGTAATTGATGACTAGCGGAGATGGGATACGTTTATCTACTTTGTTTTGTATATCTTTGGCTGTTCCCATCTGCATCTGTGACATACTATCTACTGTTAACAATATCAGCAGTACCGCTGACACACCTGTTACCCATGTTGCCGACCTTCGCCAGAACCTGTTACTGGTCCATACTGATGGCTTGTTTTCCATTGTGCCTCCTTTTAACTAATAACCTCTTGATGCTCAAATCGTCTATGCACCTTTTCAAGCAAAAAGTAGACGATATGAGGAAAGACCAAGTAGCCTACCATTGCACCTATGAGCACCTTTTGCGTATAGGGCTCAACCCGCAGTAACTCACCCAAGTAGTACATGCTCACTACCAGTGCTATCCAGGAGAGATATGCAAATATCATGAAATACTTCTTGACCAATCGCAGCTTCACTAACGTAAAGAAACCCGCATACATCATCCCTAAGAAGATGATGGCTGCAGATACTACGAAGATTGGCAAGAAGTCGTGACTTGGAATATCTTGCATATAATATTCCATCTTCTCTCCTTTATTTTTGTATTTACATTTCAAATTTTAGTTTTTTTGGAAATGAAAAGCTTTGATATATGTCAAAAAAATTTTTATTCCTATTTAATAAGGATAAATCTATAATGTGTAAAAAATTTGTGAGAATAGCAATGGAAGCAATTGAAAAATTTTATCTCTTTGATTATTTACCAGAAGGCAAGAAAAAGCGGCTGAGAGAAATCTCTACTATCAAAGAGTTTGCAAAAGGAGAAATAGCTTTTTTTGAGGGTGAACGCACTGATAAGCTCATGCTACTTACTGATGGAATCATGCAAATTTATAAGAGTGATCAAAAGGGTAACAAAATAGTCTTACATATCTTCTACCCTTATACTCTCATTGCAGAAATCGTCAATTTTAATAATATGCCCTATCCTGCTACGGGAGAGTTTCTCACCGATGGCAAGGTCATACTCATTGACTATCCAGCTTTTGAGCAAGAGTTTCTCAAAGATCCAGAAATTGCTTTTACCATCATAAAGTCTCTCACCGATAAAGTTCGCTATCTTGAGCATGTTATCACCAATGATATAGTTCTCACCTCTACCGCAAGGGTTGCAAAATTTATCTATGAGCATGAAGATGAGTTCTTACATATGAAAAAAAACGAAATAGCAACACTTCTCAATATCACTCCTGAAACGCTTTCACGTATCATTACAAAATTTAAAAATCTCGGACTTCTTAAAAAAGAGCACTCTTCTTACAAGATAATCGATAAAGAGAAGTTGAAAAATTTCTTTGAATAATTCATCTTAAACCATAAAGGAGTAATATGAGATTAACTTCTATCATTGTCAGTAGTTTGCTACTCTCTTCAACTCTATTAGCACATGAGAGTGAGGCAGTGCAAGAGCATGAAAAGCCATATTACATAGTGCTCAAAGGTATCCATAATTTTGGTGATACATATAGAGATGAAAAAGGTGATCATGTAATGGAGTAGGTGTCGATCTTGGATATAGACTTGGAAACGGTTTTGCGATAGAGATTGATGGGAGCTATGAAAAGACACATGTCACTGTAAAAGAAGAGGCTGAAGGTGAAGAGCCAGAGTTTTTACGAGAGTCGATCAAATATTGGACCTCATCACTCGATTTGGCATATACATATGAAGTTACAGAAGAGCTAGGGATTCTCTTCAAAGTTGGATATGAGTATGAGTATGAGAAGAGTGATTCAGAAAAGAGCCATGATACAGGTTTCGTGTATGCAGCAGGATTTGAGTATGCTATCGATCCAGCATGGAAAATCATCGGAGAATATGAAAAGTCTACTATTAATGGGCCAAAAGGGGATATGATTACTCTTGGAATAATGTATAACTTTGATTTATAAGAGGCGAAGGAGTGAATGAAACTGGCAAAACTTATCCTCTCCTTCGCTTCTATCCCCCAAATGGGGGAGGAGATTAAAGGCTGGCACTAAATTTGTAGTCGAGTTGGATCCAATATTTTGTAGTATCAGGTTTGTTAAAACTATCATCACCGCTGCTATAATTTGCATATTTGAGGAGCAATCCTAAGTTTTTATTGATTTTATATTTGTAAGCTATATCGATCTCGTTGCCAAGATCATCATCACCTGCACTGTTATCGGTATCTGCATTGAAACTATGATAAATACCGATGATTTTTCCATATTCACCGAAGTTATAGCCAAGCTTGATAGTAAAGTCCTCGAGCCCTTCAGGCGGAGTTTTCAAAAACATATCTGCCCAACCGTTCATAGCATGGAGTGTAGCAAGAGGTGTCCAGAATGCAAAATCACCTGAACCTTTGTCACCAAGATGCTCAAATCCTAGCCCTCCAATAAATCCACTATATGTTGCGTTCACTGCTACATTATAGTACTCAGTATCTTGCTTACGATTTGGACTGTAGAGAGGATCATCTTCGTCATCTAGGCTTGGATCGTTTTGTACAGCATACTCTGCGGTATAGCCAACTTTTACACCATTGAGATCCACTTTGCCTGTAAGTCTTATACCAATATGATCAGCAAAGTTTTCTACCATATAGTCATATGCAGTAATAGTAAGCTCAGGCGCTACTTTGTATGCACCATGTAAGAGCACAGAACCTGTTTTCATATGTTTATTGAGGGGTCCGTTGCCATCAGTAGCAAAGATTCTATTGACATTCCAGACATACGCTCCCAAGAGGCTGAGATTTTCCACTCCATTATAGATAAGTGCAGCCAAATCATAGGTTTGTGGCATTTGTCTCCAGCCAACATTACCAATAAAGCGTGCATTGTCAAGTACGACCATCTTTCTACCCACAATAACTGCAAATCCGTTGGTACTATAGCTCACATTTGCTTGTGTTACACGCGTTTGCGACTCATCTGCCACAACTGGATATCTACCCGACTTATCTTCTGGAGCATAATCATTTGTTAGATTTGCAACATTGATCACTTGCAACTGTGCACCAAGCCCATCAACGTCAAAAAGATTTGCATTCAAGCCCAATGCTGTTCTTACAGTAAGTGCACTTGCTTCATCTGGCTTGTTATCTTGATCAACATACTCATATCTTGGGCGAATTTCAAGACTCACTTTAGGATTAGAGATGATATTTTCTAATGCATTTGCACTCGCCATGCTACTCATGCCAGCTACTAAAAGTGTTGCAGCTGTAAGGCTTAATCCTACTTTTCTCATCGTTGCTCCTTTTTGGTATTAAATCTTCTTAAAGAAGATTTTTATTCTTTATATTAATTCATAATATACAAATTATAGCAATAGCTAATAATCACTTTCCTTGATTTAAATCAATTAATTAATAATTTTTCTAAGAATTTTTCTATAGAGAGATTCTCCTCTTTTGCTCTTTGCTCAAGTACATCGTAGAGTTTTCTTGGCAGATAGCTTACACCTCTTACCTTCTCTTCTGCTTCAAAGCGCATCTGATCATAGATGCGTTGCATCTGAATGCGTTTCTCTTTGGGCACCCAACTGCGCATAGACTTATATTCGACGAGTTTGCCATCTTTATAGACACCACTCACCTCAGCATAGACCCAGTAATATCCTTTGTCTTTTCGCAGATTCTTTACATAGCCACTCCAGATTTTTCCTGCCTCTATAGTCTCCCAAAGCTCTTTAAAGACTCTCTTTGGCATATCTGGATGGCGCAAGATATTGTGAGGCTTACCTATAAGTTCCTCTGGTTTATACCCACTGATATACGCAAAAGTCTCATTTGCATAAGTAATTATACCTCTTAGATCAGTGCGAGATATAATCAGTTCATCTTTTGGTACTTCGGTCTCCACAAACATATCCCATGTGATATCCATACCTTGCCTTTAAATATATTTCTTTTTCAAATCTCCATGATAGACGATTTGCTCTGCTGGAACATCTTTCTCCAAGATCTCAGGGACTTCTGCTTGCATATCAAGATCTTCCCGTAAAGCCTCTAACTCCTCTTCACTATATGAGTAGATTAAATCTGCAGAGAGAACTCCATCTAAAAACTGCAAAGTTTTGAGTTTTTTTATCTCTTCAGCTGTATCTTTTCCTTCGATAGTAACTACTATATATCCACTCTCATCAACAATATGGATATCACATACATTTGCTTCTTCTACGCCTTTTTTGACTCTCTCCAAATCTTTTGGATTACAGCGAATCACACAACTACTTAATGTCATGGCAACCTCCATATTTTGATTTCTCCTGTCTCACTCGCACTAAGCACCCTCTTCTCATCCAAAAACCGCACGACATTGACAATATTTTTATGTCCTATAAGCCGATATTGTATATCCAAAGATTCTACGCTGGCAACTTTGAGAATATATTTCTCATTATCACCAAAAACTACATAATGATTCATTGGTGAAAGAGTAGTTACATATATAAAAAAGTCGGGATTTTTATAAACCTTTGGCTTACCACCTCGGAGATTGTATATTGCCAGTGTCTTATCTGCTCTACTTCCTGCTGCGATCAAAGGATTGTTGATTGCAATGGAGAGTATTTTATCTTTATTGACATCTTTAAAGAGCTTGATATGTTCGAGGTTTTGAGGATTTAAGACAACAACCTCTCCTCCCTCATCACCAATTGCAACCATTTTACGCGATGGATCCATAGCCATCGCAGCATAGAAATACTCACCAGCTTTAGCACGCTTAACTATTTTTCGAGCAACCAAATCATAGAGAACCACCTCATCACTCATAAGAGCTAATATTGCATGCTGCTTATCCACAAATTTGGCAGCTTTGGCATAAAGATGCAATGATTTATCGAGCACTTTTGAAGCATTCCCATCTCTATAAAGATAGAGTTCAGCATATCCATCTTCAGCCTGTGCGAGGTACAGAATCTGATCATCTAAAACATCTACACTATAAATATCTGCATCATGAAGTGTTCCCATGAAGTCTTTGATCTTGCGTACTCTCAAACTCTTTTGTACACTCAAATTTTCATCCATTATTACAACTTTGCCTGCATCTGTTGCTAGATATATTTTATGATTGGCAAATACTGCATCAAGAACAGCAGCTTTAATATTTACACTTGACGCAGGAGATAAATCTGCTCCATAGAGCAAAACTCCAAGGAGCAATACTATAAATATTTTCATCCCTCTTCCCCTATTACTATAGCTTGTGTTGGGCAGACTCCTATGCAAAATCCACATCCTGTACACTTCTCATTGACTTGTGGAGTAAAAAACCCTGCAAATTCTATCGCATTATCGAGACAAACATCCTTACACATACTGCATACTGTTTTGTTCCAAGCAAGACAGAGAATCTCTTTGATACGCACTTGCGGCAAAAGTCTCTTATAATCAATGTTTAAAACATCCTCATTACACGCATATGCACATGCATCACAGAAGGTGCAGCCTGATTTTCGAAAATCTAAAGAGGGTGCACCGTTTTTGATAACTATTATCTCCTCTTCACAAGCTTTAACACATGTTTTATCGGCACACTCTTCACATTTTCCAAAATCTTGCACACTTTTAAAATATGGAGGGTAGAGAGGAGACTCCTCTCTTTGTACTTGGATCGGCTTAATAAGTGATCTAAAAAATTCCCTCCTTTGCACTATTTTACTCCCTCCATCAAATTTTTATACAGAGTTGAATGTTTTTTGTTTTCAACATTTCTAAAGTCTGGTTTGAAGGTATTGCTTACCAGTGGATGAGCATTTGCTTGCGGTGCGTGGCACTGCACACAGTTGTATCGCTGTGGTGCGATATCCTTTTTTTTGGCCATGAGTGCAAGTCTCTTTTCATACGCTTTTTTATCCTCATACAATTTTTGCTTGATAAGTTTTTTCTTTGTTGCAAAGAAAAAGTCTTTAAAGTGTGTTGGAGGAAGTGGTGTAGCACCCATACTCTTTGCTACACTTGGCATATGACATCCAAGGCATGCATTATGATCAAGGGTAATCGGAAGCAATCCATCAATACTATGTGGGATCATTGGCGGTGCATTCTCATAACTTCTTTGAAAACGTTTTGAAGTACCTGGAGCTGCCTTTGAGTATTCAACTTTTGGTGGAGTTCCTTTACTTCCATAACTCAATTGATCTTCAGTCACCACTTTTGAACCTGCAAAAGCAAATGTAGCAGCAAAAAGTGCTGTTGCAGCTGCCATTGCAATCAATCCTTTAACTTTCATGACTATCTCCTTTTTTTGCAAAATCACGAATACTAAAATAGAGTGCATCATCATCACATACTTCGACACACCGTCCACACAGTGTACACTCTCCCATATCTACCATCTGGCTCTTTTTGCCTATCATATAGAGTACCTCTTTTTCTGGACACACCTCTTTACACTTCATACAGAGTGTACAGTTTGGCTGGTTATGATGGACGCGAAAGAGGTTGTATCTGCCAATGATAGAGTAAAATCCACCAAGAGGACAGATATGTCCACACCAGCCATTTTTTAAGACAAATAGATCAAAAAGAAATATTGCCACAATTGCCGCCCAGCCAAATCCCATACCAAAGACAATACCTCTATGCATCATCGAAATAGGACTTACCATCTCAAAAGCAGCAGTCCCTAGCAAAAATGAGAGGATAAAGCTCAGTCCCAAAACCCAGTAGCGGATATTGCGACTTGCCCACCACTTTTTCTCAAACTTATCAAGATTCCACTTGCGTCTGAGATAGTTTGCTAGATCAGTGACCATATTAATAGGACAAACATAACTACAGAAGGCTCGTCCACCAACAAGTGCATAAAATATGGCAACAATAACAGCACCTATAATGACATCTGCAGCAGCAATAGCGCCTGTCGCAAATATCTGCAATAGCGCATAAGGATCAGCCAAAGGGATTTTTTGAAATAGGAGCGATGAGCTAAGATTTCCTTGCAAGATCTTCCAGCCCCATGCATTGGCTCCAAAATAGAGCACCAAAACACTAAGCTGTACTAAGCGTCTTGCAAGTAAGAATCTATATTTATCCCATAACTTACTCAAAATCTATCCCCTCATTCAAAGATTCCACTGCACTCTTTTTGCTTCTTGGAGTCACAGTAGTACCAATCCCTTTGCTACCTTTCAAGCGCTCTTCATCTTTTTTCTGCCACCCTTTGACATAGTGCTCACCAACTTTCCCGAGCGCTACATCTCTTGGGAATACTTTTATTGCTGCGATCTCAGTTACACATGCGTGTTCACAAAGCCCACACCCTGTACAGTAATCTGGATCTACCACCGGCAAAAGCTTCGCGTGCTTTCCTGTCCTCTCATTGCGTCTTAGCTCCATATATATAGCTTTATCCAAAAGTGGACAGGCACGATAGCAAGCATCACATTGTATCCCCCAGTAAGCGATACAATCTTTAATATCTACTATCGCTACACCCATACGCATCATTGTAATGTCAAAGACCTTTTTGCCACCTTCCTCTCTTGTGACACTCTCAATATCGAGCGCACCAGTCGGACATGGTGGCACACAAGGGATATCCTCGCACATATAGCACGGAATATCCCTTGGTATATAGTATGGCGTACCAAGAGGCTTGTAATCTCCCGGTTTTGCCAACATCAACGTATCATAGGGGCATGCCTCTACACAAAGCCCACATTTGATACAAAGTTTTATAAACTCATCCTCTTTTCTAGCACCTGGTGGTCGCAGCAAAAGCTGGGAGGCTTTTGCCTCATCGACAAAAGCGCTCCAAACAATTGCTCCTGTAGCAGCTATTGCTACATTTTGCGCCATCGATACAAGGAAGGCGCGTCGATTTTTATCCATTATCCCCTCCCAGCCGTCTTTCAAGCCTTATAGATTTTGACTGCGCACTTTTTATAGTCAGTCTGTTTAGAGATCGGACATGTTGCATCAAGTGTTACAAGGTTGATATAGACACGCTCATCAAACCAAGGCACAAATACGAGTCCGCGTGGCGGTCGGTTACGGCCCCTTGTCTCAACACGTGCTTTACACTTACCGCGGCGGCTCTCGATCACTACCAAGTCACCCCGTTTTACACCACGTTTTTTCGCATCTTCTGGATGCATGTAGCAAAGCGCTTCTGGAACTGCTCTATAGAGCTCAGGCACTCTCATTGTCATTGTTCCACTGTGCCAATGTTCAAGCACGCGTCCTGTACAGAGCCATGTGTCATATTCATTATCTGGAACTTCAGGTGGCTCCATGTAAGGTCTTGCAAAGATTTTGGCTTTGTTTGGCAAGTGAATTTTTGGTTTATGACTATCTGGTCCATGGAGATTTCCTTGTGGAATCACCTTAAGTGCGTGTCCATAGAATGCAAACTCACCTTTTACATGGCCAAGCTCTTTTTCTCGTTTTGCATATGGATCGTAATTGACATTAAATCGCCATGGAGTATCTTTGCCATTAACAACTGGCCATCTGAGACCTCGCACTTTGTGGTATACATCAAATGGCGCATAGTCATGTCCTCGTCCTGCACCAAATTTACGATACTCTTCCCAGCATGCTTTTTCAAGGAAGAAACCATATCCCTTCCATGGTTTGCCATCAGTACCGATAACGTTACGTTTATCACCTTCTGCTGTAGTGTTTCCATGACCTTCAGCAATCGGATCAGGCCACTTGAAGCTTCTGTAGTAATCGTTTGCAAAGAGTACATCAAAGAGTGTATCATCTGGACTGTATCCCATTTTCTTCGCTTCATCGAGTACATTTGGCAAAACTGTTCCATCAGGAAGTTTCCACTCTTTCCATACCTCTTTGAGTTTAAATCGTTTTGCAAATTCAGTGTATTGCCAGATATCAGGCATCGCATCCCCTACTGGAGTTACTTGCTGTCTCCAGTGCTGTGTTCGACGCTCAGCGTTACCATATGCTCCCCATTTTTCATAGATCATCGCACTTGGCAAGATAAGATCGGCAACTTTTGCACTGATTCCTGGATACCCATCACTTACTACGATAAAGTTATCCATTGTGCGTGCTGCTTTTATCCAGTGGTTGGCATTTGCAGTATCTTGCCATGGGTTACATACATGTACCCAAGCAAATTTTATTTTGCCATCTTCAAGATCGCGCATAATTTTTACGATATGGCTTCCAACTTTTGGATTGAGCGTTCCTTTTGGAAGACGCCAAATCTTCTCAGAGATCTCTCTATGTTTTGGATTGAAAACCACCATATCTGCTGGGAGTCTGTGTGCAAATGTACCAACTTCACGTGCTGTACCACACGCACTTGGCTGTCCAGTAAGCGAGAATGCTCCACTTCCAGGAAGTGCTTGTTTACCAAGCAAGAAGTGTACTACGTAGCTAAGTTCATTATCCCAAGTGCCTCTGGTGTGCTGGTTCATACCCATTGTCCAGAAGCTCACAACCTTACGCCCTTTTTCTACATAGAGATCTTTGAGTCTTTTGAGTTTTGCTTTGAAGCTCTCAAGGCTCTCATCAGGATCACCTTTGGCCACTTTTGCCACATAATCAAGTGTATACGGTTCAAGTGATTTTTTAAACTCTTCAAAGCTGATAGCCCAGTGTTTTCCTGCAGCTTTTGCATGCCTCATCTTCATTACACTAGCTTTACCATATCCAAATGGAGCAAGAGCTTTCTTCTCATCTTCTGAGAGTTTTTTATGGTCTTGATGCCAAACTGTCTCCATCTCTTTTTTGCTATATCCAAGTTTTTCGGCATGTTTAGGATTGCGCATACCATAACCGATATCTGGATATCCTGTAGTAAAGACGCAGTACTCTTTGACAAACTTCCAATCGATTGCATCTGGATGATCATAAACGATACTTCTTGCAATATAGTTCCAGATAGCAAGGTCTGTGTTTGGTTTGAAGATAATCACATCATCTGCAAGATCACAGCTTCTATGGGTATATGTTGAGAGAACAACTACTTTGACTTTATCTGGGTTTGAGAGCTTTCTATCTGTACAGCGTGCCCAAAGAATCGGGTGCATCTCTGCCATATTTGAACCCCAGAGCACTATCGTATCGGTAAGCTCGATATCATCATAACATCCCGCTGGCTCATCGATACCAAATGTCTGGATAAATCCAGCAACCGCACTTGCCATACAGTGGCGTGCATTTGGATCGATGTTGTTACTTCTAAATCCAGCTTTCATAAGTTTTGCAGCCGCATATCCTTCCTGGACAGTGTACTGACCAGAACCAAAAAATGCAACACCTGTTGGCCCAAGTTCATTGTACGCTTTTTTAAACTGCTCCTCCATTACATCGAAAGCTTTTTTCCAACTCACTGGGCGAAATTTTCCATGTTTATCAAACTCGCCCTTATCATTCATACGAAGCAGTGGTGTCTTGAGCCTATCAGCACCATACATGATCTTAGCCGTAAAGTATCCCTTGATACAGTTAAGACCGCGGTTAACCGGTGCAAGCGGGTCACCTTTGACCGCAACGATTCTATCATCTTTGGTTGCAATCATAATGCCACAACCAGTTCCGCAGAAGCGACAGACTGCCTTATCCCATCGCCATCCTTTTTCAGCCTCTTTTGATGCTGCTTCCATCTCTTTTGGTACACTCAGTCCTACGGCACTTGCAGCAGTGGCTGCAGCAGCGCTCTTGAGGAAATCCCTTCTATCCATAGCCATTGAAGCCTCCTCTTTTTTGATTCCATGTCCCCATGGTTTTACACAAAATCTATTTTACAAATATAATGATATTTGAACATTGATATAAATCAAATTTAATTTTGTTTAGAAAGAGATAATTAAGATAAAAATTCTCCTATTTTGACTATGGTCAAGGAATTTTTTGCAGCTCTTGGATAGAATCTAGTCAAAAAGGAATCCCTATGCACTATCCAGCATTTTTTGATGCAGTCGAAAAGATAACTCTCTTTGATCCATTGGGAGCATTTTTGGGTGCTTTTGATAATGGCATAGTCGAATTTAGCTATCTTGATGCAGTAAAATTTGCAGGCCACTCATGTCCAACAGTTGCTGGAGCATTTTTGATGGCAAAAATAGGACTTGCAAATCTTTTCAAAGATGAACTCCCAAAACGGGGTGAAATAGCAGTTGCCCTGCAGGGTGCAAAGAGTGAGGGTGTTAATGGCGTTATAGGCAATACTATAGCCTATATATGCGGAGTAAGTGATGAGGCTGGCTTCAAAGGTATAGGAGGGCATTTTGATCGCAGCAATAACCTCACCTACAATGCACCAATAAAAGGTCAAGTGAGTCTCACAGATCTAGCAACAAACAACACAGTAACGCTGAGCTATGATCCGTCTATCATTCCACCAGATCCACAGATGAAACCACTCATGCAAAAAATTATGAGTGGGCAGGCAAGCGAGGAAGAGAAGCAACTCTTTCGCTCCCTTTGGCAAGAGAGAGTCAAAAAGATTCTTCTCTCCAAAGAGCTGTGGCCACAGATAATAAAAGTGAGCTAAACTTTGATATACGTTAAATAGTGCTCCTCATCGATTGGCTTTGCATATACTTCATGCCCTCTTTTTTTAAACTCTTCTATGAGGGGCTCTGGCAAGAAGTCGGATTTGAGTACAATCATGGAGCCTTGCGGCAGCTCTTTGAGCTTTTTTGAAATTACAGCTAGTGGATTTTGCCCACTATCTAAAAGCTCGTTCGCATCAAAAACTGCTTGCGGCTCTTGCATTATCCATTGGGGTGCTATTTGCTCTTTTTTTTCTTCATTTATAACTATTGGCTCTTGCCCAACAAATTTGCGCAATGTATTTACAAGCTCTTGCACATCCATCCCACCAACCGCAGCAACCTGACGCAAAGTGGCAACTCTTGCTATAGTCTTGCGCAGTATCGGATTTTTGAGCTTTTTATATTTTGGATTGAGAGCAATGAGCTTCTCTTCAAGCTCAGGATATGTCTGCAAAAGATCATGCACTTTTGTTTTATCAGTTATCTCCATATCTTTTCTCCTCTTTTATACCGCAAAAACATAACAACAAAATCTTTGATAATAAGTATCACACAATAAAGCCACAGCAGATCCATAAAAATATTACGTGGATAGTGCAGATAGAGATAGAGTACCGGCACACCTATTGCAACTGGCCATTTGAGATAGTAGAAAAAAAGAATACCAGCTCCATAGAGGTGGCGCAAAAAGGCTTTGATCTCTTTCATCCAGCGCCCAAAGCTTTCTTGACAACATCACTTGCCATTGAGATATTCCACGGTGGATCCCATACGATCTCTACCGTTACATCTTTGACACCGGGTATGCGCTCAACCGCCTCTTTTACCCACTGCTGCATCATCTGATGCAAAGGACACCCTCTTGTAGAGAGGGTCATCTTCACATGAACATTATTCTCCTCATCAATATCCACATCATAGATAAGACCCAAGTCCACAAGATTGAATCCAACTTCAGGATCAATGACAGTACGAATCGCGTCATAGATCTGCTCTTTTGTTACTTTAGCCATTTTCACTCCTAAACTTGATCATCCAAAATAGGCTTGAGAGTAAAAAGAGAGCTCCAACTACCAAAAAGCTCCCACCAGCTTTGAAAATCTGCCCACTTTGCACAAGAAGACCTAATCCTACAAGTAAAGAACCAATTGCAGTAAACCAAAACTCAAAAGAAGCCTGCTTTTTGGGATACATCTCGTGGAGCATCGGTACCTTTTGTTTGCCAACAAGCTCACTGAAGCGATGAAACCATACTAAAAATGGAACTATCTTATACAGATGCCCATTGATCAAAAACATAAAAAAGACAAACAAAAACCATACTCCACTATATAAGAATCTCTCACTCTCCATGCCACTAAGCAGATAGAGCACTCCTAGCAAAAACGCAAATGCAAAACTTCCATACCCAAAGAGCATCGACATATACCAGATCTCTCGCTCTTTACGCACCCGCGTTTTATATATAAGATAGACTTGATAAAAATAGAGAGCTACCGAAACAAACCCTAAAAGATATCCTACTACTTGCAAAAAGTGCCATGCAAAGAGCACTCCAAAAAAGAGTGTTACAACAGCCGCTACCATACTCCACATCGCATAGCGCACCGGCTTCTCATCAAAACCATGCGCCAATCCAAACATTGGAAGCAAAACAAGGGAAATCCCATAAATAGTGAGCAGTACATAACCACCCAACACTGCAAAGACATGGAATTTGAGCACAGACTCTACTCTAACACCCATAAAGCCACTCAGCGTCAAAGCCATGAGAAATCCGCTCAAAATTCCAACAAGCAAGAAGATATTGGAGTATTTGACGGCCTGCATTGTAAATGTATTGATGGTACTCTTTTTGACTGTGAGCATTACCTCAACAGCAAAGATGATCATAGCTACAAGCACCAAAAGCCCCCCAAAGCTCAGCAGCAATGGTGAGAGCCAAAAGCCACTCACAAGCCCCAAAACTCCAACAAGCAAAATAGGAAAAAGGAGATAGTACCAATCTACACTAAAATGTCCTGTTTCCAAAACTACAGGAACAAGCTGCGCCATAGCACCAAAAATGATCATCATCACATAGCCCACCAAAAAGAGGTGCACCCAACCTGCAACTTTAAGCTCAAGATATGAAAAGTGCGGAGTGTAGAAGAGCAGTGCAATAGCGCTTGCTACAAAGAAGAGTACACCGGCTATAAAAAATGGAACAATGAGAGAAAAAGGCGGCGCGAAATCCTTTGAAATATTAAACATCCCTCCCCCTTTTTGTTTAGCCAGAGCAGCTGCTATCGCTCAAGTTTGCCTCTTCTGTAACTCCAGGCTTGTAGCTAAAGAGCAGCTGCACACGTCCATCTGGCAACTCCTCTTTTTCTATATCATAATTTTGCTCTATTTTATTGAGCAGTCCCATTGGCATTTTATGATTTATCATAATAAGTTTTGTATTGGGGTCTTTGACGAGTTTGAGTCCTGCCATTGCATTGACCATTGGTTCTGGCGGTCCGCAGCGAGAAGTATCAAAAGCGTAGTAAGTCACTCCATCCTTTTGGAATTTATAAAAATCTACCGTCGCTCCAGGAACCTCTACCTTTTGAGCATCTTGAGGAATTTCCATAGCAAATCCTTTCGGTTTTTTTTGGCTACATTGTAAATCTTTTGCCTTGCTCTTTCCTTGATTTGTATCAATTTTTCCTCCCTTTTACACTCATCTACTGCCTTTTCGACTCTCCTTCGCAGCTCTCTTGGCAAAGGAGGAGTAGCGGGAGCATATTTATAAGGATTGAGTTCTTGCAACAGTGCATCAAATTTGTGGCAGCTTGAGAGAATACGTGAGGCTTCATAGAGATCTTCGCGGGAGTGGATTTTGAAACTTTTGTACCTTTTTGGCAATAGCCGCACCCCAATCCATACTGCAATGATTAAAAAAATTAAGGCACACAGAGCCAAAAGCTCATGGTGAAAATCTGGCAATGCTATAAGTTCCATCACCGCCCTATAAAGAAGTTTTGCAGTTTTTCGTAGATATTATCGATATCGTAGATCTCCACCCAATCAATGCCATTTTGGACAAAGTGAGCATAGTTATTATCA
Organism: Nitratiruptor sp. YY09-18; assembly: GCF_016593235.1. Lineage (NCBI taxonomy): Bacteria > Pseudomonadati > Campylobacterota > Epsilonproteobacteria > Nautiliales > Nitratiruptoraceae > Nitratiruptor > Nitratiruptor sp. YY09-18. The sequence continues at coordinate 1,691,875 of NZ_AP023065.1, forward strand.
AGGTGCTTTTGGATATTTTCTCCATACTTTCTGAGCTGACTCTTGCCAAGAAAGTAGTTTTTTGATTGGAGGGTTATCGTATCTACAGCTTCAACAGATTGTCCAAGATCTTTTCCCTTCTCTATACTATCGCGCGCCACTATTGCAACTACTTCATGCTTTTGTGCCAAAAGTGTGAGCTGGGTTGGATCTAAAAAATCTCCAAAGAGCAGTATCAAAGATCGCTCAGGCAAGCGATAGAAGAGATCTTTCTCATCAAATGTTGCCTTTTTACCTAATAGATCATAACTACTTATCTCTTTTGCAAACTGCTCTAGCGTGTAGATATTTGTTATAAATCTATGGTTATGAGCAAATCCTTGGAGATTTTCATTGAGATGCAGTGCACTATAGCCAACCAGCAAAAATGCTTCTAAAAGTGTCTCGATTTTGAGTCTTTTGGAGCCAAAATAGAGTGAGCCACTAAGCACGAAGACTCCTACAATATTGCGCAATAGCTCCTCTTGATAGATACGTATATAGGGCTTTTGATACTTTGCACTTGCAATCCAGTCTATACGTTTGGCATCTTCACCATAGTTGTATTCTCTTAGTTCCAAAAAGTCATATCCCTCACCGCCACTACGTGCGCTAAAGAGTCCGCTACTTTTACTAAAAACCTCTTTTTTGGTTTTGATAATGAGTGCATCGATCATGGAATAGGCACTTTTGTCAAAATCTCTTCAAGTAAATCGTCGCTTCTAAGACCTTTCGCTTTTGCTTCATAGCTAAGGATTATGCGGTGGCGAAGTACCGGTTTTGCTACTTCTAAAATCTCTTGGGGCGTCACATGAGAAGCTCCCTTCATATAGGCCTTGGCTTTTGCTGCACGCATCAAATCAATGCTTCCTCTTGGACTGCTCCCATGCATTATTTTTGGGTGTTCTCTCGTTGCAAAGACCATATCAAGAATGTAGCGCTTGAGGGCATCATCTATAAAAACCTTCATCGCCGCCTCTTTAGCCTGAAGAATCTCTTCTTTGCTTGCAACTCTCTCAAGACTCTTTGCAAACCCCTCTTCTGCACGCTGCAAGATAACAAACTCCTCATCTTTTGTATTGTAGCCAAGGAGCACCTTCATCATAAAACGATCTAGCTGTGCTTCTGGAAGATTGTATGTACCCTCTTGCTCTATTGGGTTTTGCGTCGCCATAACAACAAAAGGCTCATCTACTTTGTAGCTCTCCTCATCGATTGTCACTTGACGCTCCTGCATCACTTCCAAAAGCGCTGATTGCACCTTTGCAGGGGCTCTGTTGATCTCATCAGCCAAAAGCAAATTTGTAAAAACTGGTCCCTTTTTAATATGAAACTGCGCTTGTGCAGAATTATATATTTTGGCTCCGATAATATCGCTTGGCAAAAGATCTGGAGTAAACTGCACCCGTGAAAACTCAAGACCTACAACCTGTGCTAAAACCTTGATGGTTGTAGTCTTTGCAAGCCCTGGCATACCCTCAAGGAGCAGATGCCCTCCACTCAAAAGCGCAATAATCACACTATCGACCATCTCCTCTTGTCCAACGACAACCTTTTCTATTTCTCTTTTTATCTTTTCGACTATCTGCATTGTTTCAACCCTTTGAGAACTCTTTTTTTAATCTTTGCTACACTCTCACCACTTTGCAAGGCTCTCTTTTCATCTTCAAAACACTCCGGATACTTGACCACCAAGATTGCTAGGAGCTCTTTTGCGTCTTTTGCATTTTTGATCTCCTCTTTTTGACTATCGCGAAAATAGCGCATGATTATCCATGCACTCAAAAATCCTGCTATAAAGATTGCGATATACCCTAAAGCTGCAACTACTTTTTTATAAAAAGGCTCGATTGGTTTGGGGTAGGTCTCTTTGTCTACAAGATTTTTCGGTGGAGTCACAACTATTTTTTGTGTAGGCAAATTGATCGTATAAAAACTTTTATAATCATACCCCTTCAAATGTAAGCTGTTAATAGTAAATGGATGGTTCGCAATGATTGCGTAGCTGTAGCGATAATTTACATGGGCTCCATCTAGCTTGTAAACTATCTTTTCTTGCGGCTTATCAGTTAGAATTTTGACTCCCTCTATATCTACAAGCTTTGCAAACTTGGGAGGATACCCTTTGCCTTTGATGATAAAATTCACATAGACTGGCTCATAGGCTTTGACTGCTTTAGGATCAATACTGCGCTCAATTATAAACTTTCCAAATAGATTTGCCTTCACATCCTTGACATGCAAAAGAGTCGGATTGATTGCTATATCGTATACTTTTCCCTCGATCGGATTTGTCTGCTCATAGCCAGTGCCTAGGATATCTTTATGGATCTCCTCTACACTTGCTTTTTTGACTCTTAATGAGTAGCGCACCTGCACTTCACCTGGCTTGAGTGGAAAGAGCAGATAGTAAAATCTATAGACTCCCTCTTTGCTATCTTTTTTTAAAAAGTGCGTCTCATAAGCTGGTGAAGCAAGGGGCTTGAATTTGACCCATGTGATCTTTTGAAACTCCCTATCTTCATAAGCAAACTCTATGATTACCGGCTCTTTGATCGATGGCGTTGTAGTGCTTACATGAAGCGTGTGTGCACATGCAGCAATGATGATAAAGAGACTACCAAGGACGCTTCTCATCTATATATCCTCTATTGATCAACTCATATACCTTGGAACTCATTGGCATAGTCTCACCTCTCTTACTCAAAGCTCCTCCCTTTTGTTTCTTGCCACCCTTTGCCGCGCCACTTTGTACAGCGATATTCACATTGGCACTCCCAGCACTCTTACCACCATTCTTACTATTATTACCCCTTTTTGCCACCTGCTTTTGCTTACTAAAGGGGAGCAAGAGCTTCTTTTGGTTTTTTTTAAACACAAGCTGCTCTATTTTTTGCATAGTTTTTGGCTCTTGGCGCAACTGATATGCATGTATGTAGCTTTGAAGAGCATCTTCAAATTTACGCATCTTTTCATAGCAATATCCAAGATTGTAGTATATTTTGGCTTTTATATTCGTATCTGTTGTGTGGAGATGGCGAAAAATCTCAATAGCTCTTCTAATCTTACCTAATTTACACAATGCCACCCCTTGCAAGAAGCGACTCTCAAATGTTTTACTCTTTTGCAGATACTCTAGCGCTCTTTTATAATGCCCCATCTCAAGCTCTTTGTATCCTTTTTGCAAGGCAAACTCCTCTACAACTCCTGCATGCAGCGTGACAGCTAACAAAACAAAAAATGGCAATTTCTTGATTGTATCAAAGAGTGTCGTAGCAAACCAGATATAGAGCAAGAAGGCAACAAAGAGTGGAACAAAATAGAGCTCTACCTGCTTTTTGGTAGTCGTTTTTTGTAGTCTGCTCTCTATGAGATCGAATACCTTCTCTGCTTCATCTGGCTCTAAGTAGGTTCCAAGCTTTGTAAATGCTGGGTTGAGTCTTGAGATAACGAGCTTTCCTTCATATTTTAGATAGCCATTTTTTGTAGGAATGAGTGCACCCTCTTTTGTAGCAACTCCTATGCTAAATATGGTAATGTTATGCTGCTTTGCATATTCTTGCAGCACTTGCGGATCGCTAAACTCTCCCCCGTCACTCAATATAACAAGATTTTTCTTGCCTGCAAACTTGCCTATAAACTCCAAAAGTTTACCAAAGTCTGTCCCTTTGGTGAGTATTCCCTTCTCATCAATACTTTGCAATATCTGCAGCAGTGCCTCTTTGTCAGTTGTAGGAGGAGCTATGATGAGAGGATTGGAGGTAAAGATGAGGATTGACGTTGGAGATGGTGAGCGCTCAATAAGCTTGCTTGCTATATCTTTAGCTTTTTGGAGTCTATTTGGCTTGATATCTTGTGCTTGCATAGAGGCTGAAAAATCTAGTGCTATAAAGAGTGGTGTAGCACTTTTACTTGCAGCAAGCGGCTTGTTGATAACAGGTCTAGCTAAAGCGATAATTACAAGAACCAAAATCAAGGGAAGCCAAGAAGGATTCATACTCTTTGCTTCTATAATTATCTTTGGATTGAAGATTTGCGCAAATTTTGGCTCTTTGCTAAGTAGTAGCAGCAACAATGCTGGAACAATGAGCCACAAAACCCAGGGATAGAGAAAACTCATAGATATCTCTTTATTTGATAGAGTAGCATCAGAGCCAAAAATGCTATCACCCCTAGAAAAAGGGGCTGCATATCAATGTAGTTCTTGCTGCGCAGCTTGCTAGCCTCTAATTTGTCTATATCGGATAAAACCTCCTTGAGCGCATCAGGATCTTTAGCACTAAAACTCTTTCCTCCGCTCTCCTTGGCAATGCGCTCTAAGAGCTTTGCATCATACTCATCGCCTATGCCAACTGTATAGATCTTCGCACCTATCTTTTTGGCTGCAGCTACAGCTTGCTTGATGGAGACTCTTCCGCTATTTTGCATCCCATCAGTAAAGAGCAGTATCGCCTTTTTTTTGGCATGGCTTTTTTTGAGCATCTTTACTGCTTGCATAATAGCATCTCCGATAGCTGTGTTATTGCCAGCAAGTGAAAGATCAAGATAATTGAGTACAAATTGCAAAGCGCGCAAATCAAATGTAATAGGAGCTGCTGGATAGGCAAATGTCCCAAAGGCTACTATACCAACATTATCATCATAGCGGTGTGTTAAAAATGCTCTTACCATCTTTTTGAGAGTATCAAATTTGCTCTCTTTACCAAAATCTCCACCCATCGACCCGCTTGCATCTATTGCGATGACGAGATCTCTTCCTTTGTGATCACTCACACCCATGCTGCTATAGCCAATTGGTCCAGCTAGTGCTAATACAAATAAAAATGCAATAAACAGAGGCAAAAGATCTCTGCGTATAAATGAAGGAGGAAGAAGATCGGTGCGGGCGAAGTATATGCGCAGCTGCTCCCTTTTGCAGCGCACAAAACAGACAAGAAGCACCAATAGCACAAAGGCTGGAGGATACAAGAAGGCTACATGCATTACTCCATATCGCTCGCTAGCTTGAAGATATCGCCAAACTCATCCACAAAGCTCTTGCATCTATCACATATCATCTCACCACCTTTATAGGCAAAAGGCGTTTTACACTCCTGGCATATCTCAATGGTATGATGGATGAGCTCTTCTCCCCTATCAAACACATAGGTAACTAGATCGATCTGCTCTTTGTCGCTGATAGATTTTGGCTTGCAGATGTCGTTGCAGATATCGCAGTTGATACACTTTCCAGCTACAAACCAAATCCCTGCTCCATCGCCAGAGAAAAAGAGGGCATTTGTCGGACAAAACTGCACACAATCTCCACAGTTTGTGCAGCTCTCATCAATTGCTTTGTCTGCTAAAAATGAATAACGAGTACTTACAATCTTTTGTGGAATTTCCGTGATTTTGGATTTGAGTGCGTTTTTGAGTAGCATGCTCTTCATTGGAACGCGTTCAACTGCACTTTGCACATCAGCCACACTCTCTTCATTTACTACCTCTTTAGCTGCACCAAAAACTGCCTTGAAAAACCTCCTTCTATCTTCGCTAAAAGGCTGCTCTTCTATTGTTATTTCTACACCACATTCATCAAGAAAATCTTGCACTTCTTGCAAGCGAGCATTGATAGATTCGAGAGTTTTGTTCTCTGGATTGAGCACACATCCCTCACAGTGGGATCTATCAACTGCAAGTTTGCCATTGCGCAAAGCAATAGCAATGAAGTGTTCACTATCAAATGCACTCAGACACGGGATATCTTTTTTGCACGAAAGATGTGGCTGGTTTTTGAGCACGTAGTCATTTGGATTGAAAAAATCTAGGCTCAGTGCCTCTGTAGGGCAAACACCGATACAGACTGAGCAGTTGGTGCACTTATCAAAATCGACACTCAGTTTAACTCGATCAAAAAAGAATGCATCATGAGGGCAGATCTCCAAGCACTCCCTACAGTCACTATGAAAGTAATCTGTACGCAAACACTTGAGTACATCGTATGAAAAGAGTTCACCCTGCTGCTTATACTGCATCGCTTACTTCCTCTTTGAGCATCTCATAATCACTCAAAAGATAGTCAATTGTAAAATCACAGATATCTTTATAAAAAGGGGTCTGTGCAACATCTTGTATTGCTACAAGATATGGCGGCACCCAAGCGAGGATGTGCTGCTGCAAAAACTTCTTAGCAATTTTGTCTTCATTGCGATATGCAAGATTTTGCATGAATCCAAACTCGATAGCCAGATGATCTGGTGCCAAAATTTCAGTCTGGTTCATATCTATCTCATAGCCATTCTCAAAGTAGAAAAACATCACAGGATTTTGCAAACCCACGAGGATTTCACCAGTAGAATCGACCACTAGAGATTCAACAGGCTGGGAGTTTACAAGAAAAAGAGAACTATAGTCGATATTGAGTTCATCTTGAATTGTTTGGGTATCACTATTTTGAAAATAGTCAAGAGTATCGTTGCCTATTGTTACTAAAAGTTCGGGATTGTTTTTGAGATCTTCTATCTCTTTTTTGCCAAGTTCTTTGCTAAAGACGCGGGACAAAAATGCATAGACGAAAGCGCGTGCTTTATTATCCAATGTTACTCCTCTATGAGATATATGATTTGTGTATTGTAGCAGATAAAATCACATATCACATACAGTTACCGCCAAGAGGCGGTAAAGATTAGAGACAGCCTTTGAAGAAAGACTTTTTCGGTGGTGGTGGTGCTTTGAACTCAATAGCTTCAATTGTTTTGCCATCTCCTTCAAGTTTCCCAATGATAGTCACTTCATTACGGTTTGCTGCTTTTTCCAAAAGCTCGCTTACATGCACACCACTTGGCTTGATGTAGTAGATCTTCCCTTCATCGTGAACATAGAGAACCATTTTCATCTTCTCTGGCTCACCTGGTACCCAGTTGCGGTAGCAGCCTTCACTTCCGCAGTGATATGACTCAAGGCGGCAATCAGCGAAGAGGTCGTTTTTGGCACACCATTCAGTGGTCAAAAACCCCTTCTTTTCAAATTCACCTTTCTCTCCAGTACTAGCAAGCAGCATGCTAGCAGCCACAAGGGCTAAAAGCGCTATTTTTTTCATTTTGCAACCTCCGCTTTTTGTGTCTGCAGATATGCCACGATATCTTCTACAACTTTTTTATCAAGATAGTTGAATGGTGGCATAGTTGAAGTTCTGTTACCTTTATCATCCACTGTATACCATGCAAAGTTTGGATGAGCATTTCTATTATACCCAGGAACAATCACTGCATTTGGTTCAAGGATTGATTCTCTAATATATGCAGCTGTTGTTTGTCCGCCAATATTCTCTAAGCCTGGTGCCATGTAAAGAGGAGCATTTTGGAAGTTTCTGTCACGGTGACAGCTTGCACAATTAGTCTCAAACTCTTTCTTTCCATTAGCAACATCGCCTTTGGCTTTTTCTGTTACAACCTCTTCAAGAGTGCTGTTTTTTGCACCTGGAAGCTTCACAGCTATCCAACTTGAGAGCCTCTTGAGGCCATCTCTTTGCAACTCTTTACCATCCCAGACAGCAATTGCAACAGCAAGCTCATTTTTAGTAGGTTGAGAATAAGCATCTTTGACAGGTTTTACAACCATACCGCCCCACATAGATCTTTTCCCTACGTAGTGCATGTCAGTGCGCACTTTTGCAGAGCCATCTTTGATCTCTGTCATAGAGCGGAAACCTTCGCTTATAAATACTTTTTGGTATGGTCTCACGCCAAGTTTTTTGACCTCTTTTTCATACTTTTTAAGGTCTTTTCCAAAAGCATTCACATTGTGTTCATTGACTTGATGTGCTACATCGCCCTTGCCGTTTGGCTCATATACACCTTGGCCATACGCTTTACGAAGCACGATTTCAACTGGGCGACCATCACTTCCCATACCAATATATGGAAGTTTTTGTGGATCTTTCGCATTTGCTGCAAACTGCACAGCAAATCCATCTGGATAGATATCACTTTTATATCCTTTGAAGATATCTTTACTCTTATCTGGCCATCGCATAATGATTGCTACATCTTTCCCATCGGTAAATGCAGCAACTTGCACGATTTTCGCTTTTGCATCTTTATTGAGCTCAAGTGCCTTTTTATCGTTTAGCTTGATAGTTGACTGTGGATAGACAGCAACTGGAACAAATTTTGCATACTTGCGAATGAGCTTACTTCCGCATTTTACATTTTTGAGACTCTTAACTTTTACAGCCTTTACGATGTTATCTGCCATTGCCATGGAGGCAGCTAGGCTGAGAGCTGCCGCTACTGTTACTACTCTTCTCATGCGTGCACCTTAAAGTGAGATATTGAAGATGGTTTTGTATGCTTTCCAGCCACATATCTTTCATCAACTAATGGAAGAGGCTTCATACCTTTTTGTTTTGCCACTTCAACATAGTAGTTGTGATCGAGTCTGAACATATCTTGATGCTGATATGCAATCAAGATATCCATGAGTTCAGATTTTCCGGTTTTTTTACGCTTTTCACGCTCAGCTTTGATTGTTTTGATAGCTTCATGCACCGCTGGACCAAAAAGTTTTTCAAGCTCTTCCATAGGTACTCTCTCGCTACCTTCGATGATTTTGCCCTCTGCATCAAATTTTGGTGGCGAATCTACTGGCGGAACATAGTATACATTTGGCTGTGTTCCATAATCTGGTCTCAGTGGTAGCGCTACTTTATATTTGTGCACAAGTTTATATACTTGACTCTCCTCATCATCCAAAAATCCTACGAAGCGGATACGACCAACACAGCTTTGTGCACAAGCTGGTGGAAGACCTTGCTCAATTCTTGGGAAACAGAGGATACATTTTTCACTCTTAGAAATCTTTGGATTGAAATAGATCTTTTTATAAGGACATCCTGCAATACAGTAGCGGTATCCTTGACATCTATCAAGGTCAACGAGGACTACACCATCCTCTTCACGCTTGAATATCGCATCTCTTGGGCAAGCGCTCAAACATCCAGGATTTGAACAGTGGTTACAAATCCTTGGAAGATAGAAGAAGTAGTTGTCTCTTGGGAACTCACCAGCACCCTCATCTTCGTCCCAGTTTGGTCCCCATGTAGGGCTTTGATCTGGCCTAAAAGCAGGTTCTGGATTGTCGCTGAGGAGGTTTTGCTCAGCGAGTGAGTCATAATTGTAATCCCAAGGCACCCCGTAGTCAGCTTCAATATTTGGAATAATACCTGGCTGGAGATCTCCAGCCGCATCAAATCCACCCCCAAGCTCCATCCAGTTCTTTGGATAGCCAGCGCCGGGGTAGGTTTCTACGTTGTTCCAATACATATATTCGCGACCATTTCTGTTGGTCCATTGTGTTTTACATGCAACTGTACATGTTTGGCATCCGATACATTTGTTCAGATCCATTACCATTGCTAATTGTCTTTTAGACATGCCTCTCTCCTATTAATATGTAAACTTCGTAGATTTTTCTATATCAACTGCGCCATCATAGGCATACTGGTTACCATCCCAAAGACCGCCAAATTTCAAGTGTCCCCAACCATCGGCTAGCTCAAGAAGGTTGAGTGACATTGGAACTACTTCATTGTGCCCTTTATTGAAGAGATACTGATACGGCTCCCATCCATGCTCCATTACCAGTGTATCTGGTGCAACAGATGAGCTTACTTTTGCCATAGCGTAGAACTCTCCAAGCTCGTTGAAGATTCTGATGGTATCACCATCCTTGATACCCTTCATCTCAGCTATTTTTCTATTAACATGCACGTAAGGAACACCTCTTTGGAGTCTTTGCAGCGTTCTACTGTTTTTCCAGTTAGAATGGATTGACCATCGTGCGTGTGGTGTCATAAGCATGAAAGGATTCTTTTTGTTTTGTGGCGCTAGAGGTTTGAGCGCATAGTTTGTACCGTTTGTAAGCTTGAGATATGTAGGATGATCTACATAGAATGTTTGACGACCAGTGAGAGTCTCAAATCTTTCAAATTTGAAGAGTGTAAATTCTCCTGAATTGTATGGTCTATCTGCATAGAGTGGTGAGAGTTTTGCTGCTTTTTCATTAAGCTGCAAGAAACCACCCGCTGCATACATCTTTTCCATTGTCCAAGGCTTATACTGTTCACACTTCTCAAGAGCTGCTTCTACTGCGAGTTTATCAGTTCCAAGATATGGTTCCATTGCAGCTTCAGACTCTTCGTCAGTATTTGTGTACTCTTTGTAGAAGTTTGCTAGATCGCGATATCCAGTTCTAGCATATTTTTTACTATCAGGAACTTTTGCTTTCTCTTTATTGCCTGGTTTGTTTGCAATCTCTTCAAGTTTTTTCGCGATAAATGCAAACATACTCCACTCATCTTTTGCCTCACCAACAGGCTTCATATTGGCAATAGGCTGAGCAAGGTTTGTAAATCTATGATACCCGGGGCTTGTACGAATATCATATACTTCATAGTGGGATTTTGCTGGAAGCAAGATATCAGCAAACATTGCTGCTTCACTCATTTTATAGTCAACATATGCAAAGAATTTAGTTTTCTTGAGGAATGCTTTTCTGTACTCACTTCCTTTGTTACGTCTAAATTTAGAGTCTGCAACTATGATAGCAACTTCAGGTGTCCACCAAGGTTTATAGTAGAGCTCTTCCTCTGTTCTATCTTTTCCGTCTTCGCCAGCTTTGAGTGCTTCTTCAACTATTTTTATATACTCATCTTTACTGATTTTACCGCCGGTAGCTCGTTTAACATCTTCATTGCTGAAGTATTCTTTAAATGTTTTCATACCATCACCAAATACAAACTCACCCACAAATCCAGATCCAAAGCGTGGTTTGTACTTACCACCGAAGCCTGAGAGTGCACCAAGACCACTCAAGCTAAATTCGTTCTCAGTGTTAAGACCACCGTATGGCCCAAGGCGACCTGTAAGACCACAGATTGAAGCGATATTCCAGATGTTGAGAATACCGTTGTAGTATTTGTTGAGTGAGAAACCTGTTGTGATCTCTACAACTTTTGGTAGTGCGATATCTTTTGCAAGCTGGCGAACAGTATCAGGGTGAACGCCTGTGATATCTTTTGTCTTTTCTGGAGCAAACTGCTCTACATTTTTTTTCAGTTTTTCAAAAACTGTAGTAACTTTTACTTTTGATCCATCTTTGAGAGTTACCTCCCACTCTCCTTCAAGCTCTGGATCGATTCCAAACTCTCTAATATCAAGAGTCTTCTCTTTGCTTCCTTCACATCCTGGCATGAGGGCAATTTTGCCAGTTTTCTTGTTCATTGTATAGAACTCTTCTTCAAACGCCTCTTTTTCCTCTTCGTTTTTAGGCTCTTCTATATCGCTTCTGCGAAGAAGTTTGCCATTGTCTTCACGAACTAAGAATGGAAGGTCAGTGTAGATTTTCATAAAGCCTGGTTTGTACATTTTGTTTTTAATGATTTCATACATTACACTCATTGCCAAGAACTGGTCAGTACCAGGCTTAATTAGGGATCCAAAGATCTGCTGATTTAGCTGAACCGTTGAATTCTGGAGTAATAACGATTACTTTTGCACCGTTATATTTACCTTCCCATACAAAGTGTGCATCTGGAATTCTTGATACGCTTGGGTTCCCACCCCAAAATACTGCAGTATCTACTTGATACATGAAGTCATATGTACATCCAACGTTTCCTTCACCATATGCAACTGCAGCACCACTAAACATATCGCCAAGATATGAAGCTGGATAGATTCTGTATGCACCAAGTTGAGTAGAGAAGCGAAGAGGCGCACCACGTCTACCTTCAGTCAAAAGCCCGGTACCTGCATGCACCATAATGCGTCCCGGACCCTTTTTCGGATCTGTCATAGTATCAAAAATCTTTTGAGCAACAATTTGGGCTGCTTCATCCCAGCTAATTCTCTTCCATTTACCCTCACCTCTTTTACCTACTCTTTTCATAGGATAAAGGATGCGATCTTTTTCATACATTACTTGAGAGTGTTGGATACCTTTGTTACATCCACGTGGGTTAAAATCTGGAACTTTCGGATTGATGCGTGGATAGCGTGCACTCTGGTTCTCACGAGTAACAACACCGTTGTTTCCCCATACTTCCCAAGCACAGTTACCTTGACAGTTTACGCAGTGATATGCGTAGCCATGCTCCTCTTTGTTTCCATACGTAAACCCAAATTCATTACGATACATCTGCTCGGTGTAAGTAGTATTTGGGTAGTTGTTTTTACCATTTTCTACTTTTATTACATCTGTTTTTGCAAAAAGGCTTCCGCTGCTTGCAACAAGCGCTGCAGTAGCACCAGAAATCTTGAGAAAATCTCTTCTTTGCGTATTCATTCGCCCTCTCCTTATCGTCTAATAGGTAGATTCATATCGTTGCCCCACTCATCCCAGCTACCGCTATATACTTTTGCATTTGGATATCCAAGCAATTTAAGAGCTGTGATGATGTCAGATCCGCGTCCTGTACCGACTTGACAGTAAGCATAGATGGTTTTGTCTTTTGTAACACCATATTTTTTGAAAAGCTTTTCAAGCTCCTCTTTTGTTCTAAAGCTTTTGTGTCTTTTGAAATCTGTGATATTTTTCCACTCGATAAACTTAGCAGTCGGAACGTGTCCACCGCGTGCAACATTGTCCATTTTTCTCTCACCGATGATTTCGATCATGCTTCTTGTATCGATGATGACATATTTACTCTTATCACCATTTTTGAGGCGATCTTGTACTGCATGATATACCTCATCTTTGCCAGCTACCCAGCTAAGATCGATATGTTTTGGATCGATTTTATAGTGTTTGGGAGTGATTTTTGCTTCACTCTCAGGTGGCAAATATGCAAAGTGTCCGTTGCCAAGATCAACTTTTTTGATACCTCTTTGCACGATGAGTTTTGGCTCGAGTGCTTTCATCTGTGCTTTGAGCTCTTTATATTTTGCTTTGAGCTCTTTATATTTCGCCATATCACCAGCTTTTTTAGCTTTTTTGTAAGCTTTTTTGATCTTTCTTGACTCCTCTTTGAGCTGGTTATATTTTTGCTGATTTGGATCGAGTGCTTTTATCGCATCAACTCCACCATCGAGAACATATACTTTTTTGTGTCCGTAACTTTTGAAAAATGCCAAGACTCCAGTTGCGTTTGGCCCTCTCCAGTTATCGTATGCGATTATTGTAGTATCATTGTCGATACCGTGAGCACCTATATAGTGTTCAGCATCTTTTGGACACTGAAAGAGTGGTGCACAATGCATACGCCCCATAATATCTGAATGGTGCAAATGGTGTGCATACATATTGACTGAGCCTCTGATATGCCCGTTCTCAAAAGCAGTCTCACTATCCCCACTTACAAACATGACACCTGGCTTACCGATGAGCTTATACGCATCTTTTGCACTAATAGTTAATTTGTCTGCAAAAGAAGCGCCAGCCATCAACGCAAGCACCATAAGGGCTTGGATCAACCTCTTCATTAGGACTCCTTATAGAAAAGTTAATATGCATTTATACCCGAATTTACGGGTATTATGCAATCCTCTTCATTATAAAGATTTTACGATTAACCAAAACTTAATTCTCTATTCCTGCAAAATCTTCTGTGTTTATTTAAGTAAATCTCGATAATATTTTTTTGTTTCTCCGCCACAAATTTGCTATACATCAAAACAATTTATGTAATGTTCAAAAAAAAATGATATATAATTTTTGCTACCATAAATCAAAAAAGGATACCGATGCATCGTGATGAGGCTCTAGAAAAATTGGAAGATAAGAACTTGCCACTTGAAGAGGTCAAAGAGATCTTTGAAACCTTCCAAAACGATATGGAAGTAGTTGGAATGGTCGCGATGAACTTGAGTCTTCGCACAAGTGTATATGATAGAGAAAAAGGCAAAAGCCCTATTATGACTGAACTGCTTGTAGCTCTCAGTGAAGTTCCCGATATGGGTAGTAGATGGGCAGTTGCTAAAAATCCGCATACTCCTGCGCAAATTTTGCAAAAACTTGCTCGTGATGAAGTCAATCTTGTACGAGCTCTTGTAGCAACCAATCCAAATACTCCTACAGAGTGCCTCTACGATTTTTATGAGGATGAAAAGATTGTACGTGATGGGATAAGTGGTAACCCCAACGCTCCAGCTGAACTGCTAGAAAAGTTAGCAGCTGATAGTGATAAGTTAGTACGCCTGAGAGTTGCAGAAAATCCAGCAACACCAAAAGAGGTTTTGCAAAAGCTTGCTGAAGATGTAGATAAGGATGTAAGCAAAGCAGCACAAATTCGCCTAGAGGAGGAAGCATGAGTACAGGAATCTCTTTGCTAGAAAAGCAGATCTTAGCTCTACACTATAATGGTACATATATCACAAATTTCGACTTTAAAAAAGCGGGCGAAGAGATTGGTATAGAGGTGGATTTGGCTGATAGGGAGAAGATGCTCAAATACCTCCTCAAAAATGCAAATGAAGCTGGAAAAATGCCACAACTTGCTCAAGCTCTGGCAACTCTTATGCAAAAGCGCATAGCTACATATAATAAACTTCTAGAAAACTATCCCAACGCAAAAGATATAATCGTTCAATATATTCAAAAGACACGCAGTACTATCATGCTCTTACAACAACGCGCAAGGATGAATCCATATGAATAAGAAGCTCTTAGAAAAACTTCGTGCTGTCAAATACCCAGGACTAGATAAAAATATCGTAGAACTTCACACCATTGATAGCATCCAAGAAGATGGGAAGAATCTCACAATCACTCTCAATATCGCCAATCAAGAGGCTTTTCCTGTAATAGAAGGAGCTATTAAAGACCTACTTAGAGAGTATAATGTAGAGGTCAAGCTCAAAGCCCAACCAAAAAAGAGCATCAATTTCGGCTCAACAGCCAACCCAAACAATCGCGCACCTTATGCGAAAAATGTAATAGCAGTAACAAGTGGTAAAGGGGGTGTAGGCAAAAGTACAGTAAGCACCAACCTCTCTATCGCATTAGCACAAAAAGGGTACAAAGTAGGTCTCTTGGACGCAGATGTCTATGGTCCGGATATTCCCCGCATGGTAGGAGTGGAGCATGAGAAGCTTCGCTGGGGAGACAACGATAAAATCATCCCTAGTGAGAATTTTGGTATCAAAATTATGAGCGTAGGGCTTACTACACCAAGTCCTGATACACCACTTGTATGGCGAAGTAGCGTAGCAGTAAGTGCGCTCATTCAATTTTTGGAAGATGTAGATTGGGGAGAACTAGACTTTTTAGTCATAGATATGCCTCCAGGTACAGGTGATATCCAACTGACCATGGCACAAGAACTTCCAATCACAGCTGGAGTACTTGTCACTACTCCACAAATGGTAGCAGCTGATGATGTGAGTCGAGCAATCATGATGTTCAAAGATATTGGTGTGCATATCGGCGGACTTATAGAGAATATGAGCTATTTCGTTGCTCCAGATACTGGTAAACGCTACGATATCTTTGGCAAAGATGGGGGCAAAGCGCTAGCTATGCGCTACGATGTTCCATTTTTGGGGCAGATTCCTCTTGAGATGGATATCAGAGAGCTTAGCGACGAAGGAAAGCCTCCTGTAGCTCTTGGAAAAGAGAGACACAAAAGCTATTATCAACAAATTATTGACAATCTTTTTGCCTCTACAAATTTTAATCTATAGTATATAACTAATCTCAAAACGCAACTCATCAAAAGATGGATCGGGCTTGATCTGGCCTGTGATATCTTTGGTATCACTCTCGCCTACAGTATGTCCCAGGCGAAGTTTCACATAAAGTCCAGGATAGGCTGCAAATCGTTTGAGAAAATCGATTTCGAACGTATTGGCATCTGCCTGCACACCTCTCTTTTTATCATCAAAATCTTGTAAACTCACTCTTATCATGGTTTGTAGTTTTGGAACTATTGCCTGCAAATCATATTTTGCCTGGAGCATCCATGTAGAGGTATTTGCATACCAGTTATACTGTGCCATAGCCCTTGTGTAGCCGCCTGTTGGAAAACCACGCCAAGGATCGATAATATCAGCTTTATCAAGAGCATGTGAATATGCTAGCTGCATACTCCAAGCATCCTTTGTTGCTCCAACTTTTGCCATATAGAGTCCACCATCAACGTTATATGGATCTTTATATCCATCTCCTTCGCCTTTGAGATTTGCTACTGCAATCCCAAGCTTGCCAATATCCTTTGCGCCTAAATCTCTTTGTAACACAACTCTTGCTGAGGCAAATACTCTCCACTGCCCATATTTTTTGGTATATTTTGGCTCAACTGCGAAGAGGCCAAAGAGGTCAGGAACTACAGTAGTATTTATAACAAGAACGAGAGGATCGCATTTTGTAGTATACTCAGCAACTATGATCTTGTTATCTGTATCTTTGTGTGCTTTTTTGAGATTAACCCAACTAAGTGCGTGGTTTGATCCTGCATCATCATTTTCACGCCACTTTTCATAACCGCTTATTTGCCCATCACTATCTAGATCTTTTCCAAAAGTTATCACATCATGGAAAAAGGTCTTATCGCGAAGTTTTTGCTTTGTTAAATATCCAAACTTTAATCTACTTTTCTCATCTTTCCACTCATAGCTTATACCCTCAAAAGCATTGGGAATCATCTTTGAATCATTGGGCTTAATAAATATGCTATCAAAAAGAAAACGCCCAATTTGTACATCACTATTTTTGGTTTTATATCCAATGTAAGCTTCTGCAAGCACATCTATATTAAAACCCTCTCCTTTGGCCACCTTATAGCGGCAGAACATATCCTTACCAGATTTGACAAATGCGATTTTGCTTCTCTTCATATGCCAAGGATTGCGAGAAAAGTAATATCCTATGTGCGTATAAAAATTATTCCAAGATGGGGATTGGTATTGTAAACTTCCACCAAAACCCATTGCCCAGTTATCGACTCTTTTCGCTGTCTCTTTTTTCCAATCCCAGTGAATATAGTGAGAGCGGAGCCGTAGCGATAAGGAACCATATTTTTGATCAATGAGATTTGTTGAAGCTTGAAGGAGGGAAAAAGTAATAGTTGCGAGAAAAAAGAGTTTTTGCATTATGCCTCTTTTTTGCTCGCTATTATAGCGAATAAGCCGCTAAATGCGGCTTAATTTTTAGTATCTGTAGCGGAGATATACACGAATGTCTTGTGCTTTTTGCATTGCATTCATAGCTCTACCAAGTTGAGAGTCTACATCAACTGGTGCACTACCTGCTCCAAAAAATCCATTGCTTCCAGTATAATCATAATCCATATAAGTATAGCGAACCTGTGCAGTGAGTGCTTTACCTATTAAGTCTTTATTGATCCATACATCATATGCATTACCACGCGTAGCCATTTTGCTACCTGCAAGTGTATCTTCAGCATATGTCATACTTCTCCAATATTTGCTACCGTGATTGTATTCAAGACCCATTCTTGTACCACTAATAAGTGCATCAAGTGGGAAGTTAACGCCCGCATAGATAGAGTTACCAGTTTTATTTTCTCCTGGTGCTGCTCCAATATATCCCATTTGTGGATGATAAAAGCCTTGCATTTGGTTATTACCTTTAGGATCAGTCTTACTCCATGCAAAGCTCACGAATGCATTTGTATCATCGAGAAAATCATTGATTCCATCGCCAATTCCTTGAGCAAGAAGGCTAATAGCCGCTCCGTAATAATCACCAACTTGTGCAAAATATGGAGTTTGCGCCATTACCATACCTGGCATATTCCATGCTTTGAATGCTGTTGTATGGACTGAGTATTGGCCATCATCATATGGAACGAAGATAAAACCAAAAAGATCTGTATGGTTCCAACCATTTGCTTTTCTATAGTTGCCAGGAGCTTGGTTCGCTATCATGATATCATCAGTATTGTATCCTGGAACAAGATTATAGTATCTTGTATGAGCGTTTGTCATACCGCGACCCATACAGAGTTTGAAATACATTCCAGGTACTCCAACAGCATCTCCGAGTTTGAACTTGAAGCTTGCACCATCAAACTCTGTATTGATAATATGTCCAAGAGGAGATTTGGGATCTTGATCTTCACGGTAGTTTATGAGCAGACCATCTGTTGCAGGTCTACGACCAAGGCTTGCTGTCCAAGGAATGCCGCTTCCCAAGAAGCTATCACCAAGATAGAGCCAATATGCTTCTTTTACACGAAGCTCTCCTGCTGGATTTGGTGTCTCATTGACAATCCAGTCAAAATAGTTAAATCCTTGATTAACTCTTGCAAGCTGTCCATACATTTTATAGTAGCTCAAAAGTCCTTTGAAGACAAGATTACTTGTAGGAGCAAAACCCATTCCAAGCCAGAGTCTATTGGTGAAGATTTGATTCCAGTTGTTTGTGTTACAATCAGGACATGCATTTTTATAGCCTATTACATCGTATGCAGTTCTAAAATCTACATTCCATTTGATATTATCGCCAGCATCATGCGCTTTTACTTCACGAATCTGCTTTTTAAGTGCAGCAATATTGATTTTTGATTGTGCCTCTTTAAGTTCAGCGATTTGTGCTTTAAGTTGCTCAAGTTCTGCTCTTAAATCATCACTTGAAGTAGCTGGCCCACCACTTGCAAAACTAACTGTTGCCATTGCAGCTACTGCTGATAGTGCAATAAACTTTTTCATGTATACTCCTTGATTTTGCTTAAAATTTAGCATCATGTCATTATAATGGAAACAAAGTTAAAGTAGTCTTAAGATTTTGAATGTTGAATTAATGGTTTTTATAATAGGAGATTATAGAAGAATAAAGCGGACAGACATAAAGTTGCCCGCTATATATTAACAGCTTGGAACTTCACCGCTGTCGCTAGCATATTTGTATGCAAAGTCATAAACATGGTTGAGTTGAGAAGCGTTGAGATACCCTTTTTTATATTTAGGGCAGAGTTTTTGAATCTCATCTTCAAACTTACCTTCCTCTTTGAGCTCTTCCCACTCATCCTGTGTATGCTTTGCAGCAAATTTTGCACCATTGAATCCACACACTTTTTTGAGTTTCTTTTGGTAGATTCTTTGACCCTTGCTTGCATCTGCAAATGCTGCAGTGCTTATGAAACTTGCACCAAGAATTGCTGCGAAGATTAGACTCGCGATTCTTTTCATCGAATACTCCTTATTGATTTATTGAAGCAATATTATAGCGAGAAATTACTAATTTAAGTTTAAACATTATATTACATTTTATTATATGTGTTATTAGATTAGATGTTCTAAGTTGGTTAGATTGAGGAGATAATATTTGAAGTCAAGAATTCATGATTTAAAAAGAAGAGTATAACCCTTGGCCTGGCGCCGACCTACTTTTCCACACCCGAGGGGTGCAGTATCATCAGCGATGCGGAGCTTAGCTTCTAGGTTCGAAATGGAGCTAGGCGTTTCCTCCGCTCTATAGGCACCAGGACAAGAGAAGTAAATCTTTTTTTAAAGACTTACTTCTCTTGTCTCTTCCTCTTACTTTTAAAGACCACCAACTCATTGTTCATAGATAAAGCGAGTAGCTCAGTAAGGCGGCGGTGCGTCTTTTTTTTGATTAATTAATCTTGTAAGCCAATCGGACTATTAGTACTGGTCAGCTAAACGCATTGCTGCGCTTACACACCCAGCCTATCAAGGTGGTAGTCTTCCACCGTCCTTCAGGGAAGGCTCATCTTGGAGTCGGCTTCCCGCTTAGATGCCTTCAGCGGTTATCCGTTCCGTGCATAGCTACCCAGCGGTGCCCTTGGCAGGACAACTGGTACACCAGTGGCACGTCCAACCCGGTCCTCTCGTACTAGGGTCAGCTCTCCTCAGCCTTCCTACGCCCACGGAAGATAGGGACCGAACTGTCTCACGACGTTCTGAACCCAGCTCGCGTACCGCTTTAAATGGCGAACAGCCATACCCTTGGGACCTGCTCCAGCCCCAGGATGCGATGAGCCGACATCGAGGTGCCAAACCTCCCCGTCGATGTGAGCTCTTGGGGGAGATCAGCCTGTTATCCCCGGGGTACCTTTTATCCTTTGAGCGATGGCCCTTCCACTCAGAACCACCGGATCACTAAGACCGACTTTCGTCTCTGCTCGAGTTGTCTCTCTCACAGTCAGGCTGGCTTATGCCTTTATACTCTCCAAGCGATTTCCAACCGCTTTGAGCCAACCTTTGTAAGCCTCCGTTACTCTTTAGGAGGCGACCGCCCCAGTCAAACTACCCGCCAGGCATTGTCCTCCTGGTGGTTAACACCAGCGAGTTAGCCATCAGAATGAGGAAGGGTGGTATCTCAAGGACGGCTCCACCCGAGCTGGCGCCCGGGCTTCGCAGCCTCCCACCTATCCTGCACATCCTCATCCCGATGGCAGTACCAAGCTGTAGTAAAGGTCCACGGGGTCTTTCCGTCTTTCCGCGGGTAGGAGGAATTTTCACCTCCACTACAATTTCACCGGATCCCTGGTCGAGACAGCCCCCATCTCGTTACGCCATTCATGCAGGTCGGTATTTAACCGACAAGGAATTTCGCTACCTTAGGACCGTTATAGTTACGGCCGCCGTTTACCGGGGCTTCGGTTCACGCCTTCGCCCTTACGGGCTAAGCGATCCCCTTAACCTTCCGGCACCGGGCAGGCGTCACACCATATACATCCTCTTACGAGTTAGCATAGTGCTGTGTTTTTGGTAAACAGTCGGATGGAGCGCTTCGCTGCGACCCGCCTCGGCTCCGGCCGCGAGGGCCTTCACCTACTACGGGCACACCTTATACCGAAGATACGGTGCCAGTTTGCAGAGTTCCTTGACCAGGGTTCTTCCGCGCGCCTTAGAATACTCATCTCACCCACCTGTGTCGGTTTACGGTACGGGCTACTTACTACTCAAACGGCTTAGAAGCTTTTCTCGGCTCGACGGCATCACCGGTTCCCCCGCCGCCCCGAAGGGCTTTGGGGGCCTGTCGGGTCTCGGCCTCGCGCTGGGCGGATTTGCCTACCCAGCAGCCTACACCCTTCGAGCCCGTATTCCATCACGGACCCCGGCTAGCCCTAAGCGTCCCTCCATCGCCTTGTAGTAAGTAGGTATCGGAATATTAACCGATTTCCCATCGCCTACCCCTCTCGGACTCGGCTTAGGACCCGACTAACCCTACGTTGACGAGCATCGCGTAGGAAACCTTGGGTTTTCGGCGAAGTGGATTCTCACCACTTTTATCGCTACTCATGCCTGCATGCTCACTTCCAGCCGCTCCACTGCTCCTTACCGGTACAGCTTCAACGCCGACTGGAACGCTCTGCTACCGCGCATACTCCAGTATGCACCTGCGACTTCGGTGTGTGACTTAGCCCCGTTATATTTTCCGCGCAGGGCCGCTAGACCAGTGAGCTGTTACGCTTTCTTTAAAGGATGGCTGCTTCTAAGCCAACCTCCTGGTTGTCTATGCAGCCCCACATCGTTTTCCACTTAGTCACAACTTGGGGACCTTAGTCGGCAGTCTGGGTTGTTCCCCTCTCGACATAGGATTTTATCACCCTACGCCTGACTCCCAGGATACCACACGAGGTATTCGGAGTTTGACAGGGTTTGGTACCCCTGTGTGGGGCCCTAGCCCTATCAGTGCTCTACCCCCTCGTGCTACTTCCTGAGGCTATACCTAAATATATTTCGCAGAGAACCAGCTATCACCGAGTTTGTTTGGCCTTTCACCCCTATCCACAGCTCATCCAAGGAGTTTTCAACCTCCACTGGTTCGGCCCTCCATGGGGTCTTACCCCCACTTCAGCCTGGCCATGGATAGATCACCCGGCTTCGGGTCTGCAGCCAGTGACTTATTCGCCCTCTTCAGACTCGCTTTCGCTACGGCTTCGCGTGCGCTTAACCTCGCCACTGACCACAACTCGCAGGCTCATTATGCAAAAGGCAGTCCGTCACCCTGTTCCGAAGAACATAGGGCTCCGAATGATTGTAGGCATACGGTTTCAGGTTCTATTTCACTCCCCTCACTGGGGTTCTTTTCACCTTTCCCTCACGGTACTTGTGCACTATCGGTGTGATGGTAGTATTTAGCCTTGGAGGGTGGTCCCCCCATCTTCAGTCAGGATAACACGTGTCCCGACCTACTCGCTAGGCCTCTGCCTAGTCCCACCTATACCATTTCGCCTACAGGACTATCACCCTCTATGGTGTGCCTTTCCAGACACTTCGGCTATAGTATAGGCTACACAGAGGCGGGCTACTCCCCGTTCGCTCGCCGCTACTAGGGGAATCTCGGTTGATTTCTTCTCCTCCGGGTACTGAGATGTTTCACTTCCCCGGGTTCGCCCCGGCTTACGCCGGTGACTGGCATCTCTGCCAGCCGGGTTGCCCCATTCGGAAATCCCCGGATCAACGCTTCTTGGCAGCTCCCCGAGGCTTTTCGCAGCCTAGCACGTCCTTCATCGCCTCCATCACCCTAGGCATCCACCGTACGCCCTTTGTAGCTTACACCTACTCTAAGACGCACCGCCGCCTTACTCAACTACTCTTGAGTAAGACAGCCTTACTTGTGCTTTATCTATGAACAATGAGTTGTCAAATATCCCTTAGACCTAAAGTCTAAAATAAACCCTAAATCCCTTTAGAGCTTATTTTAAACTTCGTCCTGGTGGAGTCTACCGAGGACCCTTCCGGTGACCTCCCACTGGCGTATACTATGCACTCGCTTCGCTCGCGCATATACGCATCGCCGTGCGGAGCTACAAACGACAAGCAGTTGTCGTTTGCTTTACGCTCCTCCCGTGCAAGGCACGCAGTCGGCAATGTAATCTCTCTTACACTCCCAACTACGTGCTTTTATCCTGGTGGAGTCTACCGGGATCGAACCGGTGACCTCCTGCGTGCAAGGCAGGCGCTCTCCCAGCTGAGCTAAGACCCCATTTCCTGGTTGAGTAGTGAATTGTGCAAACTCTTTTGCGTAGCGTACCTTGTAGTACGTGAGCGAAAGAGTTTGTGCAAGACTCTCTCAATATGGTGGGCCTGAGAGGACTTGAACCTCTGACCTCACCCTTATCAGGGGTGCGCTCTAACCACCTGAGCTACAGGCCCATTTAAAGCTCGCCCCTGATAAGGGCTCCTCTTAGCTCTTCTTAACTCCACTTTATCTTTTCAAAGAACCTCTTTGATCTCTCACAACTAGACAGAGCGAGCTCCCCAGGCTTAGAGAGTCGTGATACTCCCTAAACCCCTTTTATCCAAAGAACCTAATCTTTGGATCATCACTCTAGAAAGGAGGTGATCCAACCGCAGGTTCTCCTACGGTTACCTTGTTACGACTTCACCCCAGTCGCTGAGCCCACCGTCGACGGGGGTCCTCCCTTAACGGGTCGGTCCCCCGGCTTCGGGTGAGCTCAACTCCCATGGTGTGACGGGCGGTGAGTACAAGACCCGGGAACGTATTCACCGCGGCATGGCTGATCCGCGATTACTAGCGATTCCGACTTCATGCAGTCGAGTTGCAGACTGCAATCCGAACTGGGACGCGCTTTAGAGATTTGCTCCACCTCGCGGTATCGCCTCTCTCTGTACGCGCCATTGTAGCACGTGTGTCGCCCTGGGCATAAGGGCCATGATGACTTGACGTCATCCTCACCTTCCTCCCGGTTACCCGGGCAGTCTCCTTAGAGTGCCCACCCGAAGTGCTGGCAACTAAGGACGAGGGTTGCGCTCGTTGCGGGACTTAACCCAACATCTCACGACACGAGCTGACGACAGCCGTGCAGCACCTGTCACCCGGCTCCCCCATAAGGGGGCACCCCTCCATCTCTGGAGGGTTCCGGGGATGTCAAGCCCAGGTAAGGTTCTTCGCGTATCTTCGAATTAAACCACATGCTCCACCGCTTGTGCGGGTCCCCGTCTATTCCTTTGAGTTTTAGCCTTGCGGCCGTACTCCCCAGGCGGGATGCTTATTGCGTTAGCTGCATCACTGGGGTGACTAGCACCCCAACGACTAGCATCCATCGTTTAGGGCGTGGACTACCAGGGTATCTAATCCTGTTTGCTCCCCACGCTTTCGCGCCTCAGCGTCAGTACCGTTCCAGCAGATCGCCTTCGCAATAGGTATTCCTGGTGATCTCTACGGATTTTACCCCTACACCACCAATTCCATCTGCCTCTCCCGGACTCTAGCCTAGCAGTTTTGGACGCAGTTCCACAGTTGAGCTGTGGGCTTTCACATCCAACTTACTAAGCCGCCTACGCGCCCTTTACGCCCAGTGATTCCGAGTAACGCTTGCACCCTCCGTATTACCGCGGCTGCTGGCACGGAGTTAGCCGGTGCTTATTCGCAGGGTACCGTCATCTTCTTCCCCTGCAAAAGGAGTTTACACCCCGAAGGGCGTCATCCTCCACGCGGCGTTGCTGCGTCAGGGTTTCCCCCATTGCGCAATATTCCCCACTGCTGCCTCCCGTAGGAGTCTGGACCGTGTCTCAGTTCCAGTGTGGCTGATCATCCTCTCAGACCAGCTACCCGTCATTGCCTTGGTAGGCCGTTACCCCACCAACTAGCTGATAGGCCGCAGCCCCATCCCATAGCGCTCAATCGCTTTCCACAACTGCACTTATGTGCAGAAGGTGTATAGGGTATTAGCAGCCCTTTCGGGCTGTTATCCCCCGCTATGGGGCAGGTTAGCTACGTGTTACTCACCCGTGCGCCGCTTAGCTGACACTCAATTCACCCCGAAGGGATCATTGAGCCGTTCTCGCTCGACTTGCATGTGTTAGGCACGCCGCCAGCGTTCACTCTGAGCCAGGATCAAACTCTCCATAAATACTTTTTACTGTATTAAGGAGTCAAATCCTATTTCACTTTTACTCAAAGGAGCTCGACTCTGTCTAGTTGTCAAAGATCAATTTCTTATAAAGAACTCTCTCACTCATCTTCACTCAAGATAAGTGATTTGAACTCTTTTTTCGAGGACTGAAATTATGCCAAATTCATCACTCTTTGTCAAGAGCTCCTCTTGCCCTCTTCTTTTTTTAAAGGCGAGAATTCTATCTCATTTCTCTTTACTTGTCAAGAGGTCTTTTAGTAGATCTCTTTTTAACTCTCATTCCCTAAAAAGATCGCAAAGCCCAAACAGCCTCTCTCCCAAATGAGGATCGTGATTATGCCAAAGTTTGGATGCGTTGTCAAGGGTATGTGTAATTTCGTAACTAGTCGTACAAATTTAACGATTAAAATATTGTATAATGTCACCGAACATACTTGACATATTTTATCTTAATATATTATAGTATTCCAAATTTTAAAATGGAGGGGGAAATGGAAGCGTTCAACAAAGATATTGCTCAAATAAAGGAGCGTGTAGCAGCACAGAAGAGCAAAGCAAAAAAATATGATATTGCGACATTTATCAAAATGACATATCAACTCTTTGCTGCTAGCCTCATTGCAGCTACTGCAGGAGCTTATATTGGCATGCAATTGGCACCAACCATCGCTAGTTGGTACTGGGGATTGGTGATTTTGGAGTTTGCAGCTCTTTTTGGAATCTACCTTACCAAAAATAAACCGGGAATCAATCTTTTGATGCTTTTTGTCTTTACATTTATGACTGGCCTCACTCTTACGCCACTTCTTAGTGCAATACTTGCTTTACCCGCTGGAGCTTCGATCCTAACAAATGCATTGCTACTCACAGCAGTTGCTTTTGGTGGGATAAGTCTTTTCGCAATCAATACAAAAACAGATTTCTCATTCCTTGGTAAGTTTCTTTTTATTTCATTGATTATCCTCATAGTAGCAGGAATAATCAATATATTTTTGGGTAGCCCTCTTTTGCAAGTAGGAATTGCTACTATTGGAGCTATCCTTTTTAGTGCTTTTATCCTCTTTGATACACAAAATATCATCAGAGGTAACTTCGATAGCCCAGTTGAAGCAGCAATCGCACTCTATCTTGATGTATTAAACCTCTTTATCTCTCTTTTGCAACTACTAGGAATCTTTGGCAATGAAGAGTGAGTCAAGTGCAAAACTCTATAGGCTTATCGATGCAAACCTTAATAGACTGCGCGAAGGAATTCGCGTGGTCGAAGATATAACCCGCTATATTTATGATAATAAAGAGCTAGCCCAAAGGCTCAAAGATCTGCGCCATCAAGCCCGCTATGAAGATCCTCAACTTTTAAAGTTTCGCGATATTCAAGCAGATGTGCTCAAGCAAAGCAGCAGCAGTGAGATGGAGCGTAAAGGTATCGAGTCTATCATGCTAGCAAACATCAAAAGAACTCAAGAAGCTGCACGGGTACTCGAAGAGAGCCTCAAGCTCATTGATACAAAAGTTGCACAAAACTTCAAAACAATTCGCTACGAACTCTATGATATTGAGAAGCTACTCTTCGAAAAATGAATCATCACTACAATTAATATCAAAAGTGGTTGCAGCACTCTTATTGGTATCTAACTCTTTGACTACCACTTTCCATTTTCCAGGTTCTCTACCAGGCAAAAAGCGATAATCGTAAACAGATCCATAAAATGGTGGAACACGAAATATTTTGATACGGTCATCTTTGCCACTAGGGGATATCCAGTGAAACTCTACCCGCAATCCATTTGTATTGTCTGAACGATCAATGTAGTAGGTACAAGTGATGCGCTGTTCACTTTTTTGGCATTTTACATCTGCAAAAAGTAGCATGAGTACACTCATACCAATCAAGAGGATTTTGACCATATAAAAACCACCTCAAATTCTAAATAGTTATAGGGATATTCTCTCATAAGCCTGCGCAAAGCACCAATTTTTGCTCTTTTATATCCAGAGCTTACCCCGCTTTTTTTTATATACCTGAATATATCTTCTGTTTTGCTAAAAAAAAGTTTGTATTGGCGGACTTCGTAGTTGAATTTAAAGTATTTACGTGCAATATTAAGTAGAGTTTGCGCATCCCTAATAGGTGAAGAAATTCCCAACATTGCATGCATTGTTGCAAAAGTTTTGGAAGTAAAGAGTGCCAGATTTATATGAGGAGTAATAGTTTTAAGTTGCCAAAAGAGCTGATCCAAATCTTTGCTCCACTGCAAAGATGATGAAGCAAAAATCTCATCAATATGTAATTTTGCAATTTTTTCCCAGCACTCTCCCTCATCAAAATCACACAAAATCGTCTCAACATTTTTTCTTGGGTGATGCTGAAGCATATTAGATGAAAGATCCAGGGCATAGAATCGCTCATACTCCCAATCGATGTTGTGATATACCTCTCCACTTCCTGCACCAATATCGAGAATAAATCTCCCTTTATAGGGGGAATTATCCACAAGATGCTTGGCAACTTTTGATTGAATAATTTTATATTTTTGGTAGTCTTGAGCGAAACGATCAAACTCTTTGATATGTTTCAATATATATTTACCTCAATTTCGATATAATTGGCTTAAAATTTTGCAAAGGGATATGGATGCTCAAAATACTTTTCATCCTCCAGATAGTATTGGCAATTGTGCTTACTATTGTAATTTTACTACAAAAAAGCTCATCAATTGGACTTGGTGCATATAGCGGAAGCAACGAATCTGTTTTTGGAGCAAAGGGACCGCAAGGATTTTTGGCAAGAATTACATTCTTCCTCGCGACTGTTTTTGTGCTTAATACGATTCTTTTAGGATATATCTACAATAAAGAGTACAATAAATCGGTCGTTGAAAAAATCCAACCACAAAAGAGTTCACCAGTACCTAATGTACCAATCCCAACAACCGAGCCATCAGCACCAGAAACACCAAAGACAAAATAGCAAAAGGAGCAAAAATGCAACTGCAAGAGGTTTATGATTATGCACGCGATCACATGCAAAAAAGCCTTGAAGTACTTAAAAAAGATTTCAATACCTTGCGCACAGGACGTGTCACTACTGCAGTAGTAGAGAATATTAAAGTCGATTATTATGGTGCACCAACACCTCTCAATCAAGCAGCAAGTGTCGTGGCAGCAGATGCGACTACCATCGTAATCTCTCCATGGGATAAGACTATCTTAGATGAGATTGAAAGAGCTATTCAAGAAGCAAATATCGGAGTCAACCCAAACAATGATGGTGAACAGATCAAACTCTTTTTTCCTCCTATGACAGTAGAGCAAAGGGAAGCTGAAGCAAAAAAAGCGAAGCAGTTCGGTGAAAAAGCAAAAATTGCCATCCGTAATGTGCGACGGGATGCAAACGATAAGATCAAAAAGCTCTTCAAAGATAAAGAGATTACTGAGGATGAAGAGAAAAAAGGCCTCGAAGAGGTACAGAAAATCACTGATGAGTTTGTAAAAAAAGTCGATGATCTTGTCAAACAAAAAGAGCAAGAGATTATGAAGGTATAGCTAAGACCAGCCCCATGCTGAGCAAGCAAACTGCTTTGCTTACATGTCTTAGTAAAAAGCTGTGAATATATGCGAGTCCTAAAATCAAGGATTTTAGTGACGAACATTCGAACAGCTAGGTTACCTTAAAGAAAACGAAGCTGAATAAAGCGAAGTGAGTTTTCGGTTATTTACTAAAAGCTGAGAAGTAAACTGCTTCGCTAGCAAACTCCTCATAGTAAGGATAAAAATGTTAGATATTGAAAAAATCTACAAAGATGTGGGAGCTCTTTTGGAAGGACATTTCCTGCTCTCTTCTGGCAAGCACAGTCCAAACTATCTCCAGAGTGCTAAAGTTTTAGAAAATCCAAAAACTGCTGAACTTCTTGCGCAAGAGCTTGCAAAAAAGATAAAAGAGTCTGGAATACAGATAGACACAGTCTGCTCACCGGCAATTGGTGGGCTGCTCGCTGGCTATGAGCTTGCTAGAGCACTAGGTGTGAGGTTTATCTTTACAGAGCGAAAAGATGGGCAGATGACTTTGCGCCGAGGCTTTAATGTAAAACCTGGTGAAAGAGTGCTTATCTGTGAAGATATTATCACCACTGGTGGCTCAGCTATGGAAGCCGCAAGAGAGATAGAACAAAGAGGTGGCAAGGTGGTAGGGTTCGCTGCACTTGCCAATAGAGGTGTGTGCAAACGAGAAGGAGGTTTGCAAGATTCAAAGCCAGAGTGTAAACTCCCTAGTAATAAACCACTCTTTGCTCTAGCTGATTTTACATTTCCAATATATGAACAGCATGAGTGCCCGCTCTGTGCACAAGGAAGCGAACCTATTAAACCTGGTAGCAGAGGTAATTAGTGGCAAGATGGCGCGATATAAAACAGGGAAGAGTAAAACAGCCTAGCTCTTCTTCTCAAACGCCACTTTTCATCCCCGCATCCATTCCAGATCGACTCAAAGCATTTTTAACAGATACTTTTATGATCACTATGCCTATTTTATATATTGTTATCTACCTAGTTATGGGGAGTCGCGAAGCATTCAAAGAACATATGGGAGAGGGGTGGCTCATTATTATAAGTGTGCACTATCTCATCACTATCGCTTTTTGGCTCAAAAGTGGTCAAACTCCTGGACTCAAAGCCTATGGACTCAAACTTGTAAAATGGCATAATCCTGAAGAAAAGGTCACCTTTTTTCGAGCAACTGTTCGCTACTTTGCTATGCCAATCTCAATTATTTCAATTATTGGTCTTTTTATTGCCTTCTTTCACAAAGACCGAGCCACTTTTCATGATCTTGTATCATTGAGCAGGATTGTAAAAATTGAGGATATTTAGTCTCATCAGCACTTTTTACTTCTTCTTCTTTGCCATTATTGGCGTCTATGTGATATATCTTCCTAAAGTTCTCGATATTCTAGGATATAGCTCTTTGCAAATTGGCATCATCTTTTCCATTTCACCCCTCATGCGCTTTTTGACACCCTTTTTATTTCTTAAAAGATGGCAACTTACACCCACAATCTATAAATATGCTCTCTTCCTTGCACTCATAGCAGGGATTCTTTTCTTTTTAACGATAAAAAATTTCTATCTCTTTATCATTCCAAATATTTTACTTGGTATCTCTTTTGCTCTTACTCTTCCCTTTGTTGAGACAATAGCTCTTGCCCATATTGGTAAGGAGCGCTATGGCAAAAGCCGCCTTTTTGGTTCACTCGGATTTATTTTTGTAGCACTTGTGCTTGCAAAATTTATGCATGAACCTCACTATGCGCTCTGGTTTATGTTTGGAGCGATATTCTTCACAACACTCTTTGGCTATCCACTTGCAAAAGAGAGTAGTACAAAAGAGAGAATGTCCAATGAGGAAAATAACGGTTTTTCTCTTCTTTCACACTGGCCTCTTTGGGCAAATCTTTTTTTGATGCAGGTGAGTTTCGGACCATTTTATAACTTCTTTACAATCTATGAAAAAGAGCATGGACTTGACTATACAACGATAAGTTATTTGTGGACTTTTGGGGTGCTTGCAGAGATATTTATGCTCTATTTTCAAGGACCTCTGCTAAGAGGCAATCTCTTAAAGATTTTACAGCTGTGTACGCTCATTACTGCAGGACGCTGGCTTTTACTTCACTTTTTTCCTACAAACCTTCCAATTCTTTACTTTGCCCAATCTCTTCACGCTTTTAGTTTTGCTCTATACTATACTGCAGCAATTAGCCACCTCTATCATCTATACACGAACAAAACCCTTGCCCAGCAATTCTTTGGCGGTATAAGCTTTGGACTTGGTGGGATGGTGGGGAGCTTTTTGGCTGGCCTCTTCTATGGCAAATATCTCTTTTTATACGCTGCAGCTGTGGCTTTCATAGCATGGGCGGTGCTGCTTATAAAAAATCCAAAGAGAAGTTCTCTCTCATAACTTTTGTACAAGCTCCTCTAATGGCAGGCGATGATGTGCTGGTTGCGGATTGAGTCTAAAACCAAATGTGACAATAACCGCAACTCGCTCTTTGGCTGTATCAAGCCCTAAAAACCTCTCTACTTTTTCTCGCTCAAACCCCTCAATCGGGCAGCTATCAATATGTCTAAAAGCAACAGCTAGCATCATTGACTCCATTGCGATATAGCACTGCTTTGCAGTCCATACATCGATATCAAGAGGTTTGATAAACGATTTGTAACGCTCGATATATTGTGCGGTTGCTTCTTGTGAGAGTCCTCGTCTTGCAAACATTTTGGCAATATACTCTTCATCTTGCACGAGAGCAATCTGGTTTTTGATAATGAGTAGATGACTGCATGTAGATATCTGCTTCTGATTCCAACAAAGGGGCTGGAGCTGCTCTTTGATCTTTTGCGATTTTACAACCAAAAAGCGCCATGGCTCCATACCAAAAGAGCTTGGTGACATACGCCCAGCTTCTAAAATATAGTGCCAATCCTCATCAACTATTTTTTTGCCATTAAAGACTTTACATGCATGACGAAAGATTTGTGCTTCTTGACACTTATCCATAGATTTTTACCTTAATCGAATTTATTAAAGCTTTTGCATCATCGATAGCACTTCTTACACTCTGAGCAATTATGAAATCCTGAGCGTAGAGCTGTAGTTTGGCCAGGTTTTGTGCTTTAGCAGCAATGTTTTGTAAAGTACTCACCTCACCTTGAGCAACTGTTGGAAGCGTGGTAAAATCACTTCCATCAAAAAAGCGTGCCCGTTTCACTCTTGCACTAAACTCTTCGCCAAAGAGTTTGACACCTTGAAGCGCAAAGAGCACATCATTTAAAAATTTAGTAACTTCTTGAATTTTTTGCAAAAACTCTCTACGCTCATGGCTCCACTCCCTCGCTTGCTCTAAGATATTTTGTGCCTGAGCTATGTTGTATCTCGCTGCTTTGCTTGCAAGAATCCAGTAGACCCCATACCCTAAAGCCAAAGATACTATGAGTATAAGCACTGTTCCAAATGCTGGACCTGCATGCGGGGATTGCACTAAAAGAGAACTAAAAAAGCTTGCACTCTGACTCAGGGTATTTTCCAAATTGCTTTGCAGAGCTGCAAAAGATATATGACGCATAAATATTCCTATTCCCAACAACACAACTAATGTGAGTAAAAATGTCACAAAACCCCAAAACTTAGCTTGCAACAAACCCGCACGCGGCTCTTGAATTTCAAAAGGCTCTGGAGCTTGTAAAGGCTCAAGAATCTCCATACTCTCCTCTATAACCTCTGGCTCATAGAGGAGTTCTGGAGCATTTTGCAAATTGCTAAGACTCGATTCTATCTGGCTTAATGTATGGCTAGCCAAAGACTCTTGCAAAACTTTTATCTCTTCAAGTTTGGTATTGTAGCTTGCAACAGCTTCACTCACATCAGCAGTAGTTTCTTCTACAATACTCTTAGCTTCATCGATAAGCTCTTTGATTTGTGCTAGTTTGCCCATAACTCTTCCTATTTCTTTTGTTTTGCCATTCTTTTGCGTACATGTGGATCGAGATAGCGTTTTCTCAGTCGAATGGACTTTGGCGTCACCTCTACAAGCTCATCCTCTTCTATCCACTCTAACGCCCGCTCTAATGTCATCTTGCGAGGTGGAGTGAGCTTGATTGCCTCATCACTTCCTGCTGCACGCACATTGGTGAGGTTTTTCCCTTTGATGGGATTTACTTCTAGATCATTGGGGCGTGAATGCTCTCCAATGATCATTCCTACATAAACTTCAGTACCAGGCTCAATGAAAAGTACTCCACGCTCTTGGAGATTAAAGAGTGCGTAAGCTAAAGCTTTACCATTTTCCATAGAGATGAGGGCTCCATTTTTGCGATGCTCCACCTCACCTACAAAGGGGCGAAAATCTAAAAATGAATGGTTCATCACTCCTTCGCCTTTAGTATCAGTCAAAAACTCACTGCGAAACCCTATAAGTCCCCGTGCTGGGATCTCAAACTCAATCCTCACACTCCCCTCATCCATAGGCGTCATTGATTTCATCACAGCTTTGCGGCGCCCAAGCTTATCAATAATAGTCCCGCTATAATCTTCTGGCGTATCAATCACAAGATACTCAAAAGGCTCTAGCTTTACACCATTTTCCTCCTTGATAATCACTTCAGGACGAGAGATGCTAAACTCATACCCCTCTCTACGCATATTCTCTGCCAGGATTGTAATTTGCAGCTCACCACGACCACTCACTTTGAAGCGTCCTTCGCCCACCTCTTCTACACGCATAGCGATATTTGTCTCCATCTCTTTGAGGAGACGATCTTTAAGCTTATTGGATGTGACATGCTTGCCTTCGCGCCCAGCAAGTGGAGAGTCGTTGACACTAAAATAGACACTGAGTGTCGGCTCTTCGATATGGAGTGGATCAAGTGGCATAGGATTAGCAGGATCGACGAGGCTATCACCTACATCGATATCTTCAAATCCCGCAATTGCTACAATATCTCCAGCTTCAGCTTCATCAATTTCTAGCCTATTGAGCCCCAAAAACCCTATGAGCTTGCTTATGCGCCCCTTTTTCTCTTCACCATTAGCTTTGACAAGCAAAAGCTCATCTCCTCGATTAATGCGACCATTAAAAATCCTTGCAATTCCTATACGTCCTACGTAGTTATCATAATCGAGTGTAAATACTTGCATCTGTGCCGGATTATCGCTACTACCACTTGGAGCTGGAACATGCTCAATAATAGCTTCAAATATGGGAATGATATCTTTATTTTCATCTTCTAAATTCCACTTAGCATATCCATCCCGTGCCGCTGCATAGAGGATTGGAAAATCGAGTTGATCTTCATTCGCATCCATCGCTACAAAGAGATCAAATATCTCATCTACCACCCGCTCTGGTTCAGCTGCTGGTTTATCAATCTTGTTGATAACAACTATCGGCTTAAGCCCCAAGCTAATTGCTTTTTTGACCACAAATTTGGTCTGAGGCATTACTCCTTCTTGAGCATCAACAAGGAGTAAAACTCCATCCACCATCTTAAGCACCCGCTCTACTTCACCACCAAAATCGGCGTGTCCTGGAGTATCGATGATATTGATTTTAAAATCTCCATACCGGATAGCTGTGTTTTTTGATAGAATCGTAATTCCTCGCTCACGCTCCAAATCGTTACTATCCATTGCTCTTTCAGCCAGCTCTTTGTGTGCTTCGATCGTGCCTGATTGTTTTAAAAGTTCGTCTACTAGTGTTGTTTTTCCATGATCAACGTGTGCTATCACTGCAATATTGCGAATATTTTGCATCCATTTCCTCTTTTTAATCTAAAATTTATCTTATTTTACTACCCTTTTGCAAAAGGAGAGATTAAATGATTAATTACTTGATTTTTGATATGGATGGCACACTCATTGATAGCTCTGCAATCATCTCAAATTCAATTAACTATGTGCGTAGCAAACTAGGTCTAGCTCCCATGGAGAAAAAGGTAATCTTAGAAGCAGTCAATGATACCTCTATCCACAGACCAAAATTTTTTTACGGAGTGGAAGAATACAAGAAAGAACATGTAGAGTGGTTTAGAGAGTATTATGCCAACAATCATCATAAAGAGACAGTTTTATATACCGGAATAAAGGAGCTTCTAGAAGAGATAAAACCCTATTTTCACCTCTCTCTTGCCACAAACGCCTACAGAGAGAGTGCAGAGCTCATTCTCAAAAATCTTGGAATTTACGATTACTTTGAAATAATAGTGTGTGGTGATGAGGTAGCGCATCCCAAGCCGGCTCCTGATATGATTTATAAGATTATGGACTTTTTTGGATGCAAGAAAGAAGAAATAATCCTTATAGGAGATGGAAAAACTGATGAAGAAGCCGCTCAAGCAGCAGGTATTGGCTTTTTGAAAGTCAACTGGGGATGGAGTGAGTATGAAGATGCGATAAAAAGCGTGGAGGAGTTAAAAAAGATTTTACTATCTTTTAAAACTTAATTTTTTCTCCACCTCCCACCACCCATAGACACCAATCAAAAATGGCTCAAACCTTGCGGCGTAATTAATGAAAAAATCCTTGATGGCACAGAGCATTTCTCCAGCCAAATAGTGTCTTGTAAGATAAAAATGCACATAGAGATTGGTATTGACAATAGATGCAATCGTACAAAGTGAAAAGAGTAGCATAGAGAAAAAATGGAGCATAAAAAGCAGAAGCACTCCCGTATAAAATATCTCCCATCTCTTTTTAAGAGGCATCTTAAATCCCAAAACTATCGCCAAAAGAAGTGAAAGCGTAAGTGGGACATTGAATGTCACTGCTTCCATATCTAAAGAGATATCCATTGCAAAGTCATGGCTCTTTCCATTGATATCTCTTATGGGTGTAGCGTTTTTTATGCTAAAGATTATCTCTTTTCCTTTTGTATCTGTTTTTTGTATAGCAAGATCATAATATTTTGCAGTGATGCCAAATGCTGTGTTGGAGATAAAGAAGTTGTAGTAGTTTTTAAGATAGCTCCATCCAAAAATTGTTGGAAAAAGAAGAAGCAAAAAGAGCACAAAGAGCTTAAGCAGCCGTCTTTGCATCACTAACCCTTTGCAAGTAAAAAAGAAAAGCCAAAAATGCTAAGACTATCATAACACTTTGAGTGACATAGGTATGCATCAAATCAAAATATTTTGGATAGTATTCAATCGTCCAGGCAAGCAAAGCTATGCGAGCGATATTTATCACTTCCAGTATAACTGTTCCTAAAATGCCATAGATGATCTTTGATTTTAGTTTTGTCGGATAGGCAAAGACTCCGGCAAGATAGATGAGCACCGCCTCAAGACCATTGCAGCCAAACTTGATGATCATATCTGCATGAGGTAGATGAAGCGTATCATTTGTGGCAGTAACCGCAATGCCAAGCATTTGAATAAAAGAGGCTGAAAGAGAGGCTATAAAGCTATTATAAAAAGACTCTATATGCAAAGCTTCTCTCATAGGTGCAAAATCTACAAGGAAAAAAGCGATTGCTAAATAAAGTATATAAAGAGTCATGAACCTCTTCATTCATTTCCTTTTAAAATTTATAAGAATAAAAAAATATATAAATTTTATAATGACACTATTGGTTGGATTATATCATAGTAAAAGGGGTTTTTTAGATCATTATATAAGTGCAATTACCTAAATGGTTTTTTAAATTTGTATGACTAATTTTAATACTATATAGAATATAGCGAGTCTCTTATAGAGCTATTCAAATCTTCGTATGAACTCAAGCTATCTGCTACTCTTTGTCAAGATATAAAGTTTGACTTTAATACTATTTAATTGTAGTGATGTTATACCTCTCTATCTGATTTTAAATTATTTTTAATAAAATATCAAGTATAGTTTTAATGTTCTAATTTAATATAATAAGTCAAGGGGTTGTTATGAAGTTCTTTTTAAGAATAGTAGCAGTAGGTCTAGTACTTTTGAATGTTTCCGGCTTTGCCGCTAGTGTACAAAGAGATATATGTCTCTTACTTGATGGGTCAGGAAGTATAGGTAGTAGTGATTGGCAATTGCAGCTCCAAGCAAATGCAGATGCAATTAAAGATCCAAATATTGTTCCTCAGGATGGTAGTATTGCTATTAGTGTTGTTCAATTTTCTTCTACTGCACAAGTAGAAGTAAGCAGAACAATTATAACAGATCAGACAACTGCTGATAATGTTGCAAATCAAATATTGAGCATAAATCAAATGGGTGGTGGAACTTATATGTCTACTGGTATTAATACTTGTGCACAAACTATTGATACGACCAATTCTAATACAAAAAAAATTATAGATATAAGTACCGATGGCCAAGCAAGTGATCTTAGTGCAACTTTAACTGCAGCAGATAATGCATACAACAATAACAATATCATAATAAATGCAATTGGAGTTGGATCAGGGGTAGATGTCAACGAACTAAATCAAATTGTTCGACCTCAACCTGCAAGCCAAATTCCTAATGATGGCTTTGTTGTTCTCGCACCAGATTATCAACATTATAACGATTCATTAAAAGAAAAATTAAAAGCTGAAACAGGACAAGTAACACAAAGTGTAGCAGTGCCTCTCTCAAATTCTTCTAAATTATTAATGATATTTGGAATTATTGCTTTGGTAGGATTTTTTTATCAAAGACGAGAGTCTAGTAGCCACATTTAAAACATATGCCCAAAGTGTTTCACTTTTGGGCATTTTATGCAAAATTTATCTATGACACTACATACGTAATTCATTATCATTCACTTTCTTTCCTCTTAAAATTTTATGGCTCTCTTTGTATTTATAAAAAATGAACTAGCAGAAGTTAAAAGGTACTCTGGATCTTTTATCTATAGTTTTATTCCATATATCTCATGATACAAACCCATCGCATACCTATCACTCATACCAGCTATAAAGTCTGCTGCTACACGGTAAACCTCTTCTTGTGCTCTTTGGTAGTACTCATCTGGCATGAGTCTTGGCTCTTCGGTTAATGCTTTAAAAAGCCCTTCAATACACTGCTTCCCTGCATACATTTTGCGCAAAATCTGTGGATGGCGATAAAGCTTTTCGTAAAGTATCTTTTTGAGTTTTTTGATCTGCGTGCTCAAAGTATCTGGATAGCAAATCGGCAATGACTCACTAGCTGGAATCGTTGCGCATAAAACTTTATTGCTTTTTGGAATATGTTTTTTTGATTCATTGATGAGTGAAATGACCATCTTTGCAATGAGTAAAGATGTAAAACGGTAGCGAAAAAGCTTCTCTTCCCTTTTATATCCTTCTGTTTGTGCTTCATGCATTACCTCTTGGACAAGCTCATTCTCTTCGATCGTTGCAAAATCTATAAGCCCATATTTAATTCCATCATCGATATCAGCGCTAATATAGGCGATCTCATCTGCTTTATCTACGATCATCGCCTCCAAGCTTGGATGGCGGTCTAATTTAAAGACCTCATCATACCACGCATTTAAAAAAGGCTTTTTATAGGGATAGGAGTGTTTTAAAATTCCTTCGAGTGTTGCAAAAGTGAGATTGAGCCCATCAAAATCTTTATAGCGCTTTTCAAGCTTTGTCACAACCCGAAAGGATTGGAAATTGTGCTCAAAACCATTTGAACTAAAGCGATCTTTAATAAGTCTATCAAGCTCATCTCCTCCCACATGTCCAAAGGGAGTGTGTCCCAGATCATGTGCTAAAGCAATTGCTTCAGCCAAAGGCTCACTAAGACGAAGCTCTCTTGCAATGGTTCTTGAAATTTGTGCAACTTCGAGGGAATGTGTGAGGCGAGTGCGAAAATAGTCTCCCACGTAATTAATAAAAACTTGCGTTTTATATTCAAGCCTGCGAAAAGAGGATGAGTGGATAATACGATCACGATCGCGATAGAAAGAATCACGAAAATCTTTGATACTTGGATAAAACCGATCAGCGCACTGCATTTTTGAGTCTTTTGAGTTTTCTAAAGACATTGGCAAAATCAATCTCTACATCGCATTTTCTTTCAAGCTTTACCTTTTCACTCAAAAAATCGCCAATTTTTTTGTACTTTCCATCTTCAAGCTTATAAACTTTTGCTTTATAATCCTTTGAATACATGAGGATATAATACTCTACCTCCTCAGCATACATGGCAAATTTTATATCCTCATCTCTTGTAGCGCTTGATGGACTTACTATTTCAACTACAATAAAAGGAGCCTTTTGAATAAAATCGGTAAGTTCCCCACATACTACGCTAATATCTGGACGCACTACATTTTTCTCATCTATTTTCCAGTCCTCTTCTACTAATACAAAGCACTCATCACACTCTTCAAGTGCGTCAACAAACTCTTTTGCTAATTGAGCTAAAAGCAACTGATGCTCACTCACAGGACTTGGAACCATTGCAATTGGCACTCCATCAATAAGCTCCCAATCCCCCTCCCACTGCTTATAGTCTTCGTAGGTATATTCTGGAATATAGCGAGCAGTCATGGTAGTCCTTTTTGGTATAATCTTACTCAATTATAGCAAAAGGATGCTCATGAAGGTGACACTGCTCCACTATACTCCTCTACCAATTGCTGCCCATGCGATACGTACTTGTTGGCAAAGCTTTGATAAAAGCGATAATGGAGGTCCAAAAGATCAAGAGCTCATAGATCGTGTTGGCAATAAATATAAACACGCTTCAACGTTAGAGCATCTTGTCTATACCTTCTATATTCAAGGAATAAGCCGCGCCCTTTTGCAAGAGCTTGCCCGCCATCGCATGGCAAGTCTGAGTGTAAAATCTACACGCTACACTCTCAAAGAGCTAAAAAATGCCGAGCCTTTTGATGAAAAAGATTTTGAAGGTGTAAGCAAATATATTGTCCTCACAGGAAATGAGCTAGTTGATACAATGAGCATTAAAGCGCTCAATAATCTCCAAAAAGTACTCCAAGAAGGGATTTCTAACGATATAGCAAAATATTGCTTACCAGAGTGCTATAAAACAGAGCTCACCTGGACTATTAACGCTCGTTCATTACAAAATTTTCTTGCTCTTCGTAGCTCCAAATCGGCTCTATGGGAGATACGCGATCTTACTCACGCTATCTTTGATGCACTGCCTGAAGATCATAGATATCTTTATGAAGATCATATACATAGAGGGTAGATGAGAAGAGTACTCCTCATAATTTTCTTTGTTGTAAGCTTTGTGCATGCTGACTCACTCAAGCAAAGTTTTGATCTAGGATTTACGAATACCACAGGAAATAGCCAAACTACTAATCTCAATGGCAAATATAGAGCAAGATACTCTACCATTGGACTCCACCATAAAAAACTTCACATAAAATTCTCTCTTGCTGCTTACTATGCAGAAAACCGTGACGTCAAAAGTAACGAAGAGTATACAAGTTCTCTTAGTTTAGAGCAATATATTCAATATAAGTGGCTTGGATATTTTCTCTTTGAATGGTTGCGTAACCCAGATTTCAAAAACTATAATGGAAAATATGATTTTAGCATCGGGGCTGGAAAGAGAATATACAAAACCGACTCACAAAATCTCAAAGTCAAATTTGGTCTAGGATATACAATAGAAGATTATGCAAATGATCTTCCTACCAAAAGGTATGCTTCACTGGTAGAAAACATCGAATATACCAATAGACTCAATCAACTGAGCCTTCTTTATATAAAATCAAAATTTTGGGAAAGTTTTGAAGACTTTAGTAAAAATTATGAGATAGGCGTTATTGCAGGTATAAAATTTAATATTACAAAACGACTCCATATACGCTTCGAAGAGCAAGTAAACTACGATAATCTCCCACCGCAAGGCTCTAAAAAGACAGATACCAAGACAATTGTAAGTCTAGGTATCAGATTTTGATCCTTTGGGAGTGCGTGATTGCTACTGCAATAGCATCAGTGATATCGAGGGGTTTTATATCTTTTTTGATTCCAAGTAACTTCTTTACCATAAAAGCAACCTGCTCTTTTGCGGCTTTTCCGTTACCTGTGAGAGCTTTTTTAACCTGCAAAGGTGTATATTCACTAAAATTGCCATGCCTTTGAATAATACGCAAAGCGATAGCTCCACGAAATTGTGCAAGTTTCAAAACAGTCTGGGGATTGTATGCATAGAAGATATCCTCCATTGCAACCTCATCAACACTAAAACTATCAAAAACCATATCAATCCCCTCAATCATTTGCAAAAGTTGATACTGAAAATCTTTTGGTTTGATTTTTATAAGACCAGCTTCAATAAGTCGAAGCCTTCTCTCTTCATACTCAATAATTGCATATCCCAAATTTCTACTTCCTGGATCAATGCCCAAAATATACAAATTTGCACCTTTTTTCACATATCTTCAATTTCTCTAACATCCCATTTTAAGGTAGCTAGAACCTTTTTATTCATGCAATTTTCACATAATTTTCACAATGTGAACAATTACTCT